>JBIOJK010000104.1:0-12457 GCA_044450765.1 Myxococcota bacterium | reverse complement strand
TGCAGCGCCACGACGCGAGCGGCGGGCGCGTCCGCGCGCGCGGCGCCGGCGAGCGCGACGGCCGCGATGAATCCGAGGATCGTTCGATGCGACATGATTCCCTCCTGGGTCACGGAAGTCGGAACGTGAGATAGCCGCCGACGATGCTGCGGTCGTAGTCGAACACGCTGACGTTCGAGGCGTTGTTCGTATAGTGCCAGCGAAGCGAGCCCAGCAGCCAATCGTAGTAGATCGGGCGCTCGAGGCCGACGTCGGTGTCCACGATGTGGTCGTGGCGGATGTTGCTGTTCGGCGGCGCGACGTCCGAGAACGTCGTCGGATTCAGATAGCCGCGGTACGTGTAGCCCGCGCCGAGCTGTAGCGAGAGCTTCCACGGGAGCTGCGTGTCACTCGCCAGATAGGCGCCCGTGCCGCGGAACGAGTACTCACTGCCCTCCGCGTGATAGCGGGTGAAGTACGCCGTTCCCGTGAGCTGCGTGTGGATCACGTCGATCGGCAGGCCCTGCTCGAGGCCGACCTGCTCGGCCCGCCCGTCGCGGTTGCGGGCGTCGGCGAGGTTGAGGCCGGGCGGCACGGTGTAGGCCGCGCTGGTGTCGGGATCGAAGTAGTAGTTGCTGAACGCGAAGCGGCCGAACAGCCGGGTGTAAGTGGCCTTCGCCCAGGTGTAGATCAGCGCCGGCGTGGCCGCGACCTCGCTCACCCACGGCTTGTCGTCGACCCAGCCGTAGGCGTAGTCGCCCTGCAGGTGCGCGGTGAGATTCTCGGTGATGCGCCGGTCGACCCACGCGGTCGCGACCGGGTAGTGGTAGTTGAACTGGGTGAGATCGAACTGAGCCGTTCCGGTGTAGCTCAGCATCGCGCCGGCGCCCCAGTCGGGCGTGCGCAGGAACTGGTAGCCGGCGTTCACGTGCCAGATCGCGCGCTCGTCCGACTTGTCGCCGATCTCGCTCGGCAGCTCGACGCCTTGGCCGCGCAGCACCACGTTGCTGTCCGACTCGATCCCGACCGTGGCCTCGGCCCAGTAGTCGCGAGACCGCGAGCGCGACCAGTCGTCGAGTCGCCCGCGCGCGGCGTCGCCCCAGCGGCCGGTCGGGTCGTCCGCCACGACGCGGCTCATCGCCTCCTGCGCCTCGTGACTCGAGCCCTGGTTCTCGAGCGCGAGTCCCTCGAAGTACGAGGCCGTCGGCTCGACGAGCGACGGATCCGCTTTGCGCGCTCGCTCGAGCGCCGCGATGCCCTCGCTGCGCTTCTTCTCCTGCAGCAGCACGAGGCCGTCGTAGAGCTCGAAGCGCGCCTGACCCGCCGAGCTGGCGCGCGCGGCTTCGAGCGCCTGGCGCGCCCCGGCGTAGTTCTCCTGGTGATAGCGCGCGATCGCGACTTCGAGCGGCACTCCGGCGAGCTCCGGATCGCGGCGGGTCGCTTCGGCAAGTGATTGCTCGGCCTCCGCGTACTGTTTCGCGGCGATCTGGCAGCGTCCCGCGAGCAGCGCCGCGCGCGCTTCCTTCGGATCCGCGGTGAGCGCGCGCTGGAAGAGCGGCAGCGCTTCGTCGCACTTGCCCTGCGCCGCGAGCGCCACTCCGCGCGCGCGCAGAACGTCACTCTCGTCGGAAGCGCGGGCGAACGGCGGAAGCAGAACGAGGACGGCGAGAGCGATCAGTCTGCGCATGCGTCAGTCCTTCCCGCGCCGAACCGCGCCGACCAGCGCGAAGGCCGCGGCGAGAATCACCAGCGCCGCCGGCTCGGGCAGCGGAACGCCCTCGAGAACCCCGACGCTGTACTGCGGCAGGAAGAGCTTCGAGCCCTGCTGGGTGAGTTTCTCGCCAACGACGTGATTCATCAGAAACTGGACCACCGCGCCGGAGTTCGCGTCGCCGAGAAAGACGGCGGGGTAGAAGTAGGGATCGCCGTCGCCGACCGAGACCTCGACGAGCGCCCAGCGTCCGCCCGGCTGCAGATCGATGCCGACCTTCGAGGGCGTGTACGTGACTGGCCGGAGAAACACGAGCCACGCGTCGTCGAGCGGCGCCTTGCCGCCATCGGTCACGCTCCAGCGCGACTGCGCGGTCGTCGGGTTCGCGACCGAGGGGTGCGCTTGAACCGTGGCGTGCAGCACGTCGGGCGCCGGGATCTGCAGGTCGAGCGAGGACGCCGGATACACCGACGCGCCCTCGATCACCCGGAAGCCCGCGGCCTCGACCGCGCTCGCCGTCGCCGCCGAGACGCCGTATCCGCTGTTGGCGCCGGTCCGGTCGAAGAGGATCGGGAAGGCGCGCGCGGGGCCCGCCAGCAGTAGCGCGGCGGCGGTCGCCAGCACACACCAGTCGATCGAACGTCGCGAACGCATCTCGTTGCCCCTCCGGATGCCCGCGGGGACGCGGGTCTGCTCGGCTCCGTAGTGGCGTCGTTTCGCGCTCGGGTGGCGCGCGCCCCGAGGTCGGCCGAGCCCGCGGTGCGGCTCAGCTCAGCGCACTTCGAAGGCAACCGGGCGGCGAAGCTTCTGGTGCACCTCGCCGTTGTCCGAGGGGCGCGCGGGCGCGAGCGCGCCGGCCCGATCGAGCCAGTCGAGAAACGAGAGCATGTCGGCGTCGGACAGGCGCACGCAGCCGAGTGACACGGGCTTTCCGACCAGGATCGGGTTCGCGCCGCCGTGCAGCGCGAAGCCGTTGCTGGCGAGCGGAATCTTCGCGACGCCCATCGGCGTATGGTCGGACGGGTCCATCGACTCGGCGCCCCAGGCCCGCGCCTGCGCGCCCGGCTGCCAGCCGGGATTGCGCACGATCTCGTGCGGCGAGTAGTGACCGCGCGGGCTCGGATGCGCCGGGGACCCGGTCGCGATCGGCAGCACGATCGGCTCGTTCGGCCGGCGCCCGTCGACGGCGACGAGCTCGAAGCGCGTGAGGTCGAGCCGCACGCGAACCCCGGGATCCCGCGTCGCACCCAGCGCGCCGAGCGCGAGCAGCGCGGAAGCGAGAGCCAGAGTCGACCTTGCGCCCTTCATGGCAGACACTCGCAGTGTGATCGATCTCGCGGAGTTTGTCTGTAGCCCGGATGACTCGCGAGGCGATCTACGGGGTCGGAGCGTCCAGGAAGTGGCCGACACAGCTCGGTGTCGTTCCGGACGCGTGGTTGCCGTCCGGGCAAGTCGCGCCGGTCCAGGTCGCGCTGGCGGCGTTCTGCGGCGTGCCGAGCGTGCCGGTGAGCAGGCAGTTGTCGAGATGCGCGCCGGCCAGATTCGCGTTCGTCCACGTCGGCGCCGCCGTGACCGGCACGGACGAGCGCAGCGTGATCGTGCAGTTGCGCAGGTTCGCGCCGTTCAGCTGCGCGCCGTCGAGCACGGAGCCGTTCAGGATCACGAACGGCGAGAGGGTCGCGCTCGCGAGATCCGCGCCCGAGAGCAGGACGTTCGGGCCCTCGATGTCGGCCGTCGAGGCGACCAGGTTCGCGCGGCTCAGGTCGCCCGTCCCCGGCGGCGGGCTGCCGCCGTCGACCACCAGCGTGAACTTCGCGCCGCCGATCACGGCGTCGCTGAAGTCGGCCTTGCCGGCTGCGGCGGTCGTCGCCTGTACGTTCACCACGACGGTCGCGCCGGTGAGATCGGCGTGCGGGAACGTGCAGGCGTGCGACGGGATGCAGACGTCGACCAGGCCACTCGAGTTGCGCAGCGAGGCGAAGCTGAAATTGGAGCCCGAGAAGACCGACGTGGTGAAGGTCGCGTTGTTCAGAATCGCGTGCGCGAAGTTCGCGTCCAGCACCGAGGACGAGCTGAAGCTCGCGCCGGTCAGCGTGGCGTTCGCGAAGTTCGCGTCGTCGAAGGTGCCGGACAGCACCGCGCCCGAGAGCGTCGCTCCCGAGAAATCGGCGCTGCTCGCGTTCCCGCTGATCGTGGCGCCGGGCATGCTCGCGTTCGTGAACGCGGCGCGCTGCAGATCGCCGTCGAACTGCGCGGACGAGAGCATCGCGTTCGAGAAGTTCGAGTCATTCAGCGTCGCGCCCATGAAGTACGCGCCCGCGATCTTGAGCCCGGAGAAATCCTCGGACGGCAGATAGCAGCCGGCGCAGGAATGGAGCGCCGAGAGCAGACCCAGCGCCGTCAGGTCGGGGCTCGGGCCGCCCGGCGGTCCGGCGTCGCCCTGCGGCCCGGGCGGTCCCAGCGGTCCCTGTGGTCCGGTCGGGCCGCTGGGCATCGCCTGGCAGCCGCTCGGCTCGCCGTTGACGCCGGTTCCGGCGACGTGCAGGAAGAGCGGGCCGACCAGGTTGACCCCGGCCAGCGGCACGATGAGTCGAAACACCGCGCTGGGGGCGTGCGATTGCCCCTTCAGCTTCTGCTGGGCCAGCTTCTCGACGACAAACGCCGGCGTGCCGACCACCACCGGGATCTCCTGCGCAACCGAGTCGCAGGTCGGCGAGGTCGAGAGCTGATACGTCAGCGTATCCCCCGCCTTCACGTTGCCGGCGAAGCTCTTGGCGTCGACGAGATAGGCCGACGCGATGGTCGCAGCGCGGGCGGCGCTGCCCCACAGCAGCAGACCGCCAGTCACGAGCAGCACCGGGGCGAGCTTCCGCACAGAGATCCTCCTGCCCCTCGTGCCCCTAGGCAAAGTGTAGAGTGGGGACTCGAACGTGGCGCGCGGTATTCAATCACATCCGCGGCGCGCTGAAGCGGAAGAAGATCTGGAAGCCGTAGCCGGTCGTGTGGCCGTAGAACGGCGCGAGGCCGCCGTCGTAGACGTCGAAGCTCGCCGCGCCGCCGACTCCGGGCACGACCGAGGCGATCTCGTCGAAGTCGTACACGTAGCCGAGCGTGGCGGTGGCGATGCCGAACTGCGAGTCGGCGAGTGACTGCGGCAGCGCCAGATCCTGCCCGGTCTTGCGCACGTACTCCAGCCGTGCGAACGGCGTGTGGTGGCGGTCGAGCTCGACGTTCGTCTCGAGCAGGAACGCGGGCGTGCTCGGCTCGCCGGTCGGCCAGTTCGTGCCCCAGACGAAGGTGGTCGCGACGTTCCCCTCGTCACCGAACGCGAAATTGTGAGTCAGCGAGGCGGTCACGCGCGTGAGCTCGACGTCCGGCTCGAGCTTCTCGGGACTCTTCAAATGGCCCCCGGAGATCTGCACCGAGAGCTCCGGCGTGGGGTTGAGCGCGAGCCGCACGGAGTACGAGTCCGGCGTGCGGATGTCGAAGTCCCAGCGGTTCTCGTCCGGCTCGCGCCCGTTGAACCACGACGCCTCGAGCTTCCCCCAGCGCGTGAAGAGCCCGCCGGTGATCACCCCGAAGCTGACGTGCGTTGCGTCTTCCCAGTGATGGCCGAGCGGCGACACCGGGTCCGACATCGCCGAGCGGCGATGCGGGAAGCCCGGCGGCCCGAGCGCGGGTTCGCCGGCCGGCGCGAGATACAGCTCGAAGCCGACGTCGTCGCCGAGCGCGCGCCGGTAGTCCGCCGCGACCTCCATGAAGAGATCGTGCGGGTGCTGCACGTCGTGGAGCGGCTTGCCGCCGAGTGACTCGCCGCTCTGCAGCAGCAGCGGATAGCCGTCGCGCCCGACCGTCGCGGGCTCGAGCGAGAGCATGCCGCGCAGCTCGAGCTCTCCGCCCGCGAGCTCGCGCTCGGCCATTGCCATGCCCCAGTTCGTCGAGAACAGCTGATCCCCGCCGCGCCGCGTGTTCTGGTAGTCGTAGCCTGCGAACGCGAGGCCGTGGACCATCAGCATCCAGTCGTCGGCCATGAAGTGCACCGCGTTCATGGGCGTCGAGTCCGGCTGCCAGGCGGTGCCCGAAGCGCTGCGCTGTTCGCTGATTCCGAGCGGCCCCTCGAACATGGAGTCGCCGGCGTGAGCCATCGTCGAGAGCAGGATGAGCACGGCGGCCAGTGACTTCATGCGGCCGCGGCACTCTAGCGAAGGTGTGTCTCCGCTACTGCTGCGGCGACGGTGGCACCGGCACCCAGGGCTGATCACAGCTCGGGACGCTCGGATAGTAGCCACCCGCGCTCGGGCAGTAGTACCAGTAGCCCGACGGCAGCGGCTGCGGCGCCTGCTGCTGTGTGTAGACCGGCTGCTGGACCACGACCGGCGCGCCGTAACCACCGTAAGGGTAGTAGCCGGGGTAGTACGCCGGGTAGCCCGGCCCGTAGTAGCCCGCGCCCCACCACGGTCCCCAGCCGAGCGGGCCGAGGCCGAAGTAGAAGCTCGTTCCACCGCCGTGCCAGCCGCCGCCCCCGTGCCATCCGCCTCCGCCGTGCCAGCCGCCGTGCGACTGAGCCTGGCTATTCGTGGCGGGAATCAGGAAGAGCAGCGCCGACGCTGCGAAGACGCCGAGGATTGATTTGCGCATCGCGCACCTCCATCACTCTCTTCAACCGGCAAGAGCCGTTCGGGTTTCGCCGGGTTCGGCGCCACCCCGGCCGAGCAAGATAGGGCCCCGGGCCTCAAGCGGCCCGGGGGCAATACCGATTTCGCTGCATGGGCCAACGCCACAAGCTGCACATCGCTCTTCTGGTCTCGGCCGTCGCAAGCGCGCTCGCGAGCGGCTGCTCCACGCCGCGGCCGCAAGTTCGCGTCCCCCCGCGCGTCGACCTCGCCCGGCTCGGCACGCTCGGGCTGGTCGACTTCGCGAGTCCCGGGAATGAAGTGACCGGCACGCTCGCGACGCGCGAGTTCCTCGCGGCGCTGCAGTCCGCCCAGCCCGGCACCCCGGTGCTCGAGCTGGGCGACCAACGCCAGCTGCTCGCCGAGCTCGGCCGCACGGCACTCGACGCCGACGCGGTTCGCGCGATCGGCGAGAAGCATCACGTCGACGCGCTGATCCTGGGCACGCTCGACTCACAGCGCGTCTCGCCCAAGGTCGCGCTCGATCCCTCGGCCGTGTTCGCGAGCGCCTCCGCGCAGCTCCAGGGCTCGCTCGACACCCGGATCGTCGACACGCGCAGCGGCGCCACGGTCTGGAGCAACGCGGCGCGCGCGCGCGCCGAGATCGCCGGAGCCGACCTCACGAGCCGCGGCCTCTCGAACGTCACCACGAACTCGCCGGACGACGCGCGCGAGACACTCGTGACTCGCCTGGTGAATCACGCGACGGCCGACTTCTGGGCGCGCTGGGAGTGACCAGACCCGGCGGGCGGTCACTCGAAGGCGAGCCTGAACTTCCGCTTTCCGAGCCGGTGGCGAGGCGCGTGGTCGAGCAGCGCGAGCAGGCCCGTGTCGGCCAGGGTCTCTTGCACCCGACGTCGGGCTGACGCGGGCAGCGCGCGCAGCGCGTCGATCGGCCGCTGCGCCATCCACTCCGTGTAGGAGCTGGTGGCGCGCCGGAAGCGCCCCCCTCGCAGCGACGTCTCGTGCGTGCCGACGACGCGCGGCGGCTCGAGCAGATCGGCCGGCTTCGCGTCGGCCCAGGCTTCGAACGCGCGCAGGTCGTCGAGTAGGAACGGCACGGCGTCGCGGCCGATCAGGCGCAGCAGCGGCAGCAGCGTCGGCGCGAGCTCGTCGTCCGCGAGAAACTCGCCGGCGCGCGGAGTGGGCCGATTCATGCGCTCGATCCACGCGCAGACGCGCGGGGCGGTCTCGCGCAGCAGGCGGCCCGGTACGGCGTCGAGATACAAGTGCGCGTACAGTGGACCGAGCAGCGCGAGGTCGCCGAGCGACATGCGGCTGCCCAGCAGGAAGTCGTGACTCGCGAAGTGGCTCGACAGCACGTCGAGCAGCTCGCGCGTGTGCGCCTCGATCGCGGCGATCGACTCGGGAACGACCCCCAGCATGGGCAGGCTGCCCTTCATGCGGTCGGCGAACGGGCCCGCGCTCGCGGGGTCCCCCGTCGCCGCCGCGAAGTCGGCGCGCGCCTTGGCTTCGCTCTCGGGAAAGCTCCAGCGGTAGTGCATCGCCGGCAGGACCCCGAACTCGTCGGCGTAGACTTCGATCAGAAGTGCGGCGATCCGCTGCACGGGAGTCAGTGGATACACCGGCGGCAGCGGAAAGCGCCGCTCCAGCTCGTCGAGGATCTCGCTGCTGTCCTGCAGCGCGACGTCGTCGGGGGTGATCACCACGGGAATGAACGCGAGCCCCGTGCGCGCCAGGATGACGTCGCGATACGCCTGGGGAGTGACTGCGCACTCTTCGAACGGAATGCCCTTGTAGCGGAACATCGGGCGCACTTTGCCCGAGAAGTACGAGATCTCGGCGGCGTAGAAACGGTAGGGCTGCGGAGTCACCATGCCCGCAGCATACAGGCGCGGCGGTCGACGGGCGTGCCCGGCGCGGCGCTGAGCTACGATCTCGTCCATTCGGCCGATCCCCACGAAGCCGCCCGGCCCGCGTCTCCGCTTCGCGCGGCAGATGCTGCGCCTCGCGCTCCCGTACTGGAGCGCCGGTCGGAAGTGGAGAGCCCGCGGCGTGACTTCGCTGCTGTTCCTGCTCACCGTGGCGCAGGTCGGGCTCACGGTGTGGGGCAACTACTGGAACCGCGATCTGTTCGATGCGCTCGGAGAGCGCTCGGTGCGCGGCGTGCTGGTTCAGGTCGCCGTGTTCGCGCTGATCTTCGCGACCTCGATCTGTGTCACCGCGGCTCACCTGCTGGTCAAGCGCCGGCTGCAGCTCGACTGGCGCGCCTGGCTCACCGAACGGCTGATCGCCCGCTGGATGGCGGGTGGCCGGCACTACCAGCTGCTGTTCAGCGCGGGCGAGCACGACAACCCCGACCAGCGCATCGCCGAAGACATCCGCATCGCGACCGAGAGCGCGATCGCGCTCGCGCACACGCTCGTCTACTCGCTGCTCTCGCTCGGCTTGTTCATCCCGATTCTCTGGTCGGTGTCGGGCTCGATGAGCGTCTCGGGCACCTCGATCCAGGTGCCGGGCTACCTGGTTCCGCTCGCGTTCCTGTACGCCGGAGCCGGCACCGCCCTCGGCTGGATGCTCGGCCGCCCGCTGGTGCGCTCGACCAACGCGCTGCAGTCGGCGGAGGCGACCTTCCGCTTCGGCCTCGCGCGCGCGCGCGAGCACTCCGAGGAGATCGCACTCACTCGCGGCGAGCCGATCGAGCGCGCGGGCGCCGCGGCACGCTTCGCGGAGCTGGTCCGCATGTGGGACCGCCAGTCACTCGCCTACATGGGCCTCGCCTCGTTCGGAACCGGCTACGGCGGGCTCCTGCCGGTCTTCCCGATTCTGGTCGCGGCGCCCCGGTACATCGCGGGCGTGATGTCGCTCGGCACGCTGATGCAGGCGGCGCAGGCCTTCCAGCAGCTGACCTCCGCGCTCTCCTGGCCGGTCAACAGCGTCGGTGAGCTGGCGAGCTGCCGCGCCTCGGCCGACCGCGTCCTGTCACTCCACGAGGATCTGGAGAGACTCGACGAGGAGGCGAGCGCGTCCGGCGGCCGGCGCATCGCGCTCGGCCGCTGCGACGACCGCCGCCTGCGGATCGAAGATCTCGGCATCGCGGAGCCGTCGGGCCGGATCCTGCTCGAGCATCTCGAAATCGAGGTCCAGCGCGGCGAGCGGGTGCTGATCGCCGGTGACCCGGCGCTGACGAGCTGCCTGTTCAAGGCGATCGGCGGGCTCTGGCCGTGGGGCAGCGGGCGCGTGCTGCTGCCCAAGGACGGCGACTTCGCGCTCGTCGCCCAGCGGCCGTTCCTGCCCGAGGGAACCCTGCGCCAGGCGCTCTGCTACCCGGCCCCGGCCGACGCCTTCGGCGCCCGAGCGATTCACTACGCGCTCGAGTGCGCCGGAATCTCGCGGCTCGCGCGCCGGCTCGACGAGGCTGAAAACTGGGATCGCGTGCTGCCGCTGCGCGACCAGCAGCGGCTGGGCTTCGCCCGCGTGCTGCTGCAGCGCCCCGCTTGGATCTTCCTGCAGGAGGCCGCCAACGCCTTCGATCCGAAGGGCGAGCGGCTGATCCTCGAGATGCTGCACCGCGAGCTGCCCGACGCGACGGTGCTGGCGATCAGCTTCAGCCCGGGCCTCGAGCGGCTCTACACGCGCAAGATCGTGCTCGAGCGGACCGGCGCGGCGACTCACTGAAAGCGCGGCGGCAGCCAGCCTCGCTCGACACACTCGCGGAAGCACCAGGCGGGCGCCGTCTCGGTGCGATAGCTCCAGAAGAACCAGCCGAGATAGTGCTCGAACGCGAGGATCTGCGCGGCGGCGTAGCCGCGGTAGGCGACGAGCTCCTGGAAGGCGTCCATCCGCTCGAGCGCGTGGACGAACGGTCCCTGCGCGAAGAGGTTCACCACCTCTAGGTCGAGCCCGAGGCTCCACTCTCCGGCGATCGCGGGCACTCCGAGCTCGCGCTGGATCTCGTCGGCCTGGTCCTTCCAGCTGACTGCCGCGAGCTGCAGGTGCGCGCCGATGTCCATCTCGAGCTCTTCGCGCGAGAAGCACTGGTAGCGATGCACGTCGTAGACGACGTTCCGGAGCGGCTCGAAGAAGCCGAGATACTCGCGGTGCGAGCGGAATCCGTCGTGAAACACGACCGC
The DNA here is from genome assembly GCA_044450765.1 of Myxococcota bacterium. Lineage (GTDB taxonomy): Bacteria > Myxococcota_A > UBA9160 > SZUA-336 > SZUA-336 > VGRW01. The sequence goes on along the minus strand of JBIOJK010000104.1, from coordinate 2,000 downwards.
GACCCGTTCGGGCGGGCAGTGCGCGCGAACCGCGTCGTAGGCGCGCCGATAGAAGCCCTTCAGCAGCTCCGTCGGCACGTCCCAGCTCGGCTCGTTCAGGACCTGGATCGCGTGCAGGCTCGGCCGCTCCCGGTAGCGCGCGGCCAGCCGGCCCAGCACGTCGACCGTGTGGGCGAGATACTCCTCGCGCGTGTGCCACTCGCAGACGCCCTGCATGCCGCCGTTGTCGAAGCCGTTCTGACAGCCGGCCGCCGCGTGCAGGTCGAGCACGACGCGCAGCCCGAGCTCCCCGGCCCAGTCGAGCGCCCGATCGAGCACGTCGATTCCGCCCTCGACGAACGGGTACGCGCGATCCCCGTACTTCGCGTGGTACGGAACCGGCGGCCCGAAGATCCAGTGACCGACCGGGATGCGCAGCGCGTTGACGCCGACCGCGGCGAGCCACGCGAAGTCCTTCCGCGTGATGAAGCTGTCCCAGTGTCCGCGCAGGCGCGCCGGCGCGTCGCGGCCGAGCTCGACGCACCAGGTCGTCTCGTCGGTCGCGGCCAGCCCCGCGAATAGGCTCGGCTTCATCCACTTCTCGAGCACCAGCCAGCCGCCGAGGTTCACGCCGCGCAGCCGCGCCGCGAGAGTCACTCAGGTCCCCGCCGGCCCCGCGAGCGTGATCTCTCGCCCGAGCGAGGCGAGGCCGAGCATGTGCACGAGCTGGTCGGTCTTCCAGGCCATCACGTTGCCGCCGATCATGTCGCGGTAGATGCGCTCGAGGCGCGAGCCAGTCACGTACGCGTGCGCGCCGCAGGTTCGCATGGCGTCGCCGGCGACCTCCTCGCTCATGCGGCGCAGGTGATAGACCGTGCGCACCATGTGGCGCGTGAACTGCGCGACGTCGTCGAACGGACCGTCGAGCCTGCGCAGCGTGTCGTCGAGCACGACGCGCCCGGTGCCGAGCCAGTGATCCATGCGCCCGATCGCGACCTGCGCCCAGGCCTCGTCGGAGCGGTAGCCGACTTCTCCGCCCGCCTGGCTGTGTCCGGCGAGATACCCGTGGCGCTTGCCGACGTACTCGAGCGTGAACTCGAAGGCAGCCTGCGCCAGCCCGACCCAGATGCCCAGGATGCCGAGCGCGCCCCAGGAGCGAACCTTTTGCGCCTCGACCCCGAGGCTGCGCTGGCCCTCGCGCAGCAGCGAGAGCGGCGCGACGAACGCCTCGTCGCGCGGGATCTCGAGGCCGACACACTCGATGTCATGACTCGCCGTCGCGCGCATGCCCATCGCATCCCAGTTGCGCAGATTGCGCATGCCCGGGCTGTCGCTGCGCGGCATCGCGATCAGCGCGCGCGGCTCCTGCGACTCACTGCCCTCGATCCAGCCGCCGAGCATCACGTACGTCGCGCCCTCGCTCATCGAGGCGAAGCCGGCCTTGCCGTCGACGATCCAGCGGTCGCCCGCCTCGCGCACGCGGAAGCCGCTCTTGCGGTTGTCGAGATCGCCCGTCGGCACCGAGCCCGGGCCGCAGATCAGCGCGCCGCCTCGCGCGATGTCCTCGATCACGCGCGCGCCGTGTGGAAACATCGGGATGAAGCGCAGGAAGTGCGCGATCAAGACGTGCATGTTCAGGGCCACCGCGGTCGAGGCGTCTGCCCAGGCGATCGCCTCCATCACGCGCACCAGCGCCTCGGCGCCCATCCCGAGCCCACCGATGTCCTGCGGCAGGATCAGCGCGTGCACGCCCAGCGCGACGAGCTCGTCCATGTTCTCGCGCGGGAAGCGGCGCTCGCGGTCGGCCTGCGCCGCGCGCTCGGCGAACTTCTTGCGCGCCAGGTCTCGCACCGATTCGACCAGCTCCACCTCTCTCTGCAGCATCCCGTTCCTTCCGCCGCACACCCGACCGGCCCGCGGCAGTGTATCCGAGGGCGCTGGGGCTCTGCCCGGGCGCCGGGCTCAGCCAGGGCAGCGAGTCACTCGCCGAGCTTCCAGTGCTCCTCCGGAGAACCCGGCGG
>JBIOJK010000103.1:0-12735 GCA_044450765.1 Myxococcota bacterium | reverse complement strand
GTCCTCGCCGACGCCGTGATAGATCAGGCCCAGCACGTGAGCCGGCGCGGTGTTGAGGTTCACGCCTCCCCCGTCCTCTGGAAACATCGGGTACGGCGTAAAGTAGGCCTTGAGCGCCTCGAGCACCAAGGGATCCAGCCCCGGCACGGGCGCCAGCTCGTCGAGTGAGAAGACCGGCCGGTTGAGCGGCGGCGACTTCGCCTTCTTGATGTCGACGTAGTATTCCTGCTCGGGCGTGCCCACGCGTGTCTCCTGGTCCTTGTCGATCCAGTCGAGGATCGCATCGGCGAGCTCGTCGATGTCCTGGTCGCCGAGATGGGGCAGGGTCTTGAACGCCGGCGATGTGTCGCGCAGGTGCGACAGCACCGCCTTCAGGAAGTTCTTGCTCGACTCGCCGATCCGCTTGCCGTCCGGGTCGATCAGCGCGTTCAGATCGATCTTGGTGCCGATGTCGTGGACGCGCACGCGCAGCAGCGCGCCTCCGGGGAGCTCGATCTCTTCGCGCGAGAGCACGGCCCAGGCATCGAGATCCGACTCGACCGCGCGGGTGATGTCGGTGCCCTCGATCAGGTCGTCCTGCAGCGCTCGCTCGGCGAGCGCGATGCCCGAGCGCGCGAGCAAGTCCGCGCGCGTGTGCTGTGCGTGCTGGCGGGTCGAGAGCACCTCGATCAGCGAGGTCTTGCTCATCGCGTACGCGGTGGAGATCGCGACCACGACCAGGACCAAGACGAGCAGGAGGACGATGCCCTCCTCGCCGCTCTCTGTGCCCGCGCGACTCACTTGCACTGTCCCGAGTCGAAGCCCGAGATACCGCCCATCAGCACCTTCAGACGCTGCAGTGCGGGCGAGGGCTGCTCGGCGCTCCAGCACTTGTCCTGGACCTGCGCCTGCGCGTCGCGAATCGCGCTCTGGAGCGAGGGGCTCGACTGCGCGAGCTGTTGCGAGAAGGTGTCGACGCACTGCTTGATCGACATGCCTTCGCCGCACTCGTTGTTCTGCTTCGCGCCTCCCGGAGACAGGCGGAACGGTCGGACCGGCAGGTCGACGGTGCGCGAGAACTCCGGGCCGAGGGTCGGCTGGCCGGCCGCGTCCGTCTCCCAGAGTGACACGGTCAAGATCAGTGACTTGGGAAGCTGGTCGAGTCTCTCGGCGCCCGTCGAGTCCCAGGTCTCGGCCCCCTGCTGGCTGTCCGTGGTGTAGCGCGCGATGAAGACCGCAACGTTGTCCGCGACGACGTCGGGGTTGTCCCAAACCACGTCTTTGACGAGCTGCGGCGGAAGGGGCTCGGCCTGGCGAAGCAGCGCGAGGCCGGGGCCGGACTGCGAGGGGACCGCGCCGTAAGTGACCACCTCGAGGGAGACCGGCGGCGCACCGGGCGCCCGGAGCGGCGTGCGAGTCACGAAGCGGATCGTGTCGCCCTCGGCCTCGGCGTACGGCTTCAGCTGCCCGACGAACAGGTACGGATGGAGCAGCGGGTCGGCGCCGTCTTCGCGCTGCACCATGACGCTGCCGACGAGCTCGCGCTCCAGGCGGTCGAGGACGACGCGCGCCGCCCGATCGCGGTTCGGTTTGGTGCCCACGCGCGAATACGCGTTCTCGATGCCCCGGTACGCCTGGAACGCGAACGTCAGGACCATCGCCATGATGAACACGGCGACCAGAACCTCGAGCAAGGTGAAGCCGGCGGCCCGCGACTGACTCACTGCGGCTGCCCGGTCTGGCCGCCCATCGCGGGAGTCTGCGGCTGAGTCGTCTGAGACGGAGTACCGCCGCTCGTCGCCTTGGCTGCGCCGTTCGGGTCGGTGGCCTGCTGCTGCTGGACCTGCTGCATGCGCGCGGGGTCTGGCGGGGTCGTGAGCAGGATGACGAAGGGGTCGACGCTCGCCGGATCGACGTCCTTGGCGAAGACGCGCACCTCGATCAGCCGCAGGGGTGGCTCCTGGCCCGGCGCGAGCTTCTGCGGCGGCTCGTTCGCCGCCGAGAACAGCGGCGACGGCGGGACCTCCCCCTTGTAGTCTGCGGGCAGCGCGAGCTTCTGCGGCACCACGCCGACCTGCCAGTGCATGTCGTCATCCGGCGAGTTGAAGACGCCCTCGGTCACCCCGTCGTCGAGCTTCTCTCCCGTCTCGAGCTCGGCGCGCAGCTCGGCGATCTTGTCCTCGGCAAGCTCCGCGGAGCGGGTTTCGGCGCGCGCGCGCGACAGGTCCTTGAGGTTGCGAGTCACGGATTCGAGCAGCAGTCCGAACACGAGACTCACGATCAGCACCGCGGCCAGCACCTCGATCAGCGTGAATCCGAGCTGCTTACTTGGCCGCAAGCTCGGGCTCCTCGATGCGGATCTCGCCGGTGAAAGCGATCAGGCGGATACGCGCGTCGTAGCCGTGACCGTCCCGCAGCCAGATCTCGGCGGGGTCGGAGCTGCCGTCGCTCGAGAAGCCGATCGCGACCGCGCCGGCGTTTCGCGACTCGTCGCCGAGCTTGACCAGGCGGATCGCGACGTCCTCGGCGTCGTCGAGCGCGTGCCACTCGCCGATGCTGGCGTCGACGGGCACGAACTCCTGCGTGTCGATCGGCGGCGCGAGACTCAAGCCCTCGGCGTGGGTGGGCAGTGTCTCGTCGGGCTCGGGAGGGGGCGGCAGCTGCATCTCGGCGCGGTAGACCTGGTGGTCGAGATCCACCACGACCCGCTGCGTGCGCCCGGTGGTCACGGCGCGCTGCGAGACGTACTCGAGCTCCGCCGCCAGGCTGCGCGACGAGTTCCGCAGGTGGACGCCGAAGCCGCCGCCGATCGAGGTCGCGAACACGCCCGTGATCAACACGATCAGGAAGATCACGACCAGGAGCTCGAGCAGCGTGAAGCCGGCGTCCGCGCGGCGAGTCACTCGCTCACCGCTGCGCGGTGGAGCTTTCCCAGTTGCCGATGTCGGCGTTCTCGCCGTCGCCACCGGCCTGGTTGTCGCCGCCGTAGGTGTAAATGTCGAAGCTCTGCGTGTTGTTCTTGCCGGGGCGCTCGTAGTGGAACGCGTTGTGCCAGGGATCCTCGAGATCCTTGGAAGTCACGTAGCCGCCGGCCGGGTAGCGCCGCGCGCGCGGCTCGCCGGTGGGCTCGCGCACCAGCGCCTCGAGCCCCTGGTCGGTGCTCGGGTAGGTGCCGTTGTCGAGCTTGTAGAGCTCCAGCTGCTGCGAGAGCTTCGTGACTTGCAGGCGCGCGATGTCCGCCTGCGCGCCGCCGAGCCGCTTGAACAGGTTGGTGGCGAGCACCGTCATGAGCAGCCCGATGATCAGCACCACGACCATGATCTCGAGCAGGGTGAATCCGTCTTGTCTCTCTTGCTTCATTGCGGGTCTCCTTTGGGGGTGCCCTACAGCGCCGACGTCATGTTCATCAGCGGCAGCAGGGTCGAGAGGATGATGGTGAGAATCACGAGCGCGACGAAGATCAGCAGGATCGGGCCGAGCAGGGCGAGCAGGCGCTGCAGCGCGTTCTCGACCTGGTCGTCGTAGGTGTCCGCGAGCTTGCCGAGCATCGACGGCAGCTCGCCCGACGCTTCGCCGACCGAGATCATGTGAGTCACCAGCGGCGGGAACTGGCCGCTGGTGCGCATGGTGCCGGCGATCGACGAGCCGCGCGTGATCGCATCCTTCGCGTCGTCGATCGCGCGCCCGATCACCGCGTTGGAGGCGACCGCCTTCGAGATCTCGAGCGCCGGGACGATGCTCACGCCTCCGGCCGAGAGGGTCGCCAGCGTGCGGGCGAAGCGCGCGATCGCGACGTAGCGGATCAAGCGGCCGAAGATCGGCAGCCGCAAAGTGAAGGCGTCCCAGCGCATCCGGCCCGCCTCGGTGCGCACGACGCGGCTCCAGACGAGGAATGCGGCGCCGATCGCGATCAGCACGGGCAGCCAGTAGTGAGTCACCAGGTCGGAGATCACGATCACGACGCGCGTCGCGAGCGGGAGCTCCTGCTTCATGTCGCGCAGCATGCTGGTGATGTTCGGGATCACCTTCACCAGCAACACGCCCGCGACGCCGGCGCTGAAGACCAGCATCAGCACCGGATAGATCATCGCGTTGATCAGCTGGTTGCGCAGCACCATCCGGTTCTCGACGTACTCGGCGAGGCGCTGCAGCACGGGTGCGAGCGCGCCCGACGACTCACCCGCGCGCACCATCGAGCAGTACAGCTCGTCGAAGACGTGCGGAAACAGCGAGAGCGCCTCCGCGAGCGACGTGCCCTCGTTCACGGACTCGCGCACTCGGCCGATCACGGCCTTGAAGCGCTCGCGCTCGACCTGCTCGGTGAGCGCCGAGAGCGCCTGCACGAGCGGCAAGCCCGCGGAGATCAGGGTCGCGAGCTGACTCGAGAACATCGAGAGGTCGAGGTCGGGGATGCGGCGCAGCGCGGGCAGCTGGAGCCGGCTCAGCAGCTCGGCGGCCTCGCCGCGCGTCTTTCCCTCGAGGATCTCCGTGGGGAAGATTCCGTCGGCGCGCAGCTTCGCGCGCGCCGATCGCAGACTGTCCGCGTCGATCGACGCGGCCACGGCCCGGTTGCCCGCGGCGACGCCCTTGTAGCGATAGACCGGCAACGGCTGCGACTCAGGCCGCCTGCGGATCGAGCGCCGCGACGGCCTCCTCTTCGGTCTGCCGCAGGATCTCGGCGGCCGAAGTCAGTCCCTCCAGCACCATGCGCGCACCGTGCATGCGCATCGTCTGCATGCCCTGGCGGATGCCCTGATCCTGGATCTGTTTCGAATCGACGCCGCGCGTGATCATGCTGCGGATCGTGTCGTCGATGAGCAGTATCTCGAAGATCCCGGTGCGCCCGTGGTAGCCCGTGTGATTGCAGTGGACGCAGCCCTTCGCGCGGTACAGCGTGTGAGCCGCGACGTCGGAGCGGCGCAGGCCGATCTCGGCGAGCTCCTCGTCGCCCGGCGTGTAGGCCTCGCGGCAGCGCTTGCACAGCATGCGGATCAGGCGCTGGGCGATCGCGGCGACCAGCGACGACGCGATCAGGAACGGCTCGACGCCCATGTCGATGAGTCGGGTGATCGTGCCGGCCGACTCGTTCGTGTGGATGGTCGAGAAGACCAGGTGACCCGTCAGGCTGGCCTGGATCGCGACCTCGGCGGTCTCGAGGTCGCGGATCTCGCCGACCAGGATCACGTTCGGGTTCTGGCGCAGGATCGACCGCAGCCCCGCGGCGAAGGTCAGCCCGATCGATGACTTCACCTCGATCTGGCTGATGCCCGGGAGCCGGATCTCGACCGGGTCCTCGATCGTCATGATGTTGTGCTCGGGCTTGTTGATGTCCGCGAGCGCGGCGTAGAGCGTGTTCGTCTTGCCCGAGCCGGTGGGACCGGTCACCAGGATGATGCCGTTGCTGCGGCGGATCAGCTTTCGGAGCGTCTCCTGGTGGCGCACCGAGAGGCCGATCTTCTCGATCGAGAGCAGCTCCTGGGTGCGCGGCAGCAGCCGGAGCACACAGCGCTCCCCGTACTGAGTCGGCAGGGTCGAGAGGCGCACGTCGTAGTCGCGGCCCGCGATCTTCAGCACGATGCGGCCGTCCTGCGGCAGCCGCTTCTCGGCGATGTCGAGCCGCCCCATGATCTTGATACGCGTGGTGATCGCCTGCTGCATGCGCCGCGGCAGGGCGCGAATCGGCTCGTGCAGGATGTTGTCGACGCGGAAGCGGACGACGAGGTCCTTCTCCTGCGGCTCGATGTGGATGTCGCTCGCGCGCTCCTTCACGGCCTGCTGCAGGAGTGAGTTGACGAGCCGGATGATCGGCGCGCCTTCCTCGCTCGAATCGAGCAAGTCCTCGGGCTCCGAGATCAGCTCGGACGCGATGTCCGCGAGCTCCGAGTCGTTGAACTCCTCCGCGACGTCCTCGGCGCTCGAGGCCTGGTCGTAGACGTGGTTGATGCAGTTCAGGATCGCGCGGCGAGTCACGAGAACCGGCTCGCAGCGCGCACCGGCGTAGATCATGCGCAGGTCGTCGAGCGGATCGGTCAGCAGGGGATCCGAGATCGCGACCTCGAGGCGCGCGCCGTCGCGCTTGATCGGCAGCAGGTGGTGGTGCTTCGCGAAGGAGATCGGAATCTGCGTCGCCACCTCGGCGTCGATCTCCTCGGGCACGAGTGTCTCGCGCGTCGGGATGCCGTACAGGGCGGCGAGCGCACCCAGCAGCTCGCCTTCGGGCACGAGCTCGAGCTCGAGCAGCAAGTCGGTGAGTCGCCGGCCGGACTGCTCCTGCTTCTTCAGAGCCTGCGCGAGCCCTTCTTCGCTCAGCGAAGTGTGCTTCAGGAGGGCGCTGCGCAGCTCGAGCGGACTGGACATGCTATGGCTCCACCACGACCAGCGCCTGCATGCCGCGCGACGCGTTCAGATCGCGCGCGATGCTCTGCGCCTTCGCTTCGTTCGTGTAGGGGCCGAGCTGCACCCAGTGAGTCGTCTCGCCCTGAGCGCTCTGCGAGAAGACGGTGCCGTCGTAGCCCTCGGAGATCAGCTTCTGCAGCAGAGCGACCGCCTCTTCGGCCGAGCTGAAGTGGGCGACCTGAACCAGATAGCTGCCGCTGGCCTCCTTCTTCTTGAGCGCCTCGATCTCCTGCTCGCGGGCCTTCTCGCGCTCCATCGACTGCTCGCGCATCGCGGGCAGTGTCTCGACCGGGTAGCGCTCGTCGTGGCGCTCGAGCTCGCGGCGCACCGGGTTCGGGTCGATCGGCAGCGGAATTCCGGCTTCGAGCGCCTTGCGCCGCTCTTCCTTCTGCTGGTCGGTCAGATCGAGCGCGCCGGTGGACGAGGACTTGAAGCGCTCGCGGTTCTCGACGGTGAGTCGCTCGAGGTCTTCCGGGTCCCGAACGATGCGCGGAGTCAGGATCAAGAGCAGGTTGATCTTGCGCCCCGAGCTGGTGGTTCCCTTGAACGCCCAGCCGAGGATCGGAATGTCGCCGAGCCAGGGGACCTTGCTCTCGGTCTCTTCCTGAACGTCGGACAGGATGCCGCCGATCATCACCGCCTCGCCGTCGCGGACGTAGACGGTGTTCTCGACCTTGCGATTGGTCGTCGTCGGACCGAGCGATGCGGCTGCCGCGGCGTCAGCGACGCTCGGCTTCTGGACCTCGCTGATCTCCTGGAAGACGGTGAGCCGGACCGTGTCGCCTTCGCTGATCTGGGGAGTCACTCGCAGGGTCACGCCGACGTCCTGGCGCGCGATGTTCTGCGAGGTCTGGAAGGGGTTGTTCGGATCGGTCGTGGTTCCGGCCGCCTGCAGGCGCGAGGTGGGCACCGGGATGTTCTGCCCGACCACGATCTCCGCCTCCTTCTTGTCGGCGGTGAGGATCGTCGGCGCGGAGATGATGTTGACGTCGTCCTGTGACTCGGCCGCGGTGATGATCGCCCGGATCCAGGGCACCTGGATCGTCGCGGGGCCGTTGGGATCGGGATTGGGATTGGGGATCGAGACGGTCTTGCCGAGCAGGGCCGCGGCGAAGCTGCTCAAGGTGCCCCCGCCGCTCACGACGTTCGAGATCGAGTCGGCGATGTTGCCGTTCGCGCTGCCGATGCCGACCGTGCTGCCGTTGGTGGTCGCCATGGTCGTGATCCACGAGGCGCCGAGCGAGGCGTCCGGCGTCGCGTTGACCTCCATGATCAGCGCTTCGACCATGACTTGCGGCCGGCGCACGTCGAGCGCTTCGATGACTTCCGAGATCGTCGCGAAGGCCTCGGCGCTCGCCTGAATGATGAGTGAGTTGGTCGGCGCGTCCGCCGTGATTCGCACGCCGTCACCGAGCTCCGCGACCGCGCTCGCGGCCACACCGCCGCCGCCGACGATTCCCGCGAGCGCGCTGCCCGCGGGATTCTGCGACCCGCCCAGCCCGGTGAGCGAGGTGCGCGTCGTGCCGCTGCGCACGCCGGCGCCGCCCGGAGAGCCCGAGGCGAGGCTGGAGAGCGTCTGCGCGATCTCGTCCGCGTCGGCGTTCTTCAGCCGGTAGACGTGAATGCGGCCCGAGCCTTTTCGCTTGTAGTCGAGCAGCCCGATGATGCGCTCGATCTCGTGCAGGAACGGCTTGGTCGCGATCACGATGATCGAGTTCGTGCGCTCGTCGGGAATGAACTTCGGCTCGCTCTCGCCGGCGCTGACACCTTCGACGCCCGGCACGCCGGCGACTCCCGGGTTCGGCTGCTGGACGGCCCGCGCCCGCCGCACGCCGGGCTGGCCGGGCCCGCCGCCGCTGTCCTCGCCGAAGATCTGCCCGAGCTGCTGGGTGAGCTGATTCGCGTCCGCGTACTGGATCGGGATCAGCTTGATCTGACTCTGCGAGGTCGAGACGTCGATCTGGTCGATGATCTCCGAGAGCCGGCGGATGTTCGCCGACGCGTCCGTGATGATCAGCGTGTTGGTCGGACCGTACGCGATCACGCTCGCTTCCTTCGAGACGAGCGGCTTCAGCGTGTCGTTCATCGTGTCCGCCTTCACGTAGTGCAGCGGAAGCAGGCGCGTGATGAACGTGTCGCGATTCTCGGGGGTGCGTTCGCCCGGAACCGTCTCGATCGCGTTCTCCTTGGCGTCGCGCAGCGGCAGGATCTTCAACACGCCGCCCGGCGCGGGAACGGTCGTGAAGCCCTTCACCGCGAGGATCGACTCGAAGACGCGATAGGCCTCGTCCACCGTCACCGGGTCGGGCGAGATGACGGTGACTCGGCCGCGGACGCGGTCGTCGTAGAGGAAGTTCTTCCCGGTCGCCTTGGCGATCGTGCTGATCACCTCGGTGATGTCCGCGTCCTGGAAGTCGAGCGAGACGAGTGTCTCGCCCGCGGGCGCCGGAGCTTGCGCGCGCGCCGGCCCGGCGGCGAGGAGCGCCGCCGCGGTCAGCGCGCCGAGGACGAGCAGGCGGGCGCGCGCTAGATGCATCGCACCGTCTCCGTCCCGTCGGGCTGTCGGCACTTCAGACACGACTCACCGCTGCCCATGCTGAGCAGCGCCTGCGGCAGGCGCTGCACGCCGTCGAGCTTGGTGCCGTTGAGCTCGAAGCAGACGGAGTTCTCGGCCAGCCCCGTGAACGCGCCGCCCGGTCGAATGTTCGTGAGCTTCACTCCGCCGAACTGCCCGGAATCGTCGTACACCGGCGACAGCTGTGCGCTGTTCAGAACGTCCTGCAGCTTCGGCCGCACGACGTCGTTCAGCTTCTGCTGCTCCTTCAGATCCGAGAGCCGGTCGCTCAGCTTCTGCGCGGGTCGCGGCGCGGAGGCCGGGACCGGCGCCGGTTTCGGCGCGCCGGGCAGGATCGCCCCCGCCGACGCGGTCTCTTCCATGGTGAGCTGCTCGCGTGCGCCGCGGTTGTCGATCACCGCGCGCCGGCGCTCGACCGAGATCAGCTTGACGCCGTCCGTGATCTGCTCGTTCACCCGGTAGGCGCGCCGCTTCTGCGCGGTCTGGTCGTCGATGCACGCGACGGACTTCTCCGGGGTCGAGGCCGCGAAGGTTCCGCACAGCTTGAGCCGCAGCTGACTCTCCTTCAGATCCTCGGTCGGAGCGGCGACCTCCGCCGCCCGGGCGCGGAACAGATTGCGCGCCGCGATCACGCCGTACTGTGCCGACGAGGCGTCGTGGGCCGGCGGTGGCTCGATCGGCGGGACGCGAGCGGCCGGCACCGCGGCCGCGCCGACGACCGGGACGACCGCGCTGTACACGACCGCCAGGCAAGCGATCCCGAGCGCGATCTGGAGCGCGCGCATGGCGTGACGGAGAAGCACTCGAATTCGACCCCCGGCGACCCAGTTGAGCGTCGCCCGCGGCTGCCCCCCGCTGGCGAAGCTCGCGAAAAAACCTAAGAAATTCCGGCGAAGTCTACGCGGATCAACGCACCGTCGCCAGCACGCGTACGGCGCCGAGAGTGGCGCTCGTTGCGCATCACTGATCGGCAACTTCGAGCGTGCGCATGAGCCGAGAGGACGTCCAAGTACATAGATGAAGCGATTCTTAGCGCTATTCGCGGTGACGTCGGTCCTAGTGCCAGCCGCCTGGGTTTTTCGGGCCGATCTGGCGCGCTTCGCGTACCTCGGCCCGCCGCTGATGCGGGTCGAGACGCCGGCGGACGCGCTCGAGGTGCCGGTCGGCGCGGTCGACGTGCTGATCGAGTTCCCGGACGGCGAGCGCGTGGCCGTGGAGACGTTCGAGTGCCTGCTGAACGGCCAGAACGTCACTGACTCGCTGACCGTCGGAAAGAACGGCGCCGCCGGCGAGGTCGTCGGCCTGCGGGAGGGCGACAATCGGATCCGGCTGCGCGTCTTCGGCCGCAGCTTCTGGAACGACCACTTCGTCGACGAGGAGCGCGACTTCGTCGTGCGCGTCCGGGAGCTTCCCTTCCTGGACCTTGCTTGACAGCGGTGGGCGCGCTTCTAGCTTGCGCCGCGCCTTCGAATCGGGCCCGCAAACGCTCGATTCCAAAAGGAATTACACCAGAATCGGGGGAAGAAAAATGGGACGCGTGATCGGTATCGACCTGGGCACGACCAACTCGGTCGTCGCGGTCATGGAAGGCGGCGAGCCGAAGGTGATCGCGAACGAGGAGGGCGGCCGGACGACACCGTCCGTCGTCGCGTTCACGAAGGACGGCCAGCGACTGGTCGGCCAGATCGCGCGCCGCCAGGCGATCACGAACCCGGTCAACACGATCTACTCGATCAAGCGCTTCATGGGTCGGCGCATGAGCGAGGTCACCAGCGAGATGAAGCTCGTCTCGTACAAGGTGGCGGCGGGCAAGAACGACCTGGCCACCGTCGAGGCGGGCGGCAAGTCGTACACGCCCCCCGAGATCTCCGCGATGATCCTGCAGAAGCTGAAGGTCGCGGCCGAGGCCTATCTCGGTCAGCCAGTGACTCAGGCCGTGATCACGGTGCCGGCCTACTTCAACGACGCGCAGCGCCAGGCGACCAAGGACGCCGGCACGATCGCCGGCCTCGAAGTGCTGAGGCTCGTGAACGAGCCGACCGCGGCTTCGCTCGCGTACTCACTCGACAAGAAGAAGGACGAGAAGATCGCGGTGTACGACCTCGGCGGCGGCACCTTCGACATCAGCGTCCTCGAAGTCGGCGACAATACGGTCGAGGTGCTCTCGACCAACGGAGACACTCACCTCGGCGGCGACGACTTCGACGATCGCGTCATGCGCTACCTGGTCGACGAGTTCCGCAAGGATCAGGGCGTCGATCTCACCAAGGATCCGATGGCGATGCAGCGCCTGAAGGAGGCCTCGGAGAAGGCGAAGATCGAGCTGTCGACCGTGACCGAGACCGAGATCAACCTGCCGTACATCACCGCCGACGCGTCCGGTCCGAAGCACCTGAACCTGCGCCTGTCGCGCGCGAAGTTCGAGCAGCTGGTCGACGACCTGATCCAGCGCACGCTCGAGCCCGTGCGCACTGCCTGCAAGGACGCCGGCGTCTCGCCGGGAGACATCGACGAGGTCGTGCTCGTCGGCGGCTCGATCCGCATCCCCAAGGTCCAGGAGCTCGTGAAGAGCTTCTTCGGCAAGGAGCCGCACCGCGGCGTGAATCCGGACGAGGTCGTGGCGGTCGGCGCCGCGATCCAGGCCGGCGTGCTGACCGGCGAGGTGAAGGACGTCCTGCTCCTCGACGTGACTCCGCTCTCGCTGGGCATCGAGACACTGGGCGGCGTCATGACCAAGCTCGTCGAGCGCAACACCACGATTCCGACCAAGCGCAGCAACGTGTTCTCGACCGCGTCCGACAACCAGCCGCAGGTGGAGATCCACGTGCTGCAGGGCGAGCGCGAAATGGCGAGTGACAACCGCACGCTCGGGCGATTCATTCTGGACGGCCTTCCGCCGGCGCCGCGCGGCGTGCCGCAGGTCGAGGTCGCCTTCGACATCGACGCCAACGGCATCCTGTCGGTCTCGGCGAAGGACAAGGCGAGCTCGAAGCAGCAGTCGATCCGGATCGAGGGCTCGAGCGGCCTCGACAAGGGCGCGATCGAGCAGATGGTCAAGGACGCCGAGAGTCACGCGTCGGACGACAAGCAGAGGCGCGAGCGCATCGACGCGCGCAACGCGCTCGACGCGATGGCCTACGAGGCGGAGAAGCAGGTGCGGGATCACAAGGAGAAGATCCCGGTCGCGCAGCTGAACGCGCTCGAGACGGCGATCGCCGCGACGAAGGCCACGCTCCAGAATCAGGAGGCGGCGGCCCCCGAGCTCAAGTCCCGCGGCGACGAGCTGCAGAAAGCGCTGCACGCCGTCTCGGAGGCGCTCTACAAGGCGGAGGCCGGCAAGGCCGAGGGCGCGGCGCAGACCGGCGCGCCCGCCGGCGGCGCGCCGGATGCCGGGCAGGTCGTCGACGCGGACTTCACCGAGGAGAAGTGAGACAGCGCGAATGCAGGTGCAACGCGGCAAGATCGCGCGCGAGCTCGCCGAGCTCGAGGAACAGATGGACCGCGCGTTCGAGCGCGCGCTGGCCGGCGCGGTGCGCGTCCCGGGCGGAGTCGACGCGTGGCGTCCCGCGCTCGACGTGTACGAGACCGAGCGCGCGATCGTGGTGCGCGTCGAGCTCGCCGGCGTGGCGAGCGAGGACGTGCGGGTCGTCGTCGACGGCGAGTATCTGCAGATCACCGGCCGGCGCAGCTTCTCTGCGTCGGGCGCGAGCCGCGAGACACAGCGCCATCTCCTGATCGAGATCGCGCAGGGAACGTTCGAGCGCGTGCTGCGTACGCGGGCGCCG
>JBIOJK010000102.1:0-13067 GCA_044450765.1 Myxococcota bacterium | reverse complement strand
TCTCCGAGGTGCGCGTCGCGAGACCGAGCGCCACCGCCTCGGTGCCGGACACGACGCGGCCGGTGAAGGTGAGCTCCTTCGCGACGTCCTGGCGCACCAAGCGGCGAAGTGTCTGCGTGCCCGACATGTCCGGGATCAGTCCCCACTTCACTTCCATCACCGACAGACGCGCGTCCGGCGCGACGATGCGCAGATCGGCGCCGAGCGCGATCTGCAGGCCGCCGCCGTACGCAACTCCGTGTACGGCCGCGATCACGGGCACCGGCAGCTCCTGCCAGACCCACGCGGCGAGCTGCGCGCGGTTCGCGCCGCTCGCCGAGCGCTCGAAGAGTTTGGGATCCGCGCCGCCCGAGCGCGGCCCAGCCATCGCCGCGAAGCTCTCCATGTCGAGACCCGCGCAGAACGCGCGGCCTTCCCCGGACAGCACGACGGCGCGCACGCTCTTGTCCTCTGCGAGCGCGCGGCCCGCGTCTCCGAGCGCGCCGAACATCGCGGAGTCGATCGCGTTCATCTTGTCGGCGCGCGACATGCGCACGTCCGCGACTCCGTCTCGAAATTCGATCTTCACTCTTTCGGACACGCGGCACTCCTTCGTGTAGGCCCAGGGCCGCATCCTACCTCGCCGCCTTGACGCTCCGCGACCGACTGGGCAGCCTTCGCTGGCGGGGGCGACGAACTGACCGCGAATCTCTCCGCAGCGCCGATCGACTGGAGCGTCGGGCGCTCCGACTCGGAGCCGGGCCGCGCCGATCTCGAGCTCGTCGGGCGACTCTCACTGCGCGCGGCGCCGGCGGCGATCGCGCGCATGCGCGAGTTGCTCGCCGAGCGCGAGTCGACGCGCGTGCGGCTCGACGTCGCGGGTCTGCGCTCGCTCGACGCCGCGAGCGCGGCGCTCCTGCTCGATCTGCGCGACGAATTGCGCCAGAGCGGCGCGCAGGCCGAGGTCTTCGGCGCAGCCGGTCGGGTCGAGGCGATTCTCGAACTCGTCGCGTCCAGCCCGCCGGGCGTCGCGCCGCGCGCGGCGCCCGTGACCCCGGGTCTCGTCGAGCAGATCGGCGTCAACACCGCCCGGGTCTACGCGTTCGCCCGCGGGGGTCTCGAGTTCGTCGGTGAGGTCGTCGTCGCGCTCAGCGGCGCGCTGCGCGACCTGCGTCGCATTCCCTGGGCCTCGGTCGGGTCACTCATGGAGCGCTGCGGCGCCGACGCGGTGCCGATCGTCGCGCTGATCACGTTCCTCGTGGGACTCGTGAGCGGCTTCCAGGGCGCGATCGCCTTGCACAAGTACGGAGGCGACATCTTCGTCGCCGATGGCATCGCGATCGGAGTCACGCGCGAGTTCGGCCCGCTCATGGTCGCGATCGTCGCCGCCGGCCGCTCGGGCGCGGCGTTCGCGGCGGAGCTCGGCACCATGCGCGTCTCCGAGGAAGTCGACGCGCTGCGCACGATCGGGCTCGATCCATTCCCCTATCTCGTCCTGCCGCGCGTGATCGCGCTCGGCGCAATGATCCCGATCCTCACGATGATCGGCGACGCGGTCGCGATCGCCGGCGGCGCCACGGTCGGCGTTCTCGGGCTCGATCTCACCCTGACGTCCTATCTCAGCGAGACACAGCTGCGACTCACCTTCTGGAACATCGCGACGGGCCTGATCAAGTCCCTCGCGTTTGCAGTGGCGATCGCGCTGATCGGCTGCAACTGGGGGCTGGCGACCCGCGGCGGCGCCGAGGGCGTGGGCCGCGCCACGACGTCCGCGGTCGTGTCGATGCTCTTCTCGCTCGTGATCATCGACGCCGCGTTCACCCTGGTGTTCTATGCCTGGGACATCTGATGTACACATCCGGGTGTCGGGGGTGGCGCTGGGCTTCGACGGCGTCGTCCTGCTCGAGAACATCGACTTCACCGTCCGCCGCGGCGAGATCTTCGCGATCCTGGGAGGCAGCGGCAGCGGCAAGTCGACCCTGCTTCGGCACATGATCGGCCTGGCCACGCCGATGCGGGGCGAGATACTCGTCGACGGCCACCCTCCGCGGCTCGGCTCCCGCGAGCCGGAATGCGGCGTGCTCTTCCAGTCCGGCGCGCTCTTCGGCTCGATGACTCTGGCCGAGAACGTGGCGCTCCCGCTCGCGACCTGGACCGAACTGCCGCGGAGCGAGATCGACGCGGTGGTCAAGAGCAAGCTCCGGCTCGTCGGGCTCGGCGGCTTCGAGCATCACATGCCGGCGGAGCTGTCGGGCGGGATGAGGAAGCGCGCGGGGATCGCGCGAGCGCTCGCGCTGGAGCCCGCCCTCGTCTATCTCGACGAGCCGAGCGCCGGCCTCGATCCGATCACGTCCGCGGAGCTCGACGAGCTACTGCTCACGCTGAACCGGGGACTCGGCACGACGCTGGTGGTCGTCACGCACGAGCTCGCCAGCATCTTCGGGATCGCCGAGCGCTGCATCATGCTCGACCGCGACGCCAAGGGGCCGATCGCCCTCGGGGCGCCGGCCGATTTGCGCGACCACAGCCGCGACCCGCGCGTGGTCGCGTTCTTCAACCGCAAGCCCGCGGTGAGCGAGGCGCAGGCGTGAACACGACCAACTACTGGAAGCTCGGGGCGTTCGTGCTGGCCGGCATGGTGCTCGCCCTGTCGGCGCTGATCTGGCTCGGCGCGACCAACTGGAACCGCGCCACCCGCCGGGTGGTGACTTACTTCGACGAGTCGGTGCAAGGCCTCGACGTCGGTTCGGCGATCAAGTTCCGCGGCGTGTCGGTGGGAACGGTCTCGGGTATCTCGGTCGCGTCCGATCTGCGCCACGTGCGAGTCACCAGTCTCGTCTACGAAGACGTGCTGCGCAGACTCGGCTTGTCGAAGGCCGAGCCCGGCTTCCAGCAGGCCCAGGTCGGCGATCGCGCGCTGCGGATCCAGCTCGCCTCGTCGGGCATCACCGGCGTGAAGTTCCTCTCGATCGACTTCTTCGACTCGCGCCGCTTCCCGGTCGAGCAGCTCTCGTTCGACCCGGGCCCCGACTATCTGCCCTCGACCCCCTCGACCCTGAAGAGCATCGAGGAGGCGGCCGTGGACGTCGGCATGCAGCTCCCGATGCTGACCATGCGCGCGAGTGACACGCTGCTGCGCCTGGCGAACTCGGTCGAGGCGGTGCAGCACACGCTGGAGCCGCTCCTGTCCCGCGAGGGCGCGGTCGTGCGCGTGCTCGACCAGTACGAGCGGACGGGCGCGCAGCTCGAGCGCACCGCGCTCGCCGTCGAACAGGAGGTCCGCGCGGCGAAGCTCTCGACCACCACCCAGGACGTCCGCGACGCGGCCACCGCCGTCGTGGGCTTCGCCTCGGAGGTCAGCACGACCGCGGAGGACGCCCGCGACAGCTTGGGAGTCCTGCAGGAGACACTCGAGTCCGTGCGCGCGCTCTCCGACTATCTCGAGCGCGACCCCGCCGCGCTGGTGCGCGGCCGCGCGCCGGCACAGTCGGGAAAGGGTCCGCGTCCTTGAGTCTCTCCCGACTCTGGGCGGTCGGACTCACGGCGCTGCTGCTCGCGGGCTGTCTTTCGCCGCGGCCGCCGGCCGAGCCCCGCTACTTCTCGCCGCGCGCGCCCGCCGCCGCGGCAGCCGACCCGCCGCAGGCCTCCGCCGGTCCGCAGCTCCGGCTGCGCCGCGTGCGCGCGGCTTCCTATCTGCGCGATCGGATGGTCTGGCGCCGAGGCGTCGAGATCGGCTTTTACGAGCTCCTGCGCTGGACCGAGTCTCCGGCGCGCTTCGCGCAGAGCTGGCTCGAGGACGAGCTCTTCGAGCGGCGCGGCTTTCGGCGCTCCTCGTCGCCGGTCGTGGCCACGCTCGACGCGAGTCTCGACGCGTTCGACGAGCTGCTCGCGCCGGCGCACGAGGCGAGCGTGGCGCTCGACATCGTGCTCACCGATCCGAAGCTCGGGACGCTGCTCGACCGCACCATCGAGGTGCGGCGGCCGATCGCGAGTGACGACCCCAAAGCGATCGCGGACGCCCTTGGGGATGCGCTCGCGGCGGCGGCGGGTCAGGTGGGCGACGCCGTGTCCGCCGCGCTCGGGGCGCGCTCGCCCTGAGCGCTTTGGTAGCCTTCCGTGCCCCTGCGCTCGCGCGGAGTCTGCGCGGCGCCTCAACCGATACGGAACGACGATGCGCCGGATCACCGCTGTCGCCCTCGTGCTCGCGCTGCTCACCGCGCCGCTGGCGAGGGCGGGTGCGGAGAATGGCGCTGCGGCGGCGAGCGATCCGGACGTCGCCCTGCTCGAGCGCGCGGCGCACGATGGAGAAGCGGCCGAGGTCGGGCGCCTGCTCGCGCGCGGAGTCCCGGTCGACGCCGCGGACCGCGACGGTTGGACGCCGCTCATGCATGCCGCCGCGGGTGGACGGCGCGAGGTGCTGCTCCTGCTGCTGCAGCACGGGGCGAATTCGCACGCGAAGAGTCTGCGGGGTGACACCCCGCTGCAGCTCGCCGCCGCGCAGGAAGACCCACAACTCACTGGGGCGCTGCTCGACGCGGGCGCGCCGGTCGACGAGCCGGACCTCGGCGGACAGACGCCCTTGATGCGCGCCGCCGCGCGCGGCAACGAGGGCGTGGTCCGCGTGCTGCTCGCGCACGCAGCGAACGCGGACGCCGCGGATCGCAGCGGAGAGACTGCGCTGATCGCCGCGTCACTCGAAGGTCACGACGACGTCGTGAAGCTACTGCTCTCCAAGGGAGCGGACCCGAATCTGCGGCGGCGCGACGGAGCCACCGCGCTGACGGTCGCCGCCAAGCGCGGGCGCTCGAAGGTGGTGCTCGCGCTCGTCGACGGCAAAGCCGACGTGAACATCGCGGGCCCGGACGGCGCGACGCCGCTGATCCAAGTCGTGCGCGCCGGCGACCGCGAGCTGGTCGAGGCCCTGCTGCACGCGGGCGCCGACCCCAACCGCGCGGCCGGCGGCGGCGAGACGGCGCTGCACGCGGCGGCGCGCAAGGGCGACGCCGAGATCGCGCTCCTGCTGGTCGATGCCCACGGCGACGTGCACCGCGCGAATGCGCAGGGTCTCGATCCGATCGTCGTCGCGCTCGAGGAGGAGCACTCCGATGTCGCGCGCGTCTTCGCCGGCAGCCCGCGCGGACCGCTGTTCAGCAAACACGACCTGCTCGAGCGCGGTCCGCACGGTCGGACCATGCTGATGCAGGCAGGGGCGCTCGGGCTGCGCCGCTACGTGAAGGCCCTGCTCGCCGATGGCTCCGAGATCGATGCGCGCGACGACGACGGCTGCACCGCGCTGATCCTCGCCTCCGCCAACAATCGCATCGAGGTCGTGCAGGTGTTGCTCGATGCGCACGCGGACCTCGAGGCGGTCGACAACACCGGCGGGACCGCGCTGACTCAGGCCGCGTTTCGCGGCTACCTGAAGCTCCTGAAGCTGCTCGTCTCGCGGCACGCGGCGCTGAGTCCGCCGAGCGGCGCGCAGAAGCTGACTCCGCTGATGGGCGCGGCGAGCACCGGTAACCTCGAGGTGGCAAAGGCGCTGCTCGAGGCCGGCGCGGACCCAACGCTGAAGAGCAGCGACGGCCAGACCGCGCGCCAGCTCGCCGAAGCGGGCGGCTTCCGGCGCATCGCCGCGCTGCTCGATGAAGCGGAGCGTGCGCCGCGCAAAGCGGGCGGCGGTACGCGCGGCGAGCGCACGGACTTGATGGAGGCGGCGTCGCGCGGCAACGACGCCACCGTGAGCGCCCAGCTGCGCGCCGGCGCGAACCCCGACGCACGCGACGGCGATGGCCGGACCGCCCTGATGCTCGCGGCCACCGAGGGGAGGGTCTCTTCGATGGATCTCTTGCTCGATGCGAACGCCGCGCTCGAGCTGAAGGACGACGGCGGCGCGACCGCTCTGCGCTGCGCGGTGGCCTCCGGACAAGTGGCCGCGGCCGGGCGTCTCGCCGATCGCGGCGCGAACGTGGATGCCGCGAGCCGGAACGGACAGACACCGCTGATGTACGCCGTCGGCAAGGGTCACGCGGAGATGGTCGACCTCCTGCTCGCGCACGGCGCCGATGTCAGTCTGCGCGATCCGGCGGGGCGCACCGCGCTGATCCAGGCGGCCAGCGGCGGGCAAGACGAGATCGCGAAGAAGCTGCTCGCGAAGCGCGCCGATCCCAACGCGGCGGCGGCGAACGGAGAGACTGCGCTGCTGCACGCCGCGCGCCGCGGCGATCACGACCTGATTCTCACTCTGCTCGACGCAGGCGCCGACCCGAAGCTCGCCGACCGCGAGGGCCAGACCCCGATGATGCGCGCCGCCGCCGCCGGCTCCCCCGAGATACTGAACGCGCTCGCGCACCACGGCGGCGACGTCAACGCGGCGAACGGCGCGGGTCAGACGGCCCTGCACCTGGCTGCGCGCGGCGGATTCCTCCAGGCGGTGAACACGCTGCTGAAGCTGGGCGCCGACCCGCTCGCACGCGACCAGAAAGGCCGCACCGCGATCACGGAAGCCTACGAGCGCAACAGAAGGGATGTGCTGGTCCTGGTCGATCAAGCGGCCGCCGCAAAATGGGCGAAGCTCCTCGCGGCTGATCCGACGACCCTGGACGCGGCGCACGCCAAGATGCGCGAGGAGGGCGAGCTGATCGCAGCGGTGGCGGCGCAGGGCGAGAACCTCGCGGAAGTGAAGCGGCTGCTCGACAAGGGGATCTCACCCGACTCACGAGACTACCGCGGCTGGACGCCGCTGATTCAGGCCGCGATCGATGGGAAGGATGACATCGCGCTCGAGCTCGTGCGGCGCGGCGCGCGGCCCGCGCTCGCCAACGATCTCGGGGCCACGCCCTTGATGGCGGCAGCGAGCGAGGACAAGGCCAAGATCGTCGCGGGCCTGATTCAGCTCGGGGTCGATCTGAACACGCGCGACCGCGACGGGATGTGCGCGCTGGGATTCGCCGCCATGTCCGGCAGCTTCCACGCGGTCGCGCTCCTGGTCGAGAAGGGCGCCGACCGCGAGAACCGCGAGGAGCGGGGCTACACGCCGCTGATGCTGGCGGTCTCGAAAGGGCAGGTCGAGGTGGTCGCCTATCTGCTGCAGAAGGGCGTCAAGACCGACACGCGCGGGCGCCTGGGAGTCACGGCGCGCAGCCTGGCCATGGACCAGAACAACACCGCCATCGTGACGCTGATCGACGAGCAGGCGCCCAAGCCGAGCGGCGACGCGAAAGCCAGCGAGGCCGCCAAGCCGCCCCCGGCCGAGCCCGCGCGGCCTTAGGTTCTCCCGCGTGTCACGCGGGGCGCTGCGGCCTTCCCGGCGGCGCCGCAGCCGCGCTCATCCCGCGCGCCGCAACGCGACGCGAAGTGACTCGCCGCTCACTTCCGCGGTGTGAGTCGTGAAGCCGGCGTCCGGAGCGGGCGCGCCGAGCGCCAGCTCGGTGGCCAGCGTCTGCTCGGCGATGTAGGCGCGGAAGCGCTCGGCGGCGGCGCGCCAGTCGTCGGGCAGCTCGAGCGCGACGGAGATGCGGTCGGAGACCTGCAGGCCCGCTTCCCGCCGCGCCTGCTGCACCGCGCGCACGACGTCGCGCGCCACGCCCTCGCTCGCGAGACTCTCGTCGATCTCGAGGTCGAGAATCGCGATCGCGTCGTTCGAGCCGAGCGGCTGGCAGGCGGCGCCCGGGCGCGGCTCCAGCAGCAATTGGAAGTCGTCTCCGGTCAATGACTCGCCGGCGACCTCGACCGTCCCAGGCGCGACCTGCTTCCAGCGGCCGGCCTTCGCCGCGGCGATCACTGCCTGCGTCTTCGCGCCCAGCCGCTTGCCGACGCTGCGCGCGTTCACCTGGAGCTTGAAGCTGGCGAAGCGCTCGATCTCCGCGGAGAGCGCGACCGACTTCACGTTCACCTCGTCGGCGATCAGCTCGACGAACGGGCGCAGGCTCTCGACGCCGGCGCCGGCGACGATCAGCTCGCGCAGCGGCTGTCTCACGCGCACGTCGTGGGCGCGCCGCAGCGCGAGCGCGGTCGAGCAGACCTCGCGCGCGCGGTCCATGGCGCGCACCAGCTCGGGGTCCGCCGGCAGGCGCGCGGCGTCGGGCCAGTCACCCAGGTGCACGCTCTCCTCGCCGGTGAGTCCGCGGAAGACCTCTTCCGAGATCAGCGGCAGGAGCGGGCTCGCCGCGCGCAGCGCGAGCACGAGCACCGTGTACAGCGTGTCGTACGCGTCGGCCTTGTCGGCGCTGCCGTCCTCGGCCCAGAAGCGGTCGCGGCTGCGCCGGATGTACCAATTGTTGAGCGCGTCGATGAAGCCCGCGACCTCGGCGCACGCGCCCGGGACGTCGTACGCATCGAGTGACTTCTCGACCCCGCGCACCAGGTCGCCGGTCTTCGCCAGGATGTAGCGGTCGAGCACCCCCGCGGCGTCGGTGCGCTGCCGCGCGCGCACGCCGTCCGCGTTCGCGTAGAGACAGAAGAAGTAGTAGGCGTTCCAGATCGGCCGCAGCACCAGGCGCACGATCTCGCGGATCACCTGACCCTCGCGGTCGATCTGCAGATCGGCGCCGCGCAGGATCGGCGAGCTCGACAGGAACCAGCGCAGCGCGTCGGCGCCGTAAGTCGAGAACACCTCTTCGGGGCTCGGATAGTTGCGCATGCGCTTCGAGAGCTTCTGCCCGTTCTCGTCCAGCACCACTCCGTGACAGATGCAGTTCTCGAAGGGCGGGCGGTCGAAGAGCGCCGTCGCGAGCACGTGCATGGTGTAGAACCAGCCGCGCGTCTGGGCGACGTACTCGGTGATGAAGTCGGCCGGGAAGTGAGTCTCGAACCAATCGCGGTTCTCGAACGGGTAGTGGACCTGCGCGTAGAACATCGAGCCCGACTCGAACCAGCAGTCGAGCACGTCCGTGACTCGGCGCATGTTCGACTTCCCGGTCGGATCGTCGGGGTTGGGGCGCACGAGCTCGTCGATCGCGGGGCGGTGCAGGTCGTCGGGCCGCACGCCGAAGTCGCGCTCGATCTCGCCGAGCGAGCCGTACACGTCGATGCGCGGGTACTTCGGATCGTCGGAGCGCCAGACCGGGATCGGCGAGCCCCAGAAGCGGTTGCGGCTGATCGACCAATCGCGCGCGCCCTCGAGCCACTTCCCGAACAGGCCGTCGCGGATGTGACTCGGCACCCAGCGGATCTGCCGGTTCAGCTCGACCATCCGGTCGCGGATGGCAGTCACTTTGACGAACCACGAGGTCATCGCGCGGTAGATCAGCGGCTGGTCGGTGCGCCAGCAGTGCGGGTAGTTGTGGACGATCGTCTCCTGGCGCACGAGCAGGCCGCGGTCGCGCAGATCGCGGATGATCGGCTTGTTCGCGTCGAAGACGAGCTCGCCCCGCCAGGGCGGAACTTCGGCGGTGAACTTCCCGGCTTCGTCGACCGGCACCACGACCGGGATCTCGGCCGCCTTGCACGCCTCCATGTCGTCCTCGCCGAAGCCCGGCGCCAGGTGCACGACGCCGGTGCCTTCAGCGGTGTCGACGAACGCGGCGTCGAGCACGCGGAAGGCGTTCCTCGTGTCCGCGAAGAACGGGAAGAGCGGCGTGTAACTCCGGCCGACGAGCTCCGCGCCGCGGAATGACCCGATGCGCGTGGCGCCCGCGAGCTCGGCCGCGTACTTCTCGACCGTCGCGGCGCCGAGCGCGATGCGCCGGCCGTCCTTCTCGAAGAGCGCGTACTCGAGCGCGCCGCCGACTGCGAGCGCCAGGTTCGAGGGCAGGGTCCACGGCGTCGTGGTCCAGACCCAGAGCTCGAGCGGGCTCCGCTCGCCGGACTTCGGCGCGAGCGCGAAGCGCACGGTGATCGCCGGGTCCTGTCGCTCGCGGTAGGAGTTGTCCATCCGTGTCTCGAAGTTCGACACGGGTGTCTGCGCGGCCCACGAGTAGGGCAGGACTCGGTAGCCCTCGTAGACCAGGCCGCGGTCGTAGAGCTGCTTGAACGCCCACATCACGCTCTCCATGTAGGAGAGGTCCATGGTCTTGTAGTCGTGCTTGAAGTCGACCCAGCGCGCCTGGCGAGTCACGGTCTCTTGCCACGCCTCGGTGAAGCGCAACACCGAAGTGCGACAGTAGTCGTTGAACCGCGCGATGCCGTACTCGGTGATCTTCACGCGGCCCGAGATCCCGAGCTCCTTCTCCGCCTCCATCTCCGCGGGAAGCCCGTGGCAGTCCCAGCCGAAGCGGCGCGCGACGCGGCGCCCGCGCAGTGTCTGGTAGCGCGGGATGATGTCCTTCACGAAGCCGGTGAGCAGGTGACCGTAGTGGGGCAGGCCGTTCGCGAACGGCGGCCCGTCGTAGAAGACGTACTCGTTCGCGCCTCGCTCTCCCGCGGGGCGCTGCTCGACCGAGCGCTCGAAGATCCGGTTCGCGCGCCAGTACGCGAGCACGCGCTCCTCGAGCGCCGGGAAGCTCGGCTGTGCTTCGACTTCCGGATAGAACCTGGCCGGCGGGCGCGCGCTCATGGGCGGCAGATCCTATCGGGCGCGCGCCCCGCGCGCTGCTGCGGCGCCGCGCCCATTGAAAACCGACTAGTCGGTCGGTAGAGTGCCGGGCGTGGCCCGCGGCGCGCTCCGCACCCGACGAGCAGGCAAGCCGGCGAGGCGCCGCGCGCCCGAGGCGTCGCGCGACGCGATCCTCGACGCCGCCCTGCGCTGCTTCGCCAAGCGCGGCTATCACGAGACCTCGGTCGACGACATCGCCGCGCGCGCGCGGCTCTCGAAGGGCGCGGTCTACTGGCACTTCGCGGGCAAGCGCGCGCTGTTTCTCGCGCTGATGGACCGCGCGCTCGCGGCGGAGGCCGGGCTCGCGGCCGCGGTCGCGGGCGCCCCGGACTGGCGGGCGGCGCTGCGCGAGCTGTTCGCGCAGACACCGGAGTACATCGAGCGCGAGCTGCCGCTGGTGAAGCTCTCGCTGCAGCACCTGCTGCAGGACGGGCTCGACGACGCGGTGCGCGCGCGCTCCGACCGCAAGCAAGAGCGCTGGAACGCGATCGTCGAGCAGCAGCTCGCGCGCGGCGTCGCGGACGGGAGCCTGCGGGCGCTCGCGCCCGAGGACGTGACGCTCGCGATCGGCGCCGTGATCACGGGCTTCACGATCATGCGACTCACTCGTCCCGACTTGAAGCTCGGCTCCGCATGGCGCGCGGCGGAGGAGATCCTCGGCCGCGGGATCCGCGCGTGACTCGCGGCGCCGCCGCGCTCGCGCTCGCCCTGGCGCTCGCCGCCGGCGCGTCGCGCGCAGATTCCCCCGATGCCGCCGAGATCGTGCGGCGCGCCGAAGACGCGCTGCGCGGCAAGACCGCAGAGATGAAGCTGCGCATGACGATCACCACGCCGCGCTGGACGCGCGAGCTGGTCGTGCGCAGCTGGGACGACCGCGCGCACGACCGCAGCTTCGTGCGCGTGCTCGAGCCCGCGAAGGACAAGGGCACCGCGTTCCTGCGCGACCACGACGCGTTCTGGACCTGGCTCCCCCGCGTCGAGCGCGCGATGCGGGTGCCGCCCTCGATGATGCTCCAGTCGTGGATGGGCAGTGACTTCACCAACGACGACCTGGCGCGCGAGTCGTCGCTCGAGAAGGACTACAGCGCAGTGCTGGTCGGCGAGAAGGACGTCGACGGGGTCGCCGCGTGGCTCCTGGAGCTGCGGCCCAAGCCGGAGGCGCCCGTCGTGTTCGCGAAGCTCGAGCTGTACATCGAGAAGGCGCGCTACGCGCCGCTGCTCTACGTGTACTACGACGAGCCCGCGCCCGGGAAGCTCGAGCCGCTGCGCAGGCTGCAGTTCAGCGACGTGCGGCTGGTGCAGGGTCGCCCGCTGCCGCACGTCTGGGAGATGACCCCGCTCGACAAGCCGGGTCACTCGACGCGCGTCGCGCTCGAGGACGCGACGCTCGACCGCGCGCTCGAGGACTCGATCTTCACGCAGGAGAACTTGCGCCGGTCGGAGGCGTCGCGCTGATGCTGCTGCGGCTCGCCTGGCGGAACCTCGGACGCAACAAGCGCCGCACCGCGCTCACGCTCGCCGCCGCGGTGTTCGCGACCCTGCTCTCGATCATCAACCTGGCGATCTCTGCGGGCAGCGAGAAGCGCTGGATCGGGAACGCGGTCGAGCTGTACCCGGGTCACTTCCAGGTGAGTCAGCGCGGCTATCGCGACTCGCGCGCGCTCGAGGACGCGCTCGTGCTCGCGCCCGAGCAGCGCGCCGGGCTCGATGCGCTGCCCGGCGCCGCCGGCTGGGCGCCTCGGCTCGAGGCGTTCGGCCTGATCTCGGCGGACTCGGAGCACGCGACTGGACGCGGCGTGCAGCTGCTCGGCATCGACGCCGCGCGCGAGGCCGGACTCTCGCGTCTGCTGCGCGCGATCGCGGCGGGCGGCTCGCCTCCGCTGCGCGCGGCGGCGAGCGACGGCTCGGCGCTGCGGCAGATCGCGCTGGGCGACACACTCGCGCACAACCTCGGCGTCGCGCTCGGCGACGGCGTGATCGTGCTCTCCGCCGATGCCTTCGGCTCGCAGACCGCGGACCGCTTCCGCGTCGTCGGCACGTTCCACGTCGGCGCCGACGAGCTCGACGGCTTCGGCGCGATCGTCGACCTCGGCGCGCTGCAGGAGTTTCTCGCCGCGGGCGAAGGACTCTCGCACGTGGCGGTGTTCCTGCGCGAGCCGTCCGAGCAGGCGGCGGTCGCGGCGCGCCTCGCCGCGCTGTTCCCCGCGCAGCGCTACGAGGTGCTCGCCTGGCCCGAGCTGGTGCACGACCTCGTGCAGTTCATGGAGATGAACGACGTCGGCGACTGGCTGCAGAACGGCTTGTTTCTGATCGTCGTCGCGTTCGGCCTGCTGAACACGGTGCTGATGTCGGTCTTCGAGCGCGTGCGCGAGTTCGGCGTGCTGCGCGCACTCGGCATGCGCCCGCGCTCGGTGTTCGGCCTGGTGCTGCTCGAGTCACTGCTGCTGTCGCTGCTCGGCATCGCGCTCGGCTTCGCGATCGGAGTCCCGCTGGTGGTCTGGCTCGGCGGTCACCCGATCCCGATCACGAGCGCCGAGTACCGCAAATCGATCGAGGT
>JBIOJK010000101.1:0-13111 GCA_044450765.1 Myxococcota bacterium | reverse complement strand
CTCGACGAGCTGCGCAAGGAGGGCGAGGAAGGCCGGCGGGTGATCACGCGCTGGACGCGCTACGGCACCGTCGCGCTCGCGGTCGTGCAGGGACTCTTGATGGCGACCGCGCTCGAGAACGGGGCGCTGGGCGCGAACACCGTGCTCTCACCCGGCTGGGCGTTTCGAATCACGACGGGCCTCACGCTGGCCTCGGGTACCGCGTTCATCATGTGGCTCGGCGAGCAGATCAACGAGCGCGGCATCGGGAACGGAATCTCACTCATCATCTTCGCGGGCATCGTCACGCGCATTCCCTCGGCGCTCTCGCGCGTCTGGGACATGGTGCGGACCGATCAGCTGCCGCCGCTCGCGCTGGTCCTGCTCGCAGCGTTCATGGTCGTGGTCGTGGGCGTGATCGTGTACTTCGAGCGCGCGCAGCGGCGCATCCCGATCCAGTACGCGCGCCGCGTCGTCGGGCGCCGCCAGATGGCCGGCGGCATGACTTATTTCCCGCTGCGACTCAACACGTCTGGCGTGATTCCGCCGATCTTCGCTTCCTCGCTGCTCGTGCTGCCGCTGCAGATCTCGCAGTGGAGCGGCAAGGAGAGCATCGCGGACTTCGTGAACGACTATCTCGGTTGGGGTACCTGGGGTCACAACGCGATCTACGTGGCGCTCATCCTGTTCTTTGCGTACTTCTATACCGGGGTCATGCTGGACCCCGACGACGTCGCGGAGAACGTCAGGAAGAACGGCGGATACATCCCCGGCATCCGCCCCGGCAAGCGCACGGCGGAGTACATCCAGCGCGTGCTGAACCGGATCACGCTGATCGGCGCCATCTACCTGGCGGCGGTCTGCATCCTGCCGAACCTGCTGCAGAGTCAGTTCGCCGTTCCGTTCGTCTTCGGCGGCACGGCGCTCCTGATCGTCGTCGGCGTCGCGATGGACACGGTCGGTCAGGTGGAAGCGCACCTGGTCGCGCACAACTACGACACGTTCGTGCAGGGCGCGCGGCTGCGCGGTCGAGGCGGGCGATGAGCGAGCAGTTCAACTTGATTCTGATGGGCCCGCCCGGATCAGGGAAAGGGACGCAGGCGAAGCGCCTCGTCGAGAAGCTCGGGATCCCGCAGATCTCGACCGGCGACATCCTGCGCGAGGCGGTCGCTTCGGGCTCCGAGATCGGGAAGCGCGCGAAGGCGATCATGGACCGCGGCGATCTCGTGCCGGACGAGGTCGTGATCGAGATCGTGCGCCAGCGACTCACTCGGCCCGACTGCAAGCCGGGCTTCGTGCTCGACGGCTTCCCGCGCACGCAGCCGCAGGCGGCCGCGCTCGACCGCATCCTGCGCGACCAGGGCCGCGAGCCGGCGCGCGTGATCGCGCTGGTGGTCGCGGACGTCGAGCTGCGCCGGCGCATCCTCGCGCGCGGCGAAGGTCGCGCGGACGACACAGAGGCCGCGGTCGTGAAGCGGCTCGAGATCTACAAGCGAGACACCGAGCCCGTGCTCGCGCACTACGGCAGCGCGGTGAAGCGGATCGACGGGGCCGGGCCGCTGGACGAGATCACGTCGCGCGTCGCACGCGCGCTCGGAGCCCGCGCGTGATCCAGATCAAGTCCAAGCGCGAGCTCGACAAGATGCGCGAGGCCGGGCGCCACGTCGGCGAGATCCTCGTGCGGCTCGCGGCGCTCGCCGCGCCGGGAGTCACGACGGGCGATCTCGACCGCGCCGCGCGCGCCGAGATCCGCGCACGCGGGCTCGAGTCGTCCTTCCTCGGCTACGCCCCGGGTCAAGCTCCGCCGTTTCCCGCCGTGCTGTGCGCGTCGGTGAACGAGGAGATCGTGCACGGCATTCCCGGATCGCGGCGGCTCGCCGAGGGCGACCTCCTGAAGCTCGACTTCGGCGCCATCTGCGACGGCTTCCACGCCGACGCGGCGCTGTCGCTCGCGGTGGGGCGCGTCGACGACGAATCGCGCCGGCTGCTCGCCGCCACGCGCCAGTCACTCGAGATCGGCATCCGCGAGCTGATGCCCGGCAAGCGGCTCGGCGACGTCGGCGCCGCGGTGCAGGAGTGCGTCGAGAGCGCGGGCTTCTCGGTCGTGCGAGACTTCGTGGGCCACGGCATCGGGCGCGCCATGCACGAGCCGCCGCAGCTGCCGAACTTCGGCAAGCCGGGCCGCGGGCAGCGGCTGCGGGAAGGCATGGTGTTCGCGATCGAGCCGATGGTGAACGCCGGGACCTGGCAGGTCGAGGTGCTCGCGGACGGCTGGACCGCGGTCACCGCAGACCGCAAGCGCTCCGCGCATTTCGAACACACCGTGGCGATCACGGATCACGGTCCCGAGATCCTGACCCGGGTCCCGGGGACTCACTGAGGAAGTCATGAAGGTCAGAGCTTCGGTCAAGAAGATGTGTGACAAGTGCAAGCTGATCCGCAGGAAGCGCGTGCTGCGCGTGATCTGCGAGAACCCCAAGCACAAGCAGAGGCAGGGCTAGAAGATGGCGCGCATCGCTGGAGTCGATTTGCCCCGCGAGAAGGCGGTTCGAATCGCGCTGACCTACATCTACGGCATCGGGCGCTCGTCCGCCGAGCGAATCTGCGACGAGGCGGGAGTCGCTCCGAACACCAAGACCTTCGACCTGGACGAGAGCGAAGTCGTGCGGCTGCGCGACGTGATCCAGAGTCAGTGCAAGGTCGAGGGCGATCTGCGCCGCGAGGTCCAGCAGAACATCAAGATGCTGATGGACATCGGCTGCTACCGAGGTTTGCGACACAGAAAAGGGTTGCCCGTTCGCGGACAACGCACTCACACCAATGCGCGCACCCGGAAGGGCCCGCGCAAGACCGTCGCCGGCAAGAAGATCGCGACGAAGAAGTAATGGGGAAGTGAACGCGAGATGGGCGTAGCCAAAGCGAAGAAGGTCAAGAAGAAGGTCCGGAAGAACATCCAGACCGGCGTCGCCCACATCCAGGCGACGTTCAACAACACCGTCATCACCATCACCGACGTCGCCGGCAACACGATCGCCGCGTCGTCGGCGGGCATGGTCGGCTTCAAGGGTTCGCGCAAGTCGACGCCGTACGCGGCGCAGATCTGCGCGGAGGACGTCGCAAAGAAGGCGATGGAGCACGGCGTGCGCCAGATCGGCGTGCTCGTGAAGGGCCCGGGCGCCGGCCGCGAGCCGGCCGCGCGCGGTCTCCAGGCCGCTGGCTTCAAGATCACCTACGTGCGCGACGTGACTCCGATCCCGCACAACGGCTGCCGCGCGCCGAAGCGCCGCCGCGCCTGAGGAGACTGCTTGGCACGCTACAATGACTCCGTGTGTCGGCTCTGCCGACGAGAAGGCATGAAGCTCTTCTTGAAGGGAGACCGCTGCTTCTCGGAGAAGTGCTCGATCGAGAAGCGCAACTATCCGCCGGGGCAGCACGGCCAGGGGCGCCCGAAGTTCTCCGACTACGGACAGCAGCTGCGCGAGAAGCAGAAAGTCCGGCGGATCTACGGAATCCTCGAGAGACAGTTCAGGAAGACGGTCGGCGAGGCCGCGCACATGAAGGGCGTGAAGGGCGAGAACCTGATGGCGCTGCTGGAGCGCCGGCTCGACAACGTCGTCTTCCGGCTCGGCTTCGTGACTTCCCGCAACGAAGGTCGCCAGCTCGTGCTGCACGGTCACTTCAAGGTGAACGGGCGGCGGGTGGACATCCCGTCCTACCGGGTGCGCAAGGGCGACAAGATCGAGCTGACCGCCCGCGGTCAGAAGGCGGCGCGCATCGAAGGCGCGCTCGGCGCGCTCGAGTCGCGCAGCATCCCGAGCTGGCTCTCCATCGACAAGGACCAGAAGCAGGGCACGATCCTGGGCGACCCCGTCCGCGACGAGCTGACGCTCCCGATCCAGGAACAGCTGATCATCGAGCTTTACTCACGCTAGCGCACTGAGTGCGCGGAGCCGTGCGCGCGAGAACCCGCGCGGACACAAGGTAGGCCGCGCGCACAAGGTTTGGAGGTCCCATGAACGTCGATCTCATGGTCAGGAACTGGCAGACACTCATCCGCCCACGGCGGATCGACATCGAGGACGATCTGTCCGCGACGTACGGTCGATTCGAGTGCGCGCCGCTCGAGCGAGGCTTCGGGCTGACGCTCGGCAACTCGCTGCGGCGCGTGCTGCTCTCGTCGCTGCAGGGCGCGGCGATCACTTCGGTGCGCATCGAGGGCGTGCAGCACGAGTTCAGCTCGATCCCGGGCGTCCTCGAGGACGTGACCGACGTCGTGCTGAACCTGAAAGAGGTTCGGCTGCGCGCGAACTCGGCCGAGCCGAAGCAGATCGTGATCAAGAAGCAGGGTCCCGGCGCAGTCACTTCCGGCGACTTCGCCTCGCCGGATCAGACTGTCGAGATCCTGGAAGGTCACCACCACATCGCGACCTTGTCCGGAGACGCAGAGCTCTCGCTGACCGCGACCGTCGAGGTCGGCAAGGGCTTCGTGCTCGCGGAGAAGAATGCGAAGGAGGATCAGCCGATCGGCACGATTCCGATCGACTCGATCTTCTCGCCCGTGCGCAAGGTGAACTACACGGTCACCAACGCGCGCGTCGGCCGCGAGACCGACTACGACCGGCTGTCGCTCGAGATCTGGACCGACGGCTCCGTCGCGCCCGCGGATGCGCTCGCGTTCGCGGCGAAGATCCTGAAGGATCAGCTCTCGATCTTCATCAACTTCGAAGAAGACGTGGAGCGGCCGATGTCGCAGACGGTGCACGCCGTGACTGCGAACGAGATCCTGTTCCGGCCCGTCGACGAGCTCGAGCTCTCGGTGCGCTCCGCCAACTGCCTGCAGAACGCCGACATCAAGTACATCGGCGAGCTCGTGCAGCGCAGCGAGGCCGAGATGCTGAAGACGAAGAACTTCGGCCGCAAGTCACTGAACGAGATCAAGGAGATTCTCGCCGGGCTCGGCCTCGAGTTCGGCGTGAAGCTCGAGAACTTCCCGTCGCGCAAGGAGCTCGACCGCCTGCGCGAGGACGCCGACGCATAAGGACAGAGCGATGCACCACCGCAAAGACCACCGAAAGCTCTCGCGCAATACCGCGCACCGCACCGCCATGCTGCGCAACCTGGTGACCTCACTCTTCGAGCACGAGGAGGTGAGGACCACCACCGCGAAGGCGAAGGAAGTGCGCCGCGTCGCCGAGCGGATGATCACGCTCGGGAAGCAGGGCACGTTGGCCGCGCGCCGCCGCGCGCTCGCTACGATTCGCAGCAAGGAAGTCGCCGCGAAGGTCTTCGGCGATCTCGCCAAGCGCTACGACAAGCGGCCAGGCGGCTACACGCGGCAGTACAAGGTGGGCCCGCGGCACGGCGACAACGCCGAGATCTCGATCATCCAGCTGGTCGACGCCCGGAAGGCGGGCGGCGCGGAGGCGAACACGTCCACTTGAACCGACCCGGGAGCGGAACACTTTCCCTCCTGATCGTCGCCGGGCTCTTCGCGGTCGGGGTCGGCGCCTACGTGACTCTGCGCCCGCCCCCCGCTCCGGCCCTCCGGATGGGCGCTGCGGCGCCCGACTTTTCGCTGCCCCGGCAGGGGGGCGGCCCCGAAGTCTCTCTGGAGTCGCTCCGCGGCAAAGTCGTGTTCGTGAACTTCTGGGCGACCTGGTGTACGCCTTGCCGCTCGGAGGCGCCGGCGCTGGCGCGCCTCTATCAGGGCCTGCGGGGCGACGGCTTCGAAGTTCTCGCGATCTCGATCGACGACCCCAACGCCGCCCCCGCGATCGAGGAGTTCCGGAAGACGTTCTCCGTCGAGTTCCCGATCGCGCTCGACCCTCGCAAGCGCGTGTACAACGCCTATCAGGCGTTCGGGGTGCCCGAGACCTTTCTGATCAACCCGGCCGGAAAGTTGGTCGAGCACTTCATCGGCCCTCAGAATTGGGAAGACCCGCGCTACTCTCGTGTGATCCGCCGCGCCCTGGCCGCGGCGAAGTCGGGGGGGAGTCCAGGTGAGTGAATCCGAATCCACGGGTCTATCTCGCCGGCGCGAGCTGCTCTGGATCGGGCCGCTGGCGGCGTTGGTTGGGGCCGCCTTTGCGCTCCTCTACGACGCCGACAACGGCCTGCGCGCCGTGTTCGGCGTAAACGCCGAGCTCGTGCGCGCAGAGGCGCGCGTCGCAAAGCTCTCCGCGGAGCGGAGCGAGTTGGTCGATCGGGCGGACCGCCTGCGCAGCGATCCGTTCGAGATCGAGAGCGTGGCGCGCGAGTCGCTCGGCATGCTGCGGCCGGGCGAGATCGTCGTACGGCTGCGCGGGGATGCGCCCCAGGGCGATTGACCCGCGGGCGCCAGCGGGCTACCGGAAGTCGAAGATGCGTGACGAGGTCGACAAGCTGCTGCGCGACGCCGCTGCGCGTGTGCTCCGCGAGCACGCGCCGCACGCGCTCGACCTGGTCGCGAGCCTGGCCGTGGTTCCGCCCAAGACCCCCGAGCACGGAGACTTCGCGAGCAACGCGGCGCTGCTGATGGCGAAGGCGCTCGGCCGCCCGCCGCGCGAAGTCGCGCAGCTGCTGATGACCGCGCTCGGCGACGGAGGCGGCGCGCTCGAGCGGACCGAGATCGCCGGCCCCGGATTCCTGAACGTCTTCCTGGCTCGCTCCCGCTGGCGCGACGCAATTCTGCGCGTCCTGCGCGAAGGCGCGGGGTTCGGCCGCAGCTCGGCTGGCGCCGGCGCGCAGGTGATGGTCGAGTTCGTCTCGGCGAATCCGACCGGGCCACTCACGATTGGCCACGGTCGGAACGCGGTGCTGGGCGACTGCATCGCGAGCCTGCTCGATGCGACGGGTCACAAGGTCGTGCGCGAGTACTACTTCAACGACGCCGGGCGGCAGATGCGCGTGCTCGCCGAGTCGCTGCGCGCGCGCTACCTGCAGGCACTTGGCGACGCCGCGGAGCTCCCCGAAGAGGGCTACCAAGGCGAGTATCTGGTCGAGATCGCGCGCGCGCTCGCCGCGGAGGTCGGCGGCGCCTGGCGCGACGCCGACGAGGCTCGCTTCAGGGAGCGCGCGACGCAGGCGATCTTCGCGGACATCGAGCGCACCCTGGCGTCGCTGCAAGTGCGCTTCGACTCGTACTTCAACGAGCACACGCTCTTCGAGCGGAAGCTCGTCGACCGGACGCTCGCGGACCTGCGCGAGC
Source organism: Myxococcota bacterium (assembly GCA_044450765.1). Taxonomy (GTDB): domain Bacteria; phylum Myxococcota_A; class UBA9160; order SZUA-336; family SZUA-336; genus VGRW01. The sequence continues at coordinate 5,946 of JBIOJK010000101.1, read as the reverse complement.
GCGGCCTGGTCTTCGAGCAGGACGGCGCGGTCTGGCTGCGCTCGACGAGCTTCGGGCTCGAGCGCGACCGCGTGCTCGTGAAGTCGACGGGAGAGGCCACCTATCTGCTGCCCGACATCGCGTATCACCGCGAGTCACTTCAGCGCGGTCTCTCGCGCATCATCGACGTGCTCGGCCCGGATCACATCGCGCAGTTTCCGTACGTGCGCGCGGCGGTCGCCGCGCTCGGCGCGAACGCGGACGACATCGAGCTGGTCATGTACCAGTGGGTGAACCTGCGCCGCGGCGGCGAGCTCGTGAAGATGTCGACGCGCAAGGCGTCCTTCGTGACCGTCGACGAGATCCTGGCCGACGTCGGGCGCGACGTGTTCCGCTACTTCATGATCGAGCGGCGCGCCGACACGCACCTCGACTTCGACGTCGCGCTCGCCGTCGAGCGCTCCGAGCGCAATCCCGTGTTCAAGATCCAGTACGCGCACGCGCGGCTGTGCAGCATCGCGCGCAAGGCGGCCGAGGCGGGCATCGAGCTCGCGGGCGATCCGCGCGCGCTTCCGCTCGAGCGGATTGACGCCCCCGAAGAGATCGAGCTCGCCAAGCTGGTGGAGCGCTTCCCCGACACTGTGCTGCACGCCGCCCAGGCGCGCGAGCCGCAGGAGATCGCGCGCTATCTGCTCGAGCTCGCGAACGCCTTCAACGCGTACATCTCGGACGGGAAGCGACACCGTGTAGTGTCGGACGATCGCGCGCTCTCGCTCGCGAGGCTGGCGCTCGTGGGCGCGGTGCGCACGGCCCTCGCCAACGGCTTGGCCCTGATCGGCGTCGACGCGCCGGAACGGATGTGAAATGACCGAGAGAGAGACCGAGTCACGCCGCTCGAAGCCGCGCGCCCGGGCGCCCGGCGCCGCGCGCTACCTCTACGGCACGCTGCTCGTGGCGATCGGCGCGTGCGTCGGGATCGTGATCGGCTCGCTCTCCGAGACCCCGCGCCTGCTGCTCGAGCGCGTCCGCGGGCCGGTCGAGACCGTCGACCTCGAGCCGAGCGCGCCCGACGCGCCGAAATCGCCGCCGCCGCTCGAGGCCTTCGGCGAGCTGCAGACCGGCGCCAAGCCGAAGGCCGAGCCCGTGGTCACCGCTGCGGCGCCGCCCGCCAGCGCGCCCGCCGCGGTCGGCTCCGCGCACCCCGCGAGCCCGCCGCCCGTGGCTCGTCCGCCTGCACCCGCGGTCGCTAGCACGCCGCCGGTGGCCAGCGCGCCGCCCAAGCCCGCGCCCGCGAAGTCCGCCGACGAGCTCGTGCGCGCGCTCGAGAAGAAGAACGCGCCGGAAGGCCGGGGCGCGGTGATTCAGGTGCTGTCGCTCGCGGAGCGGCAGCAGGCCGACGCCATGCTCGCGAAGCTGAAGTCGCAGGGCTTCGATCCCTACATGACTGCCATGCCCGACAAGAGCGGCCGCTTCCGCGTGCGCGTGCGCCCGAGCGCGGGTCAGAGCGCGCCGGAGCTGGAGCAGAAGCTGAAGGCGCTCGGGTTCAAGACCTGGACCACGCTGGAGTGAGTGCGATCGTCGCAGGGTCTCGCTGGCTCGTGACCGGCGCCGGAGGACAGCTCGGCCGTGCCGTGCTCGGGCTCTCGCGCGGGGAGGGAGTGACTGCGGTCGGCGTCACGCGCGCGGAGCTCGACGTCTGCGACGCCGACGCCGTGAAGCGCGCGCTCGACGAGCACCAGCCCGACGTCGTGTTGAACTGTGCGGCCTTCACCGCCGTCGACCGCTGCGAGAGCGAGACCGCCGAGGCCGACCGCGCGAACGCGCTCGCGCCGGCGCTGCTGGCGCAGGCGTGCCGCGGCGGGCCGCTGCTGGTTCACGTCTCGACGGACTTCGTCTTCGACGGCCGCTCGTCGCAGCCGATCCCCGAGGATGCTCCGACGCGGCCGCTCTCCTCTTACGGTCGCGGCAAGCTGCGCGGCGAGGAGGGCGTGCGCGCCGCAGCGGGGGACCACCTGATCGTGCGCGCGCAGTGGGTCTTCGGCGCCGGGGGCAACTTTGTGCGCACGATCCTGCGCGCGGCGGCGCAGGGGGCTCCGCTGCGCGTCGTCGAGGATCAGATCGGCCGGCCGACCTGGGCCGCGTCACTCGCTCGGGGAATCACGGCCGCGGTCGCCGCCGGCGCGCGCGGGACGCTGCACGTCGCCAACGAGGGCATCGCGTCGTGGTTCGACCTCGCCCGCGCGGTCGTCGACGAAGGCGCGCAGCGCGGGCTGTGCGCGAAGGTCGGCGTGCAGCCGATCCCAACCTCCGAGATGCCGCGCCCCGCGACGCGCCCGGCCTACGGGGTCCTGTCACTCGCGCGCGCGCGATCGCTCGGAATCCACCTGTCCTACTGGCGCGAAGCGCTCCGCGAGTATCTCGACGCGGAGCGCGCTGGACGCGATGCCTAACGCACTCATCACCGGCGGGTCCGGCTTCATCGGCTCGCATCTCTGTCGCCGCTTCCTCGACGAGGGCTGGAACGTCGTCTGCATGGACAATTTGCTCACCGGCCGACTCGAGAACATCGAGGACTTGTTCGGCCGCGACGGCTTCCGCTTCGTGAAACACGACGTGACCAACTTCATCCACGTCCCCGAGCCGCTCGACGCGGTGCTCCACTTCGCCTCGCCGGCGAGCCCGGCCGACTTCGAGCGGCTGCCGATCCAGATTCTGAAGGTCGGCGCGCTGGGGACTCACAACGCGCTGGGCGTCGCGAAGGCGAAGCGCGCGCGTTTTCTGTTGGCCTCGACTTCCGAGTGCTACGGCGATCCGGAAGTGAATCCCCAGCCCGAGACCTATCTCGGGAAGGTGAACCCGGTCGGGATCCGGGGCGTCTACGACGAGGCCAAGCGCTTCGCCGAGGCCATGACCATGGCCTACTACCGCTACCACGCGGTCGACGCGCGAATCGTCCGCATCTTCAACACCTACGGGCCCGGCATGCGCCCCGACGATGGCCGCATGATTCCCGCCTTCTTCACGCAGGCGCTGCGCGGCGAAGACCTGACGGTGTACGGCGACGGCGCACAGACGCGCAGCATCTGCTTCGTCTCCGATCTGGTCGAGGGCATCGTGCGCCTGCTCGGCTCCGACTACGTCGGACCGGTGAATCTCGGCAATCAGCACGAGCTCACCGTGGTCGAGGTCGCGGCGCTGATCCTGCGAGTCACTGGCGCGAAGAGCCGGATCGCGCACCGCGATCTTCCGCCCGACGATCCGAAGGTGCGGCGGCCCGACATCTCGCTCGCGCGCCGCGTGCTCGGTTGGGAGCCGAAGGTCAGCCCGGAGGACGGCCTGCGGCGCACGCTTCCGTACTTCGCGGCGCAGCTGAACCGCGGCCCATGAGCGGCTTTCCGCGCGAACGCGTGCGCTGCTTCGCGATCATCGCGCACATCGACCACGGCAAGTCCACGCTCGCCGATCGCCTGATCGAGCTCACCGGGACCGTGAGTGTGCGCGATCGCACCGATCAGATTCTCGACAACATGGACCTCGAGCGCGAGCGCGGCATCACGATCAAGGCGCAGACGGTGCGCATGATCTACCGCGCGAAGGACGGCCATGACTACCTGCTGAACCTGATCGACACGCCGGGTCATGTCGACTTCCACTACGAAGTGTCTCGCTCGTTGGCCGCGTGCGAGGGCGCTCTGCTGGTGGTCGACGCCGCGCAGGGCGTCGAGGCGCAGACGGTCGCGAACGCGGAGCTCGCGGTGGCCGGCGGGCTCGAGATCATCCCGGTCGTGAACAAGATCGACCTGCCCAGCGCGGACCCCGAGCGCGCGCTGCGCGAGGTCGAAGACATCGTCGGAATCTCCGCGGACGGGGCGCTGCTCGTCTCCGCGAAGACCGGCCAGAACGTCGAGGCGATCCTCGAGGCGATCATCGCGCGCGTGCCGCCGCCCAAGGGCGATCCCGCCGCGCCGTTCCGCGGGCTGATCTTCGACAGCTGGTACGACCCGTTCCTGGGCGCGACCATGCTCGTGCGGGTGGTCGACGGCGTGCTCGCCAAGCGCGCGCGCATCCAGCTGCTCTCGGACAAGAGCGAGTGGGATGTGACACTGCTCGGTGTTCCCCAGCTGAGCGTGAAGCAGGTCGACTCGATCACGACCGGCGAGGTCGGCGTGGTCGCGGCCGCGATCCGCGATCCGAAGGCGGTCCGCATCGGCGACACGCTCACCGACGCCGCGCGCCCCTCGGAGGCGCCGCTGCCGGGCTTCAAGCCGATGCAGCCCATGGTCTGGAGCGGGCTCTATCCTGCCGATCCCGGCAGCTACGACGCGCTGCGCGGCGCGATCGAGAAGCTCCAGCTGAACGATTCGTCGTTCACCGCCGAGCCGGAGACCAGCGGCGCGCTCGGCTTCGGCTTCCGCTGCGGCTATCTCGGGCTGCTGCACATGGAGATCGCGCAGGAGCGACTCGAGCGCGAGTTCGGGCTGGACCTGATCATCACCGCTCCCACCGTCGTCTACCGCGTCCGGAAGACGGACGGGAGCATGATCGAGCTGCACCGGCCGAGTGACTTGCCTGATCTGAACGAGATCGAGGAGATCCTCGAGCCGCGCATCCTGGCGCAGATCCACATGCCCACGCCGTATCTCGGCGCGGTGCTCCAGCTCTGTCAGGATCGCCGCGGCGTGCAGCGCGACCTGGCGGTCCACAGCGATCGGCGCGCGGTGGTGCGCTACGACCTGCCGCTCGCGGAGGTCGCGGTCGACTTCTACGACCGGCTGTAATCAGTGAGTCGCGGCTACGCGTCGATGAACTACGATCTGATCGGCTTCAAGGCCGAGAAGCTCGCCAAGCTCGACGTGCTCGTGAACGGCGATCCAGTCGACGCGCTCTCGGTGATCGTCCACGCGGAGAACGCGCACCACCGCGGGCTCGCGCTGATCGCGCGCATGAAGGAGCACATTCCGCGGCAGATGTACGAGGTGGCGCTGCAGGCCGCGATCGGCAGCCGCGTCGTCGCGCGGGTCAACGTCAAGGCGCTGCGCAAGAACGTCACCGCGAAATGCTACGGCGGCGACATCACGCGCAAGAAGAAACTCCTCGAGAAGCAGAAGGAAGGCAAGAAGCGCATGAAGCAGATCGGGCGCGTCGAGATCCCGCAGGCCGCCTTCCTCGCCGTTCTCTCGAGCGACGACTAGGAGACGAGCGATGGCCAAGGCGAACGAGGCGGAGACGACCGGCGAGGCGGAGCCGGTCCAGCGCTTCGAGACGTTGCGCGCGGTGTTCTGGGCGGCGCTGATCGCGCTGGCGATCCGCTCCTTCATCGTCGAGCCGTTCAAGATCCCCTCCGGTTCGATGATTCCGACCTTGCTGGTCGGCGACTACGTGCTCGTGAACAAGTTCGCCTACGGCGTGCGCCTGCCGTTCACCGGGACGCTCTTGATCCCGGTCGGCGAGCCCAAGCGCGGCGACGTGATGGTCTTCCGCTTCCCCGACGATCCGAGCCAGGACTTCATCAAGCGCGTGATCGGGCTGCCCGGCGACAAGATCGAGATCCGCGAGCGGCGCCTCTACTTGAACGACCAGCTGGTCGAGCGGACGGAGCAGGGCGAGTACAAGTATCCGTCGGGTGACCACAGCGAGCCGCCCGCCGCCCAGCGCTTTCTCGAGAAGAACCCCGAGGGCCTCGAGTACACGGTGCTGCAGTTCATTCCCGGCGTCGGCCAGGCCGCGGAGATCCGCGGGCCGTGGACCGTGCCCGCGGGCGAGTACTTCATGATGGGCGACAACCGCGACAACTCGCGAGACAGCCGCTTCTGGCGACACACTTTTGTGACTCCGGACGCGATCAAGGGCCGCGCGTTCCTGATTCACTGGTCCTGGGTGGTCGCCCCCAACGACCACGCCGAGCGCAGCTTCATCGGAGATCTCGTCTTCACCCTCTGGCGCGTCGTCACCTTCCAGGTCGAGGAG
>JBIOJK010000100.1:0-13131 GCA_044450765.1 Myxococcota bacterium | reverse complement strand
CTCTTCGCCTGGGTTTTCCGCGAAACGAGGGAGCAGTGCATGCCCAAGATCGACGTCGCCGCCCTACCCGCAGCGAAGGGTTCCTCTTATCCGCCGCCGTTCGCTGCGCCGTGTGCCGAACGCACGCGGCGGCGCTTGGGCAACGCGGGCGGGCTTCGCGATTTCGGCGTCAATCTGATGACCTTGCCGCCCGGCGGCTGGTCCAGTCAGCGCCATTGGCACAGCCACGAAGACGAGTTCGTGGTTCTGCTCGAAGGCGAAGTGACTCTCGTCGAGGACGGCGGCGAGACGGTGTTGCGCGCGGGCGACTGTGCGGCGTTTCCGAAGGGCACGGGCAATGGCCATCACCTGATCAACAGATCCGCCGCCCTGGCCGTGTATCTCGAAGTGGGGTCGCGCGATCCGCGCGACCTCACCACCTGTTCCGACGTCGACATGATGAGCTCGAACGCCGACGGCCGGTTCGTGCGCAAGGACGGCACGCCCTTTTCGTGAGTCAGCTCACCAGGGCCCCTGGGCGAGCCAGTGCTCGACCATCGCGAGACGGTCGCTTCCCCAGAACGGCTCACCGTCGACGAAGATCCAAGGCGAGCCGAACACGCCTCGCGCGATCGCTTCTTCGCCATGTGTGCGCGCTGCGGCTTTGATCTCGGGATCGGCGACGCCGGTCAGGATCAAATCGGGGTCCAGCCCGAGCGCTGAAGCGAGTCCGGCGACCGCGTTTGGATCGTCGGTGTCGAGGCCGTCTCGGAAGTAGCCGGTGACGATTTGCTTGGCCAGCCGGGCGGCGGCCTGCGGGTCACTGCGCTCGACGGCGTAGAAGGCCCGGAGCGCGGGCAGACCGACCCTGGGATGCTCGGCGGGCAGATTGAACGGAACGCCCTTCAGGCGCGCCAGCCGCTCCCAATCGCGCCGTGCGTACTCTCTCTTCAACGGCGTGCGGCTCAGGCCTTGCGCGCCGGTGACCTTGAAGGCGGCGCCCAGCGTGAACGGCCGCCACAGCACGCTGCGACCATGGCGCGCGGCGAGCTCCTCGATCTCGAGCGCCGCGAAGTAGGCGTAGCCCGACGCGAAGTCGAACCAGAACTCGATCGGCGTAGGGTCGCGGCCAGGGGTCGCGGGCGGACTCATGCGAGTCATGGTAACTCATCGCGCCGTGGGCGGGTCGTCGTGGTCGGCCTCGGGAACGGCGGAGACGGACAAGCGCTCGCGGCCGCGCACCAGGTCGACGCGGGTCGCCCTGCCGATCTGACTCTCGGTGAGCAATCGAATCAACCCGTCGACCGAGGGGGTGGGCTTGCCGTCGATCGCGATCAGCCAGTCACCGGTGCGCAAGCCCGCGCGCGCGGCGGGACCGCTTCCCGCGAGTGACAGGATCTCCACGACGGAGGGCTGAGACAGGCCGAGCAGGCGGGCCAGGCGCGGGTCGATGGGCCGGGTGCGACCGGCCAGTCCCAGGCGGGCGCGCGGGACGCGGCCGTGCTTCAGGAGCTGCGAAGTGACCCAGTCCGCAGTGGTGGCCGGGATCGCGAAGCCGATGCCCTGCGCGTAGGCAATGATCGCGGTGTTGACGCCGATCACGGCGCCCGCGGAGTCGACGAGCGGGCCGCCGGAGTTGCCGGGGTTCAGCGGCGCGGTGTGTTGAATCACGCTGTCGATGAGCCGCCCGTGAGTGCCGCGGAGTGACCGGCCCGTCGCGCTGACGATGCCGGCAGTCACCGTCGATTCGAAGCCGAGGGGGTTGCCGATCGCGACGACGAGCTGGCCGGCGCGCGGGGTGTGCTCGGCCTCGAGCCGCGCGAACGGCAGCGCGCTGCCGTCGACGTGGATCAGCGCGAGGTCGGTCGCCGGGTCGCGCCCCACGAGCCGCGCTCTGAGCGCGCGTCCGTCCGGCAGCACGGCCTCGACCTCCGGACCCGCGGCGACCACGTGGTCGTTCGTGAGCGCGTAGCCGTCGGGCGTGATCAGGAAGCCCGAGCCCTGCCCCGCGGCCGCGGGACCCGCGCCCGGCTCGGAACGGCCGGCGCGCACACCGATCACCGCGGGCCCGACGGCCTCGACCACGTCGATCACGGCGTGGGAATAGGCGTCGAGCAGCGGGCGGTCTCGCGCGGGCGCCGAGTTCGCGGCGTGGGCGGGCTTCATGGCGGCGGCAACACTGATCACGGATCGCGCGGGCGCAAGCGCGGCCCCGCCGCGAGCGGGGGATACGTCGCGACTCACTCGCCGAGCTGTGAAGCGTTTCACAGCTCGCCACGAGCTGTGAGTCGCTTCACACCGCTGCGAATCCGGTGCGGGGGCTCGCGCGTAGGTTGCTCGAATGTAAGCAACGCGCGCCGGGAACGAGACTCGAGCCCGACGCCCCCCAACCCAGACAGGAGAAGACAATGCGCGCCAACATTCGCATCGCAACTGCACTGGCCGTCGGGCTGGCCCTGTGCGCTTCGAGCGCCCGCGGAGCCGAGATCGTGGGCACCCCACACGCCGACGTGTTGATCGGCCGCGACGACGACAACGTGAACGACCCCGAGATCCAGCCGGCGGGCACCGCCGCCAATCAGAGTCTCAACAACACCGACGTGCTGATCGGTGGCTTCGGCGACGACGTGCTGATCGGCATGCTGGGCAGTGACGTGCTGATCGGCGGCCCCGGCAACGACGTGCTGATCGGCGGCATCGAGCGCGGCTCGCAGCCGAACAGCGACGTTCAGCTCGGCGGATCCGGCAACGACATCGCGATCTGGCAAGGCGGCGACGGGAGTGACTTGTTCGACGGCGGGTCGGGCGGGCGCGACGCGCTGGTCTTCGGCACCATCGACCGCAACCCCACCACCAATGTGCCCATCCTGTCGCCCGTCGAGGGCCGCCACAAGCGGACCGGACTGCCGACGGCGAACGTGAGTGGCCAGGCCGGCTTCTGCACTCTGGAGGCGGTTCAGAACCCGCAGGCCCGCGGCTTCGACTTCCTGGTCCGCTTCTTCTCGAAGGCCAACGGCAACCTGCTGGTCACCGTGCGCGTGCGCGACGTGGAGCAGGTGTTCTGCACCGCGCAGGACTCCGCCGAGATCGCCTTCGCGGACTTGACCGAGTCGAAGCCCGACTTCGTCGTGATCTCGCCCGACACGGTGCGCGAGGTGAACCCCGAGGTCGCGCTGATCATTCGCTGACCCCCCACTGACTGCGCCCCCCTGCCCGGGGCAGTCGCCCGAGGTCGTCCTTCCGCGCCGCTCGAAAAGCGACCGGAGACACCGACGGCGGTTGCCCCGGGCTTCTGTTAGCCGAGCATGGCGAGCGTGCCGGTGTAGATGTCCTGCACCGCCGCCTTGCTGTGGCCGAGCTTGCCCGTGACTGCCATGCCGATCAGCGCGTTCGTCAGCGCCCGGGCGATCTCGCGCGGCGAGCGACTCGCGGGCAGCTCACCGGCGCGCACGGCGCGGCTCAGCGACTTCTGAATGCTCTTCTCGAGCAGCCCCAGGATCTCGGCGAGCAGCGTGCGAATCTCGGGATCCTGCCCGCCGAGCTCGACCAGTGAGTTCGCCACGAAGCAGCCGCGCGCGCGCTTGTCGAGCGCGAGCTGCTCGAAGAAGCGCACCAGGTCCTTCACGTTCTGCACCGGCGAGCCGGGTCGCTCGAGCAGCGCGAGTCCGGCTGCGAGCCGGGTGTCTCGGTAGTGCTCGATGGTCTTGATGAACAGCTGCCGCTTGTTGCCGAAGGTGTCGTACAGGCTCTGGCGCGCGATCCCCATCTCGACGAGCAGCTCCGTCAGGCCCACGCCCTGGTAGCCGCGCTGCCAGAAGACGTCCAAGGCCTTCTCGAGCGCATCGTCCGCGGAGAATCCTCTGGTTCGAGCCATCGGCCGCCAGACTAGACTGGTCAGTCCGAAATTTCAAGCCGGGGGGTTGATTCCGGACCAATCAGTCTGTACGGTCCACCTGATTTCAGATCGTCCAGTCCGGAATTCCGGCCTGGATCGAAAAGGGGGTCCGGTGGAACAGCTCTTCACGCCGCCCGCGCCGGCCGAGATCGGCGCGCTCTACGAGCGCTATGCGAAGCACGTCTACGGCGTGGCGCTCGCGATCCTGCACTCGCACGAAGAGGCGGAGGACGTCGCCCAGGAGGTGTTCCTGACTCTCTGCTCGCCCACGGCCTACGACCCCGACCGCGGCTCGCTGTGCGCGTTCCTCACCTCGATGGCCAGGTCGCGCGCGATCGACCGCCTGCGCTCGCGCTGTCGCGCGGCCCGGCTGCTGAAGACCTGGCAGGAAGAGGCGCCGCAAGCGCCCGCGCCGCCGACACCCTGCGACCAGATCTCGACCCGGCGCATCGAGGCGCGCGTGCGCGCCGCGCTGGAAGAGCTGCCCTGCGCCGGGCGCCGTGTGCTCGGACTGGCGTACTACCGCGAGCTCAGTCAGCCCGAGATCGCGGCCAAGCTCCACGCGCCGCTCGGCACGGTGAAGACTCGCGCGCGGCGCGCGCTGCTCGAGCTCGAACGGGCCCTCGAGGACGTCTTGGCCTGACGCGCCTTGGGCTGGGGGCTCGTTCTGGTATGGTCCCCCGCTTGACCCCGAGCGCGACACGCGACCGCCCGCCCCTGCCCCTGCGCCTGGTCCCGGCGCTCGAGTCACTGCGCGGCTACGGCCTGGAAGACGCGCGCTCGGACCTGATCGCGGGGGTCACGGTGGCGGCGGTCGCCGTGCCGCAGGCGATGGCCTACGCCATGGTCGCGGGCCTGCCGCCGGTCTACGGCCTGTACACCGCGATCGTGATGACTGCCGTGGGCGCGCTCTTCAACGCGTCGCGCCAGCTCGTGAACGGGCCGACGAACGCGATCTCGATCGCGGTGCTGAGCGTGCTCGCGGGGATCGCGGAGCCCGACGCGCGCGTGCAGGCGGCGATCGCGCTGGCGTTCCTGGTGGGCGCGATCCAGCTCGGAATCACTCTGCTGCGGCTCGGCGACCTGGAGCGCTACATCTCGCACTCGGTGATCGTGGGCTTCACGGCCGGCGCGAGCGCGCTGCTCGCGCTCGACCAGCTGAAGAACCTGGTGGGGCTGAAGTCGATCGGCGACGCGCACGCGCACTTTCTGGTGCGCTTCTTCCGCTCGGTCACCGAGAGCGGCGGCATCCAGATCGAGACGGCCGCGGTCGGGCTCGGCTCGATCGCGGCGGTGATCGCGCTGCGCGCGCTGAAGCGGCGCTTCGGGCTGCGGCTCGCGCCGGAGCTCTTGGTGGTGGTGATTGCCATGGCCGTGGTCACGGCCTGGCTCGGCCTCGACGCGCGCGGCGTGGCGGTGGTGGGCGAGATTCCCGCTCGCCTGCCGTCGTTCGGCGCGCCCGCGCTCGAGCTCGGACAAGCGCGCGAGCTGGCGTCGGGCGCGCTCGCGATCGCGGTGCTCGGGCTCCTGGAGGCGATCTCCATGTCGAAGGCGCTGGCGGCGTCGACTCACCAGAAGCTCGACATGAACCAGCAGTGTCTCTCGGAGGCGCTCGCGAACCTGACGGGCAGCTTCTTCCAGTGCATGCCGGGCTCGGGCTCACTCACTCGCTCGGCGATCAACCAGCAGGCGGGCGCGGTCACGCAGTGGTCGGGGGTGATCTCGGCGCTGGGCGTCGGGCTCACCATGATCGCGTTCGCGCCCTACGCGCGCTTCGTGCCGCGCGCGGCGCTCGCGGGAATTCTGATGGTGACCGCCTGGAACATGGTCGACTGGCGCTCGCTCTTCTATCACCTGCGCACGACCCGCTTCGACGCCGCGATCGTCTCGGCGACCGCGCTCTCGGCGGTGGGGATCTCGATCGAGTTCTGCGTGCTGATCGGCGTGCTCATGTCGTTCCTGCTCACGGTGCCGCGCGCGGGCCAGATGCTGGTCAGTGAGTTCACCTTGATCGGCGGCGGGCTGCGCGAGCGGCTGCCCGAGGACCCGCCCTGCCCGCGGATCCTCGTGTTCGGGCTCGAGGGCGAGATGTTCTTCGGCGCCACCGCCGCGCTGCAGGCGCATTTCGCGGCGATCGAGGAGCGGATCGGGCCGGAGACGCGCGTGCTGGTGCTGCGCCTGAAGCGGGCGCGCAACCCGGACGCGGTAGGACTCACTCTGCTCGAGGACTTCCTGAAGCGCGTGAAGGCGCGCGGCGTGCACGCGCTCTTGTGCGGGGTACGCACGGAGTTCGCCGAGAAGCTCGAGCGCACCGGCATCAGCGCGCAGCTCGGCGAGAAGCTCTTCCTCGAGCAGCCGGTGCGACTCACGAGCACCATGCTCGCGGTCCGGCACGCCTACGAGCTGATCGGGGGCGACCTCTGCGCGATCTGCCCGCGGCGCGCGGGCGGCGCCGCGGCGGGCGCCGCCGTCGGCTACGAGATCTGACGAGTCACTCGACGTAGACGTCGAGCGCGCGCAGGATCTGCTTGGTGAGCGGGTTGTCGGGGTGGGCGGCGTTCAGCTTCTTGAGCTCGGCCATCGGCTCCTTCGCGGCGTCGCTCATCGGGCCGACCTTCAGCAGCGTGCAGCGCAGGCGCTCGGCCTTGAGGTCGACGTCCTCGGGCAGCGCGCGCTCGCCGATCAGCAGCCGCTTCTCGCACTCCTCGTAGTGACCCGAGTCGCGGAACAGCTCGGCCGCCAGGAAGTACGTCTCGGGGAACTTCGGATACTTGTCGATCAGGATGTCGATCGACTTCAAGGCGGCGTCGCGCCGGTTGATGCCGACGTCCTCCGAGGCGGTGAGCAGCAGGAGCACGCCCTTGCCGTCGATGGTCTTGTTGTCCATCGCCGGCAGCACGCGGTAGATGTAAGTCGACGCCAGGCTGTTGCGGCCGTCCTCGTCGAGCGCCTGCTGCAGCTCCTTCTTGCCCTTGTCGGTCTCGCCGGAGAGCAGGTCGATGACGCCGATGTTCCCCTGCAGATACGACCGGGTGCGCAGCCCGCGGAACTCGCGATCGGCGCCGGGCGTCGCCAACAGCTTCTCGAACTGCGCGCGCGCCTCGCCGAGCTTGTCGAGGCGGATCAGGGTGTGCGCGCGCTGCGCGCTGGCCTGGAAGTTGTCGGCCGAGAGATCGAGGACTCCGTCGAAGTCCGCGAGCGCGAGCTCGAACTGGCCGAGCGCGTAGTAGACCAGGCCGCGGTCGAGCAGGAACGAGGGGCTGCGCGAGAGTCGCTCGGAGACCACGCCGAGGGACTTCATGGCGCCTTCGTAGTCGCCCTCGCCGTAGAGCCGGCGGCCCTCCATCTGACACAGATTGACGACGCAGCCCGACTCGGCCACGCCCGGGCGGAGCTGGTTCTTCTCGGCCATCTCGTGACACTGGACAACGCACGGTGGCGGGTCCGCGGCGCGCGCGGGCGCGGCGGCGGCGCACGCGAGCAGCAGCGCGCAGATCGCTCGAGTGAGTGTGCTAGCGGAGTGTCTGGTCAACGCCGGGTCGGCCGATCGAACGGGTTTGCGCGCTCGATCGTGGCGTCGCGGTCCGGGCCGACGCCGAGCAGATCCACGGGAACCTCGAGCGCGTCCTCGATCCATCGGACGTACTCGCGCGCGGCTTGAGGCAGATCCGCCAGCGAGCGCGCCGCCGCCAGCGAGTCGTCCCAGCCCGGGAACGTCTTGTAGATCGGCTCGCAGCGCTCGAGCGTGCGGATGCTCGCGGGGATCTCGCGCAGCTCCTTGCCGTCGACGCGGTACGCGACGCAGATCTTGATCTCGGGCAGGCCGGTGAGTATGTCGAGCTTGCCCAGCGCGAGCCCGGTGATTCCGTTCACGCGCACCGCGTAGCGCATGACCACCAGGTCGAGCCAGCCGCACAGGCGCTTGCGCCCGGTGGTGGCGCCGAACTCCTGGCCGACGCGGCCCATGTGCTCACCCGCCGGACCGTCGTCCTGGGTCGGGAACGGACCGCCGCCGACGCGCGTGGCGTACGCCTTGCTGACGCCGATCACCGAGTCGATGCGGGTCGGCCCCAGGCCCGCGCCCGCGCACGCGCCGCCGGCGATCGTCGTCGACGAAGTCACGAACGGATACGTGCCGTGGTCGACGTCGAGCAGCGTGGCCTGCGCGCCCTCGAAGAGCACCGACTTGCCGCTGCGCACGGCGCGGTCGAGCGTGACTCCCACGTCGTCGACGTACGGCGCGAGCTTCTCGCCCCACACGACCGCCTTCTCGAACAGCTCGTCGGGGTCGACGCGCGGCCAGTGATACAGGTGCTCGAGCAGGTGGTTGCGCTCGTAGAGCGCCAGGTCGATGCGCTCGCGCAGCGCGTCGGGCTCGAGCAAGTCGGAGATGCGGATGCCGGTGCGCGCGACGCGGCTCTCGTAGGCCGGTCCGATGCCGCGGCCGGTCGTGCCGATCGTGAGCTGGTGCCGTGACTCCTCGCGCGCTTTGTCGAGCGCGGAGTGCACCGGCAGAATCACGTGCGCGCGGTCGGAGAGCCGCAGCTGCTCGCGGCTCACGGCCAGGCCCTTGGCCTTCAGCCCGGCGATCTCGCCGAGCAGCAGGTCGGGGTCGACCACCACGCCGGGGCCGATCAGATTCAGCGCGCCGGGGTGCAGGATCCCCGACGGAATCACGTGCAGGATCGTGGTCTCTCCGTCGACCACCAGCGTGTGACCCGCGTTCGGCCCGCCCTGGAAGCGGACGACCAGATCCGCGCGGCAGGCGAGCTGGTCGACGACCTTGCCCTTGCCCTCGTCTCCCCACTGGACCCCGACGATGACGACGTTCGCCATGAGTCAGGTGACTCGCGCGCCGAGGTCGAGCAGGATCGCGGTCTCGACGTTCTCGAGCTTGCGCACGGCCTCGAGCACCTGCGCCGACGGCATCGGCTCGACCGAGAGCAGCTGCAGCGCCTGGCCGCTCGAGAGGTGCAGGCCGAGCTGCATGCGCTTGATGTTGATGCCCGAAGCGCCGAGCAAGGTGCCCATGCGGCCGACCACGCCCGGCCGGTCCTGGTTGCGGATCAGGAAGGTCGGCCCCTCGGGGATCGCCTCGAAGCGGAAGTCGTCGACGCGCACGATGCGCGGCTGCGTGCGGCCGAAGATCGTGCCCGCCACCAGGTGTGACTCGCCGCCGCGCGAGCGCACGCGCACGGTGAGCAGCGAGACGTAGTCCTCGGGCGCCGCGGACTTGGTCTCGATCACGCGCACGCCGTGCTTCTGCGCGACCAGCGGCGCGTTCACGAAGTTCACCTCGTCGCCGACCCACGGCGCGAGGATCCCGCGCAGGACCGCGATCGTGATCGGCTGCACGTTCAGCTCGGCGATCTCGCCGGCGTACTCGACGTCGATCTCCGAGACGCCGCCGCGCGCGACCTGGCCCTCGAACAGGCCGAGCTTCTCGCCCAGCACCACGAACGGGCGCAGCACCTCGAGGTCCTCGGCCGAGACCGACGGCAGATTCACCGCGTTGCGCACGACGCCCGACAGCAGGTAGTCGCGCACCTGCTCCGCCACCGCGATCGCGACGTTGAGCTGGGCCTTCTCGGTGGCCGCGCCGATGTGCGGCGTGAAGATGACTTCCTCGCGCGCGAGCAGCGGGTGGTCCTTCGGCGGCGGCTCCTCGGCGAACACGTCGAGCGCGGCGCCCGCGACTTTCTTCGCCTGGATCGCCTCGAGCAGCGCGGCCTCGTCGACGATGCCGCCGCGCGCCGCGTTCACGAGCAGCACGCCCTTCTTCATCTTCGCGAACGCCTCGCGGCCGATCATGCCGCGCGTGCCCTCGGTGAGCGGCACGTGCACCGAGATCACGTCGGCCTGCGCGAAGAGCTCGTCGAGTGACACGAGATCGACGCCGAGCCGCTGCGCGCGCTCCTCGGACACGATCGGGTCGAACGCGATCACGCGCATGCGCAGGCCGCGCGCGCGGTCCGCGACGATCGAGCCGATGTTCCCGAGCCCGATGACCCCCAGCACCTGCTCGAACAGCTCCTTGCCGCTGAAGCGCGTCTTCTCCCACTTGCCGGCGCGCATGCTGGCGGTCGCCTGCGGGATCTGGCGCGCGAGCGAAGTCATCAGCGAGATCGCGTGCTCGGCGGTCGTGACCGTGTTGCCCTCGGGCGTATTCATCACGATGATTCCGCGCGCCGTCGCGGCGCCGAGGTCGACGTTGTCGACGCCGATGCCCGCGCGCCCGATCACGCGCAGCTTCTTGCCCGCCTCGATCACGTCGG
Source organism: Myxococcota bacterium (assembly GCA_044450765.1). Lineage (GTDB taxonomy): Bacteria > Myxococcota_A > UBA9160 > SZUA-336 > SZUA-336 > VGRW01. Next base: position 2,982 of record JBIOJK010000100.1, on the reverse strand, counting down.
CAGTCACTTTGCTGCCGCTCCGGATGATCAGCCCGTCGTACTCGGGCAGGATGCGCTTCAGCTCGTCGGGCGAGAGACCCGGCTTGTGATCGCATTCGAGACCCTTGGCGGCCGCGAGAATGGCCAGGCCCTCGTCGGAGAGCTTGTCGGAGATCAGCACGCGCGCCACGGCTAGCTCCGCTTCAGCCCGGCCTTGCGCAGCAGCTCCATCGCCACGCGCGTGCCGTCGCCGAGTCGGACAGCGTGCCCCATGTCGGCGAGCGTCATCTCGACCGCGGCGACCGCGCTGATCATGTCGAAGCCGTCGACGTCGCCCATGTGACCGACGCGGAAGATCTTGCCCTCCAGGTGCCCCTGCCCGCCCATGAACGGGACGTTGTACGCGTCGCGCAGGTGCTTCCCGAACTTGGCGCCGTCCACGCCCTCGGGCACGTACACGGCGGTGCACGCGAACGACGGTGAGTCGGGCGCGACCAGCTTCAGGCCGAGCGCGCTCATCGCGGCGCGCGTGGCGCGCGCGAGCGCCTCGTGGCGCGCGAACACCTCGTGCAGACCCTCTTCCAGGATCATGCGCAGTGACTCCTGCAGGCCCACGACCAGCGACACCGGCGCGGTCCAGGCGGTCTGGTCCGTCACCTGCGCCTTCAGCTCCTTGCGCAGGTCGAAGTAGTAGCGCGCGCACTTGGCCGCCTTCACCGCGGCCTGGCCGCGCGCGGAGAGCGCGATGAACGCGAGCCCCGGCGGCAGCAGCCACGACTTCTGACTGCCGGACACGACGACGTCGAGGCCCCAGGCGTCCATCGGCAGGTCGTGCACGCCGACGCCGCTGATGCCGTCGACCACGATCAGTCTCTCGGGCACCTCGTGAGTCACTTCGGCGAGCTCGCGGACCGGATGGTAGACGCCGGTCGACGTCTCGGAGGCCTGCACGAACAGCGCCTTCGCCTCAGGCGCGCGCGCGAACGCCTCGCGCACGGCGCCGGGCTCGACGGCCTTGCCCCACTCGACGTCGACGTTCTCGCACGAGATCCCGTTCGCCTGACAGATCTCGGTCCAGCGCTCGCCGAACTTCCCGCCTCGCACGACGACGGCGCGGTCACCGGGCGAGAGTGTGTTGATGACCGCGGCTTCCATGGCGCCGGTGCCGGTCGCCGCGAGGATCAGCACGTCCTGCTCGGTCTGAAAGACTTTCTTCAGATTCGCGCGCACTTCCTTGAACACGGGAATGAACGCGGGCGCGCGGTGGTGCAGCAGCGTGCGCGCCATTGCGTGCAGCACGCGCTCGGGCACGGCCACGGGACCCGGAGTCAGCAAGCGGTATTTGGGCATTCGGCGATCTCCTAGGCACACGGCGGACAAGGCGACGGGGGTCTGGAGCATGGGTCCGGTGCCCGTGCGGGCAACGGAGCGGCAAACGGCGGCGAGATTATCCTGGCCGCCCCGCGTGGTCAACGCGGAGCGCGCTGGCGCGGCAAATGTTTTTTCCTTCCATTTCAGCGAGTTAGCGGCTGTGCTACGGTTCGCGGCCGGATGGGGGAACTGGCGGTCGCGCGGATCTCCGCGCCCGATGCAATCGTGCGCGTGCCGGGCTCGAAGAGCCTGACCAACCGCGCCTTCGTGTGCGCCGCCCTCGCCAATGGACCGAGCCGGCTGGTCGGCTGGCTCGAGAGCGACGACACACAGGCCATGACCGACGGCCTCGCGCGCCTGGGCGTGCGGGTCGAGCGCTCGGGCGCCGACGCGATCGTGCACGGCACCGGCGGGAACTTCGCGATTCCGCTGCATCCGATCGACTGCCGCGCGTCCGGCACGACGATCCGCTTTCTCACCGCGTGCGCGGCGCTGGTGCCGGGGCGCGTCGTGCTCGACGGCGTGCCGCGCATGCGCGAGCGGCCGATCCAGGACCTGGCCGACGCACTCAGCGCGCTGGGCGTGTCGGTGCGCACGGTCGCCGGCTGTCCGCCGGTCACGGTGCAAGGCGGCCGGCTCGCGGGCGGGCGCGTCGCGGTCGACGCCTCGAAGTCGAGCCAGTTCCTGACCGCGCTGCTGCTGGTCGCGCCGCTCGCGGAGCGCGAGGTGGAAATCACCGCCGCGCAGGTCACTTCGCGGCCGTACGTCGACCTGACGCTCGAGATCATGAGCTCGTTCGGGATCTCGGTCGACGTGCGGGGCGACACGTTCCGCGTCGCCGGAGGGCAGCGCTACCGGCCGCGCACGTACCAGGTCGAGCCGGACGCCTCGGCCGCGACTTACTTCTTCGCCGCTGCGGCAGTCACCGGCGGCCGCGTGCGCGTCGAGGGGCTCTCGGCGGCTTCGCTACAGGCGGACGTGCGCTTCGTCGAGGTGCTCGAGCGCATGGGCTGCACCGTCGAGCGCGGGCCGCGCTGGATCGCGGTGCGCGGGCCGCGCTATCTGCACGGGGTCGACGTCGACCTGAACGCGCTGCCGGACAGCGCGCTGACCCTGGCGGTCGTGGCGCTCTTCGCGCGCGGCCGCACGGCGATCCGCAACGTGCCGAACCTGCGCCTGAAGGAGACCGATCGCATGGCCGCGCTCGAGACCGAGCTGAAGAAGCTCGGCGCGCGCGTCGAAGCCACGGCGACGGACCTCTTGATCGACCCGCCGGCGCAAGTGACTCCCGCCAGCGTCGCCACCTACCAGGACCACCGCATGGCGATGAGCTTCGCGGTCGCCGGCCTGGCCGTCGACGGAATCGCGATTCAGGACCCGGAATGCGTCAGCAAGACGTTTCCCGGGTTCTTCGACGAGCTGCGCCGGCTGTCGGCCTGAGTCAGTCCTTGACCGGCGCCGGCGCGTGTTCGTCGGGCGCGGGCGGAGCGGCCGAGTCACCCGGCGCTTCCGGCATCGGCTGATCGAAGTTCGGCATCACCGCGTCGTCGGGGCCCGACGCCATGCCCTCGTCGCTCGCGGCGGGCGCGGCGGGCGCAGCGCCGTCCGGCGGCATTGCGGCGGCCGGCGGCG
>JBIOJK010000099.1:0-13164 GCA_044450765.1 Myxococcota bacterium | reverse complement strand
CGCGTTCCCCTCGGGGTCGGTCACGTAGCACCAAGTGACTCGCGCGCCGGTCGCGATCGCAACGGAGACGACTTCGCCGACCGACGCACCGCCTCGCGCGACCACGTCGCGGCGCGCGGCCGCGACGTCGCCGACCTCGAACGCGATGTGCGCGAAGCCGGGCCGATTCACGGCGCGCTCGCCGGGCGCCGCGAGCACGCCGTAGCTGAAGATCTCCAGCGTCGGCCCGCCCGCGCCGTGACCGGGCAGCCGGAGATGTACACCGCGAAGTGTCGAACCGGCGATGCCGGTCGCGGCCTCGAGATCCTCGGGGCCGTAGTCTCGCTCGGGCGGCACGGGCGTGCAGCCGAAGACGTCCGCGTAGAAGCGCGCGAGCGCGCGCCAGTCGCGGGCGATCAAGTTCGTGTGCGCGTAGCGCGCGGCGATCGGCATCGGAGTCAGTCGGGCGCCGGCAGACCGAGGTCTTTCGCGAGCAGGTTCGTGACGATGTTGTTCGTCTCGAATTTCGATTCGGCGGGCATCACGCCGTAGTGGACCATCTGCTGCGCGAGTCGGATCATGATCACCGCGAAGCGGAACGCCGCCCAGATCTCGTAGAAGCGCAGGTGTCTCACCTTGCGCCCGACCAGCTCCTCGTAGCGCGAGACGGTGTCGGCGAAGCTCGGGAACCCGGGCAGGCGGGGCGCGCCGAGACCCTCGCTGTGGTGGCGGTCGAGGAAGATCGCCCAGGCGAGATCCTGCTCCCCGTTCCCGTGAGTCACCATCTCGAAGTCGAGGACGGCGGCGGGCCGCGTGCCGTCGAACAGGATGTTCCCGATGCGCGCGTCGCCCCAGCAGAGTGAGTCGACCGGATCGTCGGGCTTGTTCTTCTGGAGCCACTCCCAGGCCGCGTCCGTGGTCGGCTGCGGGCGGCCGCGCGCGGCCCACTTCAGGTAGCGCGCGTAGTAGGCCATCTGCTGGTCGAGCGGGTTCGCGCCGAGCTCCGGCCGGTCGACGAAGCCGAAGCCCGCCCCGCGCCAGTCGATCCGGTGGATCGCGGCCATGCTCTCGATCGCTCCCCACCAGACGCGTGCCTGGTCTTCGGGCGCCGACTCCTTCAGCCAGCCCTCGAGCGTGTACGGCGGCCGATCGGACGGGACGCGCCCGTCGACTCTGCCCATCACGTAGAACGGGGCGCCGAGCACGCTCGTGTCATCCGGCTCGAGCCAGTGCATCTTCGGCACGGGCACGCCGGCGCGCGCGAGCAAGCGCATGGTCTCGAACTGCAAGCGCATGTCGTAGTCGGGAAACACCTGGTAGCCGGTCGGCTGGATGCGCACGACCAGTGACTCGCTGCGACGCCGCCCGCGCTCGGCGATCGCCAGGTCGAAGAGCAGGGTCTCGTTCGAGAAGCCCGAGGCCTGCGGCGCAACCAGCTCGGAGAGCTCGAGCTCGTCCGCCTGCGGCAGCCGCGTGCGCAGCCAGCGCGCGAGCGCGGCGCGCGCGGCGACCAGGTCGCGTTCCCAGGCCGTCGGCACGCGCGCCCGTCTAGCGCCGCGGCAAGCCGAGCACGCGCTCGGCGATGATGTTGCGCTGGATCTCGCTGGTGCCCGCGAAGATCGTCGGCGCCCGCGACTGGAGCTCGCGCTGGGCCGCGCGGCCGCCCTCGGGCGCGCGCGGTGAGTCGCTCCGCAGCTGCCCGAACGGCCCGGTCAGATCGTTGCCGAGCCGCGCCAGCCGTTGACCCATCTCGGAGTAGTAGAGCTTCTGCAGGCTCGCCTCCGAGCCCGGCTTGTGGCCGTTGGCCAGCGCCGTCAGCGAGCGCAGTGAGTTGAGCCTCAGCACCTCGAGCTCGACGAACGCCTGCGCGATCCGCTGGCGCGTGACACGGTCCTGTGTCGCCGGCCGCCCGGCGCGCCGCGCGCCGCGCGCGGTCTCGACGACCTGCTCGAACTCGCGCCGGTAGCCCGCGTAGCGCGACAGGGTCGACGCGCCGCGCTCGTAGCCCAAGACCGTGTTGGCGATCTGCCAGCCCTGGGTCGGCTTGCCGATCAGATTCTCCGCGGGCACCACGACGTCCTTGAAGAAACACTGCGAGAAGCCGCGGTTTCCGGTCATCTGAATCAGCGGCGCGACCTCGATGCCTGGCGTCTTCATGTCGATCAACAGGAACCCGATGCCCTCGTGTTTGTCGGCCTTCGGGTCGGTGCGCACGAGGCAGAAGATCCAGTCGGCGCGGTGCGCCTGCGAGGTCCAGATCTTCTGGCCGTTCACGAGATACTTGTCGCCGCGCAGCTCGGCGGTGGTGCGCAGGTTCGCGAGATCCGAGCCGGCGCCCGGCTCGGAGTACCCCTGACACCACATCTCCTCGGCGCGCAGCATCGGGCGCAGGAAGCGCTTCTTCTGCACCTCGCTGCCGTGGTGGACGATCGCCGGTCCGCACAGACCGATGCCGAGGCCGTTCGTCGTTGGCGGCGCGTGCGCGGTCACCAGCTCTTCCTGCAGGAGCGCGTTCTCGACGTGAGTGCGCCCCTGGCCGCCGTACTCCACCGGCCAAGTGACTCCCACGTAGCCCGCGTCGTACAGCTCCTGGTGCCAGCGGCGGATGCCGTCGAAGGTCGCGTCCTCGCTCTCGAACTCGTCGCCCTCGTGGCTCTGCCACCAGGACGGCACGTGCGCGCGGATCCAGGCGCGCGCACGGTCGCGATACTCGAGCTCGGCCGGCGAGAAGCGGAAGTCCATGCGTGCCTCCCCTTGGAGCCGCATTGTACTCCGGGCGGCTATTCGAACGAGAGCGCGCGCAGATAGGCCGGCCCGCCGAGCCGAGCGACCTCGCTCTCGATCTTCTCGGCGCGCTCGCGCACGTAGTCGGACGGCCGGTCCGCGTGCAGCCGCCGCGGCGCGGGCAGCACGGCCGCGAGTCGCGCGGCTTGCTCGCGGTCGAGCCGCGACGGCGGCTCGTCGAAGAAGCGCGCGGACGCGGCGCCGACCCCGAACACTCCCGGTCCGAACTCGGCCACGTTGAGATACACCTCGAGGATCCGGCGCTTCGGCCAGAGCGTCTCGAGCAGCACGGTGAAGTACGCCTCGATCCCCTTGCGCAGCCAGCTCCGGCCGGGCCAGAGAAAGAGATTCTTAGCGACCTGTTGGCTGATCGTGCTGGCTCCGCGCGACGGCCCGCCGTCGGCTTGATCCTCGAGCGCGTCGGCGATCGCGTCGAAGTCGAAGCCGGCGTGGATGGGGAACTTCTGGTCCTCCGCCGCGACCACGGCGATCGGCACCTGCGGCGAGATCTCGCGGTAGCTCACCCAGCGGTAGTCGGTGCGGTACTCGCGCTCGCCGTGCAGCGCCGCGTCGACGCGCGCCTCGATCATGAACGCGGTCGTCAGCGGCCGGACCCAGCGCAGCGCGAGCACGACCGCGACCGACCCGACAAGGAACAGTGTCAGGGCGCGCGCCGCGATGCGCAGCGCCGGATGCGCGAGCAGCGCGCGGCCGCGCCCCGTGCGGCCACTCACGCGCCGGTTGCCGCGCCTGCGTCTGCCCTTGGCCGCAGCGCTCTTCACGCGGGGGCGTGTACCCAATTTGACCGCGCTCGGCTACGCCGCGCTAGCGCCCCGTGAACTTCGGCTTCTCCTTGCGGAGAAACGCCTCGACGCCGTGCCGGAAGTCCTCGCTGCGGCCCGTGTACATCATCGCCTCGGCCTCGAGGTCGAGGACGTCGCGCAGATGCCCGTGCAGCGCCAGATTCAAGTGCCGCTTCATGTAGCGGTACGAGAGCGGCGGGCCTTCTGCGAGCCGCCGGGCGAGTGACTCGACCTCGGCGCGGAACACGGCGGGCGCGAACACGCGGTAGACGAGCCCGATGCGCTGCGCCTCCTGGGCGCCGACGCGCTCGTTCAGCAGATACATCTCGCGCGCCTTCGCCGAGCCGACGAGCTTGGTGAGAAAGTACGAGCCGCCGAAGTCGCCCGAGAAGCCGATCCGCGCGAAGGCGGTCGCGAGGATCGCCGTCTCGCTCGCCACGCGGATGTCGCACGCGAGCGCCATCGAGAGCGACGCGCCCGCAGCCGCGCCGTTGATCGCGGCGAGCGTCGGCTTGGGCATCGTGTGCAGGAGCCACGACGCCTCCTGCACGCGCTTCAGGCCGTCGAACGACTCCTCGAGCGTCTGCCGCTCGCGCGCGCTGCGGTCGGCCGGGCTCGGCCCGTCCGTGGGAGCGAGGTCGGCGCCGGCCGAGAACGCGCGCTCGCCGCTGCCGGTGAGCACCACCACGCGGACCGACGAGTCGTCGGCCAGCTCGCGCAGACTCCGCCCGAGCGACTCGAGCAGCTCGCTGGTCAGCGCGTTCATCTTGTCCGGGCGATTCATCGCGACCGTGGCGACGCCATCTTTGCGCTCGACGAGAACGGTTTGGGTCATCGGGCGATTATACGGGTTCGCCAGCGGCGGCTTTTTCTGAGATCGTCTCGCGCCATGCCGATCCACCCAAGGTTCCTCTCGCTGTCGATTCCACCGCTCCTCTTCCTCGGGATCCTCGTCTGCCTCGAATTGGGACGCCGCGTGGGGCGCAGCCGCCACGCGGCCGACCCGGATGCCGCCCGCGCCGGCGCCGCAGTGGTCGACGGCGCGGTGTTCGGACTCATGGGCCTGCTGATCGCCTTCGCATTCTCCGGGGCGATGCAGCGCTGGGACGCGCGCCGGAGTTTGGTGGTGGCCGAGACGAACGACATCGGGACAGCGTGGCTGCGCCTCGACTTACTCCCGGCCGACGCACAGCCGGCACTGCGCGATCTGTTCCGCCGCTACGTCGACGCGCGCCTCGCCGTGTACCAGAGCTTCCCCGACCTCGATGGCGTGCGCGCACAGCTCGCGCTCGCGAACGGCCTGCAGGGTGAGATCTGGAGTCAGGCCGTGGCCGGATGTCTCGCGCCCGACGGCGAGCGAGCGCGGATGCTGCTCTTGCCCGCGCTGAACGAGATGATCGACATCACCACCGATCGCACGGTGGCCTTGGTCACGCACCCGCCGGTGGCGATCTACGGGCTGCTGCTCGCGATCGCGCTGGCGAGCTCGCTCTTGGCGGGCTACGCGATGGCGCCCTCGGCGACGCGAAATTGGCTGCACCTCTTGTGCTTCTCCGCGGCGATGGCGGTCGGCGTGTTCGTGATCGTCGACCTCGAGTTTCCGCGCGCGGGCCTGATCCGCATCGACTCCGTCGATCAGATCTTGATCGATCTGCGCGCCACCATGAAGTGAGCTCCCGAGCCCCGCCGAGTGACTCGCCGCCGGGCGGGATGCCGCGCTGAATCCCGGTCCGCGCCGACGCGTCCCACGAGCGGGGGCGGCGGGGCATGGGACAGACGAGAGAGTCGATCGAGCGCGACTTCGACCGGATCGCGCGCCTGCCGGACGAGCCGTGGGATCACAACCGCCTGTACCACGGCGTGCTGCTGCGCGAGGTGCCGCTCTTCGCGCGCGACGCGCTCGAGATCGGCTGCGGCACGGGCGAGCTCACCGCCAAGCTCGCGGCGCGCGTCGGCCGAGTGGTGGCGCTCGATCTCTCGGCCGAGATGCTGGCGGCCGCGCGGAGGCGCTGCGCGCAGCTCGCGAACGTCGAGCTGGTCCGCGCCGACGCGCAGAGCTTCCCGCTCGCGGCGGAGAGCTTCGACGTGATCGCGTCGATCGCGACCTTCCACCACCTGCCGCTGGCGGCGACCTTCGAACGCGCGAAAGACGCCCTGCGGCCGGGGGGTATGCTGCTGTGTCTCGACGTCGTGGCCGAGCGGACCCCGCTCGGGGTCGCGCGCTCGCTCGCGGCCCTCCCGCTCAGCGCGCTCGGCCGGCTGTGCACGAGCGGCAGGCTGCGCCCGCCCGCCGAGCTGCGCGACGCCTGGGACGCGCACGGAGCGAGCGACCGCTACCCGCCGCTCGCCGAAGTCCGCCGCGCCGCCGCCGAGATTCTGCCCGGCTCGCGCGTGACTCAGCACTTCTTCTGGCGCTACTCAATCGTGTGGCGGAAGGATTGACCCCCGGCCGCTGAAAGTCACTCGGCGATCCCCGCGGCGCGCCGCGCCTTGGCCTTCGCGCGCTCGAGATCGTAGGTGCGGTTCATCATGACTCGCTGCGCCGGCAGCCCGCCGCCCGCCTGCAGAGTCGTGACCAGGTTCCAGCCCCCGTACGCGTCCGCGGTGAGATCGCGGATCAAGTTGTAGATCCGCATGCGCTCCTCGACATCGACGTCGGGGGTCGTGTGGAGATACTTGCGCAGATACTTCCCCGACTCCGGATTGCGCAGGTCCGCTTCCTTTGGAAGGGTGAGCACGAGGCCGCCGCCCAGGTCGTGGATCTTCTGCACGATGCCGTGGTAGTTCGCCGCGAAGTAGTACTTGCCGACGTTCACGCCGAGCACGTTCGGGTGCACCATGCCCGAGGGCGTGGTCTCGAAGTTGCGGCACGCCCAGTCCAGACTCATGCGGATCAGCTGCGCGTAGCAGACCAGCTCGGCGACGGCGGCTTGCACCTCGTCCTTGCCGCCCTTGCCCTGTTGCTCGGAGACGATCAGCGCCAGACCGACGAGCAGCTCGGCGCGCTCCGCCGCCTCGACCATGCCGAGCGTCCGCTCCCACAGACCCAGCGAGCGCGCGAACACCCCCGCGAGTCTGAACTCACCCGCGAGAAAGACCCGGTCCCACGGCACGAAGACGTCGTCGAAGATCACGAAGCCCTCGGGCATGCTGTGGTGGGCGCTCGCCGGGTAGTCGAACTCGGGCTGGTCCGCGGGCGCGAAGCTGCGGTTGATGATCACGACGCCCGGCGCGTTCGTCGGGATCGAGAACGAGACCGCGTAGTCCGCTTCCTCGTGGCGCATCGACTTGGTCGGCATGACCACGAGCTCGTGCACGAGCGCCGCGCCGGTGATGTGCAGCTTCGCGCCGCGCACCACGATCCCCTTGTCGTTCCGGTCGACGATCCGCAGATACAGATCGGGATCGTCCTGCTGGTGCGCGCGCCGGCTGCGGTCGCCCTTCGCGTCGGTGATCACCTCCGCCGCGCGCAGGTCGTTGTCGCGCGCGTAGCGCCAGAGATTCTCGATGTTCTCGGCGTACTGCGGGTTGACCGCGGCGACCTCGTCCTTCACCGACTGCAGCGCCATGAACACGCCGGTGACTCCGCCGACGATGCTCATCTGCTTCGCGAGCTCGATGCGCTTCTGCAGATCCGCTTCGCTGCGCGGAATCTGGAACACCCGGTGCGCGCGCGTGCCTTCCTCGGTCAGGTACGTCGTCTCGCGGCGCGCCGGGTCGTCGTACTCGTAGTCGCGCGCGGCGACCGCCAGCGGCACGCGGAAGCGCGGATCCTTCGCGACATCGTCGATGCGATCGCCGTCCCAGTAGAGCACGCGCCCGTCGCGCAGGCTCTCGACATACTCGGCCGGGGTCTTCAGCGGCATGGGATCCTCCGGGCGGGATTCTAACCCGTGCGCGCCGTCAGGTTCGGCAGCCCGACCGGAGCCGAGTCGCGGCGCAGAGACTCTTCATTCGAGCTCCTCCGCATGGAACTCCTCCGCGTAGCGCACGCGCCCGCCGCAGCCCGCGAGCGCGTCTGGCGCGAGCTCGAGCGCCATGAATGCGTCGCGCGGCCCCGCGTCCGCGAAGGTCAGGCCGAAGCGCGCGGCCGGCGCGAAGCCGAAGCGCGGGTAGTACGCCGGGTGACCGAGCACGACCAGGAACGGCGCGCCGAGCGAGCGACAGACGTCGATGCCCGCGCGGGCGAGCGCGCTGCCGACCCCGGCGCGCTGGCGCTCGGGCAGCACCGCGAGCGGGCCGAGCCCGAACGGCGCGCGCGCGAACGCGCGACCCTCGACGCGCACCGGGCTGAGCAGCACGTGCCCGACGAGCGAGTCACTCTCCCGGGCCACCAGCGAGACGCAGGCGGGCTCGCGCGCGAGCAGGCCGAGTGCCAGCTCGGACTCCGCATTGCGACCGAACGCCGCGAGCTGGATGCGCCGGATCGCGCCGACGTCGTCCGGCGTCGAGGCGCGGATCTCGGTCACGCGAGCGTCGCGGTCACGACCCGGGTGGCGCGCGTCAGCTTGTGTCTGCGCGCGAACTCGGGGCGTCCGACGTCCGCGCGCGAAACTTCCCAGGTCGCGAGGCTGGCGTAGCGCGTGAGCAGGTGGAAGCGAGCGTCGGGCGCGCGCACGTCCAAGCTCTTCCACAGGCCGATGATGTCCGCATCATAGCTGCCCTCGAAGCCGGGCCACGCGCGCTCCGACAAGCTCGCGAACTCCGCCGAGTCCGAGTCGCGGATCTCGAAGCTGCGGAACGCATAGACACCGGGGCGTGTAGGCGGAGCGAGCGCGACCGGCCGGACCGTGGCGACCATGCGCTCGGTGTGCACGTCCCGCGCGTCCGCCGAGGCGGCGCGCAGCGCGCCGACCCCGAGCGCCAGCTTCGCCGCGTCGACATACACCGTCAGGAGTATGCCCTCGTTCGCCTCGAGCCCGATCTGCCCGCGGAACACGCCGAAGAACGCCGGGCCGGCGGCGGCGCGCAGGCGCTCGACCTGACCCTCCCACTCACCGGGTCCGACGCAGAAGCGCCGCTCTTCGTACGTCTCGTGCATCGACCCCCTCCCGCGGCGGAGTTACGGCAGCGCGAACGCCATCAGAGCGTCCCCGGGTTGCGACCAGCCGTGGCCGCCGGCGGCGACGACGATGAACTGCCTGCCGTCGGCCCGCAGTCTATACGTGATCGGCGTGGCGTTCGCGGTGTAGGGCAGGCGCTCGGTCCAGATCTCGCGCCCCGTCTTCGCGTCGAACGCGCGAAAGAACTTGTCGGTGGTCGCGCCGATGAAGACCAGCCCGCCCGCGGTCGCCAGCGCGCCGCCCAGGTTGGGCGCGCCGAGATGCAGCCAGATCGGGAACGGCGCCTGGTCGCGCGTCGTGCCGAGCACGGACTCCCAGAGAGTTTCTCCGCTCTGCAAGTCGATCTTCGTGATCGTGCCCCACGGCGGCGAGTTACACGGCGCGCCGAGCGGCGACAGCAGCGGGCCGCGCCGGACGGCGTAAGGCGTTCCCTTCATCGGGTAGAGCTCGTTGGGGTAAGTCCACTTGCCGGAGTCCTTGATCCGCTCGTACTCGTCGCGCGGAATCAGCTGCACCACCGACGGCACGCGCATCTCGTTCACGTACATGACTTGCGACACCGGATCGATCACCGCGCCGCCCCAGTTCGGCCCGCCGGCGGGCCCGGGGAACTCGATCGACCCGCGCAGGCTCGGCGGGGTGAAGATCCCGTCGGAGCGCAGCTCGCGGATCTGGTTCGCACAGGCTGCGCGATCCCAGCGCGTGAAGCCCCAGGCGTCCTCCGGCGCGAGGCGCGTGGGGTGGATCGGCCGAGGGTGAGTCGGGAACGGCTGGGTCGGCGAGAGTGACTCGCCCGGGACGTCGGTCTGCGGGGCCGTGCGCTCCTCGACCGGAAACAGCGGCTCGCCGGTCGTCCGGTCGAGCACGAAGACGTGCCCCATCTTGGTGACCTGCGCGAGCGCCGCGACGGGGCCGCGCGCGGTGCGCAGGTCGAACAGGATGGGCTGCGCGGGCACGTCGTAGTCCCACACGTCGTGGTGCACCGTCTGGAACTGCCACGCGATCTCGCCCGTCTCGGCGCGCAGCGCGATCACCGAGCTCGAGTACGCGTCGAGCCCGTTGCGCGTCGCGGCCCAGTAGTCGGGCGCCGCGTTCCCGGTCGGCACGTAGACGAGGCCGCGCTCCGCGTCGGCCGACAGGATCGACCAGACGTTCGCCGTGCCGGGCCGATATCTCGCTGCGCCGGGCGCGGCGGCAGCCGCGAGCGCGCCGGGCGGCACCGGATCGAACGCCCACGAGAGCTTGCCAGTCACCGCGTCGAACGCGCGCACCACTCCGCTCGGCGCGTCGGTGCGCAGATTGTCGGACACGAGCGCCCCCACGACGACCCGGTCGCCGATCACGAGCGGCGGCGAGGTCACGTAGTACTCCCAGGGCGGCGCGTCGCCGAGCCCCTCGCGCAGGGCGACCCGGCCGTTCACCCCGAAGTCCGCGCACGGCTCGCCGCTGCGCGCGTCGAGCGCGATCAGCTCCGAGTCGATCGTGCCGGTGAACACCCGCGAGCTACACGCGCGCGTGTCACCCGGCTTCTTGCCCGGCCAGTACGCGACGCCGCGGCAGGTGCGCGGATACGGGCCCTCGAGCTTGCGCAGCTTCGTCTTCGGGTCGAAGGTCCACAGCTCGCGCCCGGTCTCGGGCTCGAGCGCGATCACGCGGTTCAGCCCGGTGCAGAAGTACAGCGCGTCGTCGACGACGATCGGCGTCGCGTTGAACGAGGTGCGCGACGTGCCATCGCTCCCGTCCGAGATGTCACCGTGGTGGTAGACCCAGGCGACGCGCAGATCGCCGACGTTCGCAGGAGTGACTTGCGTGAGGGGCGAGAAGCGCAGGCCGCCCTTGTCGCGGCCGTACTCCGGCCAGTCGGAGACGGGGCCCGAGAAGTCGAGCGGCGCGCGCGGCTTGCACGCCGCCAGCGCGAGCACGCCCGCGGTGAGCGCGAGCAGCGCGACGGCACCCCTCCCCGGCATCGCGCGCAGTCTATCAGGGCTTTGCCGCGCTCACGGGGACGGACAGGCGGGGCCGCTGCAATCGAGCGGGCACAGCGCGCACTTCGGGCCGGGCCGCCGATTGTTGAGCGTGCGGAAGATGTCGAGATCCGCCCCATCGATCACGGGCCCCTGCTCGTCGAGGTCGTAGCTCGCGCACGACTGGTCGTGCCTGGTTCCGCACGAGGCGGAGTCGGTCGGCTGGCCCAGAGACACGCGCATCGCGATCAGGTCGAGCCCGCTCACCAGGTTTCCGACGCCCGTCACCTTCGCGTCGCAGCGGTTGCCGTACCCGTCGGCGTCGTCGTCGCGCTGACCGCCGGTGACCGTGGCCCAGGGGTTCGCGGCGAGCCACTCCGCCGAGACGCGCGGATTCGCGACCAGCACGCAGTTGTCGCAGACGTCGCCGACGCCGTCCCCGTCGGAATCGAGCTGATCGGGGTTCGGCTGGTTGGGGCAGTTGTCCTCGGAGATGTCGATACCGTCGCCGTCGTCGTCGCGGCCGGGAATGCCGTCCTGGATCCAAGCCGAGATCAGCTCGGCGCCGGCCAGGTCCTGGGTCAGTGCGAGGGGCGGCATCCAGAGCGACGGATCGTCGGTCGTCATGCGCGCAATCAGAACGCTCCGCTCGGGGTGACCCGGGTGCACGCGCACACCGTTCGGGATGCCCAGGTCGCCCTGTGCCGCCGGAATGAAGATCGTGCGGGTCGCAGGCGCCGGAGTGTCGAAGCGCAGATCCATTCCGCCCGCGATCGGAGCACCGGGCGAGTGACAGCTCGAACAGTTCACGTCCAAGTAGCTGCGCGCGTGGCGGTCCAGCGTGGCGTCTGCGCTGGCCTCGGGGAACGCGTCGAAGGTCCCGGCCGGCGCGACGGGCGCGTCGAACAGCCCGAGACAGTTGAAGCGGTCGATCTGATTCTGGCGCGCGTCGCCGCCGAACACGCGGTTCAGCTGGCGCGTGCGCATGCCGAGCGCGCGGCCGCCGACCTCGCTGTGGCAGCCGAGACACTCCGTGGGCGTCGGGAAGTACCAGTCGAGGACCTCGGGCCCGCCGCCGAAGTCGACTTCGTACGAGTACAGGAGCGAGCCCGTGATCAGATCGGCGTGCGTCTGGTCGGGCGGCCACCAGTACGTGTAGCCGCGCCAGCCGCTCGTCTGACGCACCAGCACGCGCGTCTCCACGTGGATCGGCGTTCCGGAGCTGCCGGGCAGGTCGAACTGCTCGACCAGCGCGCTGCCGACCGGCAGGGTCCAGGCGGAGGTCGGCGAGAAGCCGATGCGCTGGTCGCCGGGCAGCGCGAGCCAGCGCCGCGTCGCGGCGTTGCTGGCCCACGCCGGCACGTTGACCTCGTACGGAATCAGGCCGGCCGCCGGCTCGAGGCTCGGAACGTCCGCGAACAGGCCGGTGCCGGAGAGTGACTCGGGCACGTTCGGGTCGAGCTCGCTGCCGGCGGGGACGAAGCGGCGCAGCGCCCCGTCGCTGCGGCTCACGACCAGGAGCTCCCCCGCGCGATCCTCGCCGAGGGCGCTGACACTCTTCTGTGTTGCGATCTGCGCGGGCGCGGCACCGCCCGCGGGATCCCAGGCCCAGATGCGGCCACTCGCGTAGTCCGCGTAGACGTAGTTTCCGTACAGCGCCGGCAGGCCGGCCCCGCGGTACAGCGTGCCGCCGATCACGCTCGAGCCACCTGCGCCGTCGTCCGCGTACTCGAGGACGGGCGGAGTCAGTCCGGGCGCGGCGCAGCCCGCGCCGCTGAAGTCGACGGCTCCCTCGCAGAGGTTCCAGCCGAAGTTCTGTCCGCCCGGCGAGCCGAACGGGATCCGGTCGATCTCCTGCTGCGCGCCCTCGCCGACGTCGCCGAGCCAAAGATCACCGGTGAGTCGGTCGAAGGAGAAGCGCATCGGGTTGCGCAGGCCGTACGCGAAGATCTCGCCGCGCACCGAGGGCTGGCCGGCGAACGGGTTGTCCCCGGGCACCGCGTAGCTCCCGCCGCGGTGCACGTCGATGCGCAGGATCTTGCCCAGCAGGCTGTCGAGGCGCTGGGCGTTGTTCTGCGGGTCACCGTCGCCACCGCCGTCGCCGCTCGCGATCCAGAGCATTCCGTCCGGACCGAATGCGAGCGCGCCCGCCTTGTCGTTCGCGAACGGCTGCTCGAGTTGCAGCAGCGTGGTCGCGCTGTCCGGATCGACGGCGAGTGTCTCGCCCTCGGTCGCGTGCAGGCGTACGACGCGCGTGCAGTCGTGCGCCGTGCCGCAGCTCTGCGCGGCGACCGAGTAGTCGACGTAGAGAAACCCGTTCGCCGCGAAATCTGGATCGAACGCCAGCCCGAGCAGCCCCTGCTCACCGCCCGCGAGCACCGGCGCCCACGAAGCGCCGGCCGCCGAGAGGTCGACCAGCACGTCCGCGCCGAAGCTGTAGCGGTCGTTCGGGAACACGAGCGCGCGCCCCCCCTGCTCGATCACCGCGAGCCGATCCGCGTCCCCGGGGATCGAAGTCACGAACAGCGGGCTGCTGAAGCGCAGGAAGGGAAACGCGTCGACCAGCACGGG
>JBIOJK010000098.1:0-13548 GCA_044450765.1 Myxococcota bacterium | reverse complement strand
GAGCGAGTCGCGCTCCTGCGGCACTGTCACTGCTCGATGTGCCGCAAAGAGACGGGCTCCGCCTTCGGCACGGTCGCCGTCGTGCGGCCGAGTGACTTCCGCTTCGAGCGCGGCGAGGAGCTGGTGCAGATCTACCGCTACCCGCCCGACGGGACGCGCGCGTTCTGCCGCGCCTGCGGCTCGAAGGCGCCGCTGCGCCTGTTCGCCGACACGCTCGTGATCGTTCCCGCCGGGATGCTCGACGACGATCCCGGCGTGCGCCCGTCGCTGCACCAGTTCGCGGGCTCGAAGGCGAGCTGGTGGGAGATCAGCGACTCACTTCCGCGGTTCGAGAGGTGGGTTCCGGGATACGAGCCGAAGTGGGCGGCGCGCGAGACCTGACGGATGCCCGCTCCGTTCAGGCCCGAAGAGTTCTGGGCGGCGCGGCTCGGCTGTCCGCCGAGTGACTTCGTCCGCGGCTTCTCCGTCGTTCTCCACCCGCGACCCGGCGCGGTGTACGTGTTCGCGACGGCATCGGCGGTCGTCGTCGCAGCGCCCGAGGGCCTCCACGCGCGGCTTCGAGCGGTGGCGGACGCCCGGTCGCTGCTCGTGCCCGAGACGCTCCGGGCGCTCCTGCCGCCGACGGCTGTCCTGGTCGGTCCGGCGCGCATCGCCTATCTGCGCCGCGAACTCGCGGAGCCGGGCGGAGTCGTCCGCCTCGCGTCGGCGACCGACCCGCGGCTCGAGGCGCTGCGCGGCGCAGTCACCGCGCTGGAGTGGCGGCACGCGAACCTGGACGCCGCGGAGCCGCCTCTCTTCGGCCGCGAGGCAGGCGGACGCGTCGCCGCGGCGGCTGGCTTCGAGCGGCTGCTCGAGCGCGTGGCTCACCTGGGCGTTGTCAGCGAGCCGGGTCAGCGCGCGCGGGGGCTGGGGCGGGCCGTCGTGCAGGCCGCCGCGGCTCGCGCGCTGGAGCTCGGCCTCGCGGCGCAGTATCAGACGCTCGCCTCGAACACGCCGGCGCTGCGCGTGGCCGCGGCGCTCGGCTTCGAGCCGTACGCGACCACCCTGGCGGCGAGGTTGGAGTGATAGGCTCGAGCCCGGAGGTGCCCATGGCCGACGACGCGAAGTGTCTCGTGCGCGCGACCGAATACCTGACGGACGCCGAGTCCTTCCGCCACCCGCTGAACCCGAAGTCGCTGACCCACCAGCGCCGGCTGAGCCAGTTCTGCGGCCTGTCGCGAATCGGAGTGAGTCACGTCCGGATCCCGCCCGGCCACGAGTCGTTCGTGTACCACACGCACGAACTCGAGGAGGAGTTTCTGTTCGTGCTCTCGGGGCGCGGGATCGCCGAGATCGGCGAGTCGGAGTTCGAAGTCGGTCCGGGCGACTTCATGGGCTTTCCGGCTCCGTCGCTCGGCCACCACCTGCGCAACCCGTTCGGCGAGGACCTCGTCTATCTCATGGGCGGCGAGCGGCGCGCCGTGGAGATCGCGGACTTTCCGCGCCACGAGAGGCGCATGTACCGAAACGGGACTCGGGTCGAGATCGTCGACTTCCAGCACATCCGGCGGGTCACACCCTAGCGCTCGTCCTCCCAGACCGTCGCCTTCTCCGGGAAGTCGGGCCGGTACACGGGCACGACGCAGAACGCGTGACCGGAGGGCGCCTCCATCACCACGTGGTGGCGGATGCGCGCCTTGACGCGCGCGCCGAGCTGCTCGAGGCGAATCACTTCCGCCGCGACGTCGTCGGTCTCGATGTCGACGTGGATCGCGCGCTCGGCCGCGGGCACGCGCTGCAGCAGCACGTAGGGCCCGCCGTCGCCCCCGACCCGGCCCCGCAGCGACGTGTAGATCGGATTGTTGCCGGGGATCGCCTCGCGTCCGAGCGCGCGGCTCCAGAAGGCGAAGCTCCGGTCCGCATCGTCCTTCGCGCAGTCGATCACGACGGTCGCCAGCCGGCTCCGGTGCATGTTGAACTCCCCTTCGCGTGATAGGGTCGACGCTGGAGGCGCGCGTGACCGATCGGGTGATTCGCGGAAGCTGTCTCTGCGGCGCCGTGCGCTTCGAGGTCGCGCTGCCGTTCCAGCGCTTTGGATACTGCTACTGCTCGCGCTGTCGCAAGGCGACCGGCGCGGGCCGAGCGGCGAACGCGTACGTGCGGCCCGCCCAGATCGCTTGGCTGTCTGGCGAAGAGCTCGTCTCGCGCTGGGATCTGCCGAGTGCGCGGAGCTTCGCCACCGCCGTGTGCGCGCGCTGCGGCTCTCCACTGCCGCACGCGACGCGTAGCGGGCGCGAGGTGGTCGTGCCCGCCGGCTCGTTCGACGACCCGCTGCCGGTCGCGCCGAGCGAGCGCTTCGAGTGGGAATCGCGCGCCCCGTGGGAGCACGAGTGACTGCCAAGCCGGCGCACCTGTCGGCCGAGTACGCGGCGCAGTTCGCGGATCGAGCGGTGGTCGAGGCATACCGCGCGCGCCCGCCGTACCCGCAGGAGGTCTTCGAGATCCTCGAGTCGCTGCTGCCGGCCGGGGAGCGGCGCGTGCTCGAGCTCGGCTGCGGGTCGGGTGACCTGACCTTGGCGCTCGCAGCGCGGGTCGACGGGCTCGATGCGCTCGACGTCTCGGAGCCCATGCTCGAGGTCGCGCGCAGCCGGGCGGACGCGAGACACTCGCGCGTGCGCTGGATCGCCTCCTCCGCCGAGGCCTTTCAGCCCAGCGGGAGATACTCGCTCGCGGTCGCGGCGGAGAGCTTGCACTGGATGGACTGGGACGCGGTGCTGCCGCGCATCGCGCGCTGGCTCGAGCCCGGCGCCTCGCTCGCGATCGTCGACGGCCGCGTGCTCGCGCCGTTGCCCTGGAACCGCGAGCTCGGCGCACTGATCGCGCTGCACTCGACGAACCGCGACTATCGCCCGGTCGACCTGACCTTGGAGCTCACCCGGCGCGGCCTGTTTCGCGAGTCCGGCCGCCGGCGCACCGCGCGCGTGCCGATCGCGCAGAGCGTCGACGACTACGTCGAGTCGTTCCACTCGCGCAACGGCTTCTCGCGCGAGCGAATGAGCGCGGAGTCCGCCGCCGAGTTCGACGCCTCGCTGCGCGCCGCGGCCGCGAGTCACTGCCCCGACGGCGTCGTGCGCGCGGAGCTGTCGGCGCTCGTCGTCTGGGGCCGGCCGCTCGCCCCCTGACGCTCGGCCTCGAGGACGCGCGCCACGGTCTGGTTGGGCTCGATCGGTCCGTACTCCGCCTCGAAGCCTGCGCGCTGGAGCGCATCGCGCACCTGGCCGCGCGCCTCGGAGAGGCGCAGCTCGACGCCGGCGCGCCGGAGATTGCGGTGGAGCTCCGCGATCAGCTCCGCACCCGCGAGGTCGATCGTGGGCGACGAGCCGAGGTGCAGTATCGCGAGCCGGACGCCGGGCGCGCGCGCGTTCCACAGCTCGCGGAACCGCTCGCGGACGTAGTCGACGTTGAAGTAGAGGAGCGCTGACTCGACGCGCACGACCAGCACGCGGGGATCGATCTCGTTCTCGGGATGCCGGCTGACGTCCGCCCAGTGCTCGGTCCCCGGCACACGTCCGAGCTCGGCCGTGTTCGGGCGCGCGGCGCGGCGGAGCAGCATGACGATCGAGAGCGCCGCGCCGATCAACACGCCGCGCAGCAGCCCCGAGCCGAGCACGCCGAGCGCAGCGAGCGCGGCGATCAGAAACTCTCCGCGGCTGAAGCGCCAGAGGTGCGCGAACGCCTCGACCTTGATCAGTCCGCCGAGGGCCACGAGCACGATCGCGGCGAGCACCGGCTGCGGCAGGTCGCGCAGTGACCCGGAGAGAAACAGGCTGACGAGCAGCACGAGCACCGCCGCGACCAGACCCGAGAGGGGCGTGCGCGCCCCGGCGCCCTCGTTGACGAGTGACTGGGACATGCCGCCGCTCACCGGGAAGGCCTGGCCCAGGCCCGCGGCGAGGTTGCCCGCCGCGAGCGCGAGCAGCTCCCGATTGGCGTCGAGCCGGTAGCCGTGCTTGGCGGCGAACATCCGGCCGATCGCCGCCGTCTCGACCGTGCCGAGCATGAAGCACGCGAGCGCGAGCGGCAGCAGCGCGTTCAGATCCGCCGCCTCGATCCCGGGTACACCGAGCGGCGGCAAGCCCTGGGGAACGTGGCCGAGGAGCTTCACCGAGTAGCTGGCCAAATCGAGCGCGGCCGCGGCCGCGACGCCGCCGACCACGACCAGCAGCCCGACCGGGCGGTTCGGCAGCCAGCGCTTTCCGGCGACGAGTAGCGCGAGGGCGCCGCCGCCGACGGCGAGCGCCGCCGGGTTCGTCTCGCCCAAGTGCGAGAAGAAGTGAGCCGATCGCTCCCAGAAGTTGCCGTGACTGGCGGCGAAGCCGAAGAGCTTCGGCAGCTGCGTGCTCGCGAGATACAGCCCCGCGCCGAACTTGAAGCCGGTCATCACCGTCTCGGAGACGAAGCTCACGATTCCGCCCGCGCTCGCGAGCCACGCCGCGAACGCGAGCGCGGAGACCAGGAGCGCGGTCGCGGCCGCCAGCGCCGAGAAGCGCCCGGGGTCGCCGCCGGCGAGCCCGCCGAGCGAAGCGCCGACCACGAGAGAGATCGCCGAAGTCACGGTGACCACCGTGTGTCTCGAGCTGCAGAAGAGCCAGAAGACCAGCCCCGAGAACATGCACGCGTAGATTCCCGCCTCGGGCGGCAGGTTCGCGAGCGAGGCGTCGCCGATGCTCGCCGGCAGCAGGTAGGCAGCCAAGGTTGCGCCTGCGACGAGGTCGCCGCGCAGCCACTCGCGGCGGTAGCTGCGCAAATCGGCGAGGCCGGGTGCGAGAAGCGCGAGGCGAGACGCAGGTGCGCTCGCGCCCGACACTGCTGTCTCGACCTCGTCTGGTCCGTTCGCCATGGTCTCGGCAGGATACCCGCGCGCCCCGTCCGCGTCGCGCGGCGGTCAGGAGCCCAGCACGGCGGGCAGCACGGACTGGACGAACTCGCGGTCGCCGGCGAAGGTGGGCTCGAGCGCGAGAAACTCCGCGGGAGTCGTCCAGCGCGCGGCGCTCACCTCGCCGTCCTGCAGCCGCAGGTCGAGCGACCGGGGCTGCGCGGTCCACCAGTGCAGCGTGTAGACACCGTCGTCGGTCGGACACTCCCAGACCTTCGCGAGCGGAGTCACCACCAGTCCGACCTCCTCGGCCACCTCGCGCGCGACCGCGTCGGCTTGACTCTCGCCCGGCTCGATCGAGCCGCTGGGCGGCGCCCAGTATCCCGGGCGCGGCACCGCGCGCCCGCGCTCGATCGCGAGGAACTTCCCGCCGTGCACGATCACGGCCACCACAGCCTGCTTCACGGCGCCAGGATAGCGGAGTGGCGTGGCGAGCCCGCCTGCGCGTACGATCGGCCGATGATCGAGATCCGAGAAGCCGATTTGAGTCACTCGGCGGATGCGGAGGCGCTGGTCGAGATCGTCGACGCGTACGCGCGTGGCCCGAGCGGTCAGAACGCGCCGCTGGCGGCCGCGGCGCGCGCGGCCCTGCCGAAGGGCCTCCGCGAGCACCCGGCGGCGTTCGCGCTGCTCGCCTTCGACGCGGGGCGCCCGGTGGGAGCCGCGGTCTGCTTCTTCGGCTTCTCCACCTTCGCGGGCAAGCCGCTGCTGAACATCCACGATCTCGCGGTGCTCGCGAGTCACCGCGGGCGCGGCATCGGCGGTCGTCTGCTCGCAGAGGTCGAGCGCCGCGCGAGCGCGCGCGGCTGCTGCAAGATCACGCTCGAGGTGCTCGACTCGAACGCCGGCGCGCGGCGCCTGTACGAGCGGAGCGGCTTCGGACCGGCGGAGGCTCCGCCGCGCTTTCTCGCAAAGCGACTCGAAGGGGGAGAATCGCGATGAACGCTCTCGAGCCCATGGTGCGCAAGTCACTCGTCGGACACGGCCTGGTCGTGATCCTGCTCGGCCTGCTGATCGGCTTCCCGTACGCGCTCGTCGTCACGGGATCGCTGGCCGGCGAAGAGCGCGCCTGGCGCATGGCGCACCTCGAGGGCGTGCTGAACGGCCTGTTGCTGATCGCCGTCGGCGCCGCGGGCGAATCACTCTCGCTGAGCGCCCGGCAGGCGCGCTTCCTCCAGTGGAGCCTGATCGCGACCGCGTACGGCAACGTGCTCGGCGCGGCCCTCGGCGCGGCGGCCGGCGAGCGCGGCCTCACGCCCGCGGGACCGATCGCGAACTTCGCGGTCTACACGCTGTTCATGATCGCCGTCGCCGCGGTGCTCGCGGGCATCGCGCTCGCCGCGCTCGGCGCGTTCCGCCGCGCGCGCTGACTCACCCCGCGGGTTGCCACGCGTAGCGGACGTCGGGCTCGCACTCGGGCGGGCCGCTCACGCCGAACGCGACCGGCTGAAAGCCCAGCCGTTCGTAGAACGCGCGCGCGCCGCGATTCGCCTGGTGCGTGTAGAGCGCGAGGCCCTTCGGAAAGCGCGTGCGCGCGTGCTCGAGCAGGGCCGTGCCCACGCCGCGCCGCTGCGCGCGCGGATCGACGTAGAGCTGATCGACGAAGCCGTCGCGCAGCGCGAGCAGTCCCAGGATGTCGGAGCCCGTCACCGCGAGCCAGACTTCGTTCTCGCGGGCGATCACATCGCGGAAGAAGCCGAGATCGTCGGCGGGACTGTGACTCATGCGCGCTTCGAGCCAGGGCTGCGCCTCGTCGCGCGCGCGGCGCCAGACCGCGACGACCCGCTCGAGATCGGCGGGCGCCATGGCGCGGATTTCGTGCTTGGGCACAAAGCGATGGTACCTTGCGTCTCGTCAGTGGAGGAAGGGAGCTTGGCGACCCGGCGCGCTGCTCGGAGTTCACCGTTGAGGGACATCGTGCGCTTCTCGAAGCAGCCCGAGTGACTCGCCGGTGAGTCGCGTGCTGCTCGTGACGGGCGGCGGGCGCGGGATCGGCGCCGCGGCCGCGCGGCTCGCCGCCGCGCGCGGCTACTCGGTTTGCATCTCGTATCTCGAGAACCGCGCCGCCGCCGAAGCCACCGTGGCCGAGATCGAGCGCGCGGGCGGCAAGGCGCTCGCGCTCGCGGCCGACGTCGCCGTCGAGGCCGACGTGCTGCGGCTCTTCGCGGCGATCGACGGCGAGCTCGGACCGCTCTCGGCGCTCGTCAACAACGCGGGCGTGCTCGAGCGCCAGATGCGCGTCGACCAGATGCCCGCCGGGCGGATCGAGCGCGTGCTCGCCGTGAACGTGCTGGGCTCGTTCCTGTGCGCGCGCGAAGCCGTGCGGCGTATGTCGACCCGACACGGCGGCAGCGGCGGCGCGATCGTGAATCTCTCGTCGGGCGCAGCGCTCGCGGGCGCAGCGAGTGAGTATGTGGACTACGCGGCGTCGAAGGGCGCGATCGACACCCTGACGATCGGACTCGCGCGGGAAGTCGCGGCGGAGGGGATCCGGGTGAACGCGGTCCGGCCGGGCTTCATCTACACCGAGCTGCACGCGCGCGGCGGCGAGCCGGCGCGCGTCGACCGGCTCGCGCCGGCGGTGCCGATGCAGCGCGGAGGCGATCCGAGCGAAGTCGCGCAGGCGGTGCTGTGGTTGCTCAGCGACGAAGCGTCCTACGTGACCGGCGCCATCCTCGACGTCGCGGGCGGCAAGTGAGCCGTGATACGGTGAGCCCGTGAGCGCGCTCGAGACACAGCCCTCCGTCCAGCCGCTGCGGCGACGAGACCCGGATCGCCCCTGGTACTCGTTTGCCGCGAAGCTGCTGCCGCCGGCGCCGCTCGGCCGCTGGGCCGACCTCGGCTGCGGCCGCGGCGAGTTCATCGAGCAGGCATCGGGCGGCGAGCGGAGCGGGATCGGCGTCGACTGCGCGGCCCCGAGCGCGAAGGCGCTGCGCGCGACCGGCCGGCCGGCGCTCGTCGCAGACCTGAACCGCGGACTGCCGTTCGCGAGCGCGTCGCTCGACGGCGCGAGCCTGATCGAAGTGATCGAGCACATCGTGCAGGCGGAGGCGCTGGTCGCCGAGCTCGCGCGCGTGATTCGACCCGGCGGTTGGCTGATCGTCACGACTCCGAACGTCGTGCACATCGCCTATCGCTGGCGCGCGCTCA
The DNA here is from genome assembly GCA_044450765.1 of Myxococcota bacterium. Taxonomy (GTDB): domain Bacteria; phylum Myxococcota_A; class UBA9160; order SZUA-336; family SZUA-336; genus VGRW01. The sequence continues at coordinate 5,483 of JBIOJK010000098.1, read as the reverse complement.
CCGGCCATCCCCCGAAGCAGGAGGGCTATCACTACCGCTTCTTCACGCGCGACACACTCCAGGAGATGTTCGCGGCTGCGGGCTTCCGGATCGCCGCGCAGTCGTCGTTCGGAAAGCAGGCGCTCCTGTCGAAGCTCGCGCGCCTCGCCGGCAAGGGCGCGAAACACAAGGTTCGCTACGTGGTGCCGCGGCCGTTCGAGCCGCTGCTCGCGCAGCACTTCGTGTGGAGACTCGAGCGAGTCACTTCGCCGTAGGGGTTGCGATGCCACGACTCTTGCTGGTGCGCCACTGTCAGTCGACCGGACAACAGCCCGACGGAGCGCTCACCGACGCCGGCCACACGCAGGCCCACGCGCTCGCCGAACGGCTCGCGGCGCACCCGATCGACCATCTCGTCTCGAGCACGTATCGGCGCGCGCGCGCGACCCTGGCGCCGTTCGCCGCGCGCAGCGGGCTCGAGCTCCACCTGGACGAGCGCTTGGTCGAGCGCCGGCTGTCGCCCGCGCCGATCGACGGCTGGCGCGAAGTCGTGGAGCGCTCGTTCGTCGATCCCGACTTCGCGGTGCCGGGCGGCGAGTCCGCGCGCGACGTGTCGGACCGCGCCTGGAAGGCGCTCGGAGAGATCCTGACGCTGGGTCACTCGCTCCCGGCGGTCGCGAGTCACGGGCAGCTGATCGCCTTGGTCCTGCACCGCATCGACCCGACCTTCGGCTTCTCGGGCTGGGCGGCGCTCACGAACCCGGACGTGCATCTCGTCGAGCGGGACGCGCGCGGGCGGTACTCGTTTCGGCGCTTGGCGCCGTCCTAGGCGCGCAGGGGAGCGAATGGATCTCTACCATGTCTGGTGCAACCTGAAGGCGGGAGCCTCCGACGTCGGCTTCTGCGAGGACGTCGCTCGCTATCTCGGGTCGCTGCGCGACGGCGGCCGCATCCGCTCGTTCCGCGTGACTCGCCGGAAGCTCGGGCTCGGTCCCGAGGGACTGGGCGAGTTCCACATCGAGATCGAGGTCGACGACCTCGCCCAGCTCGAGCGCGCTTTCCAGAGCGTGTCGGCGCGCGCCGAGCCGATCGAGGAGCTGCACGCCCGCGTGAATCAGGTCGCGACCGACGTGCGCTTCGCGCTCTACCGCGACTTCCCCGATCCCCAGCGCCGCCGCGGCGCGGAGCGATTCTGATGTTGCGCAAGAGAACTTCAAGTGAGGAGAAAGAGATGATCGACCACGTGAGTCTTCGCGTTTCCGACTTTGAGCGCAGCAAGAAGTTCTTCGTCGCGGCGCTGGCGCCGCTCGGCTACGGCGTGCTCGCGGAGGTGCCGAGCGCCGCGGGCCTGGGCATCGGTCGGCCGGACTTCTGGATCGGCGCCAGCGCGAACGGCTCGGCGGCGCACGTCTGCTTCGCCGCCTCGAGCCGCGCGCAGGTCGACGCGTTCCACAAGGCGGCGCTGGCCGCAGGCGGGCGAGACAACGGCGCCCCGGGACTGCGAGCGATGTACCACCCGACTTACTACGGCGCATTCGTGCTCGACCCCGACGGGAACAACGTCGAGGCCGTCTGCCACCAGCCGGTGTAGGGATGGTTCTCCTCGGCGGCTGTCTGTGCGGATCGGTGCGCTACGCGCTCGCTGAAGCGCCTGGGCTCGTGGAGCACTGTCATTGCTCCATGTGCCGCAAGTGGCACGGCGCCGCGTTCTCGACGAACGCGGAGCTGCGCGCGGGATCGCTCGCGTGGACCCGCGGCGAGACCGAGCTCGCGGGCTACCGCTCCTCGCCGGCGCGCGAGCGGGTGTTCTGCCGGCGCTGCGGGACCAAGCTCGCGATCCGGCGGCTCGACTCGCCCGAGGCGCTCGCGCTCTGCGCCGCGACGCTCGACGCGGACTCCGGGGTCCGCCCCGCGCGCCACGTGTTCGCCGCCGATCGCGCGCCGTGGCTCGCGCCGACGGACTCGCTGCCGCGCTTCGACGTCTATCCCGGCCACGAGCTGCGCCTGCGCCCGGCCACTGCCGCCGACCTCGACTTCGTGCTCGCGCTCGAGCGCGACGCCGACAACGCGCCCTTCATCGGCCACTGGACCCGTGCGGAGCACGCGGCCGCGATCGCGGCGAGTGACCGCGAGCACTGGATCCTCGCGCGCGCGAGCGACGGTGCGCGGCTCGGCTTCCTGCTCGCCTTCGACCTGCGCGCGGCCGGCCTCGGCGTCTACGTGAAGCGGATCGCGATCTCGGAGAAGTCGCGCGGGCTCGGGCGCGAGGCGCTGGGCCGCTTCGCGCGCCACGCCTTCGGCGACCTGCAGGCGAGTCACCTCTGGCTCACGGTGTTCCCGGAGAACGAGCGCGCGCGGCGGAGCTATCGCGCCGTCGGCTTCCGCGTCGACGAGGTCGGCTCCGAACGGCGCGCGCTGCTGGCGGCGGCGACCGGTGGCTTCTCGGCGCGCAGCGTGGTGATGGTCCTCGATCGCGGAGCGGAGCGGCCGTGAAGCGGAGCGCGGCGGCGATCGGCCTGCGCGTGAAGACGGGCCGCGCGGTCGCGGTGCTGCTCGCGGGCTCTGCCGCCGAGCCCCACGTGCTCGAGCGCCGCGAGATTCCGCTCTCCGATCCCGCGGTGCCGCACTCGCATCAGCCGTACCACGCCGCGCTCGAGCTGGGCGAACAGCGCGCCGCGCCGCTGGTCGAGCGCGCGTGCGAGGCGGTGCGCGCGGTCGCGCTGCGCGAGCTGCGCGCGCTGTGCGAGTCACTCGCCGCGGCGGGGCACACGCCGCGCGGCTTGGGGCTGGTGGTCGGCAGCCTGGGCGATCCGGCGAAGCTCGGCAATCCGCACGTGCGCGCGCACGCGCTCGAAGGCCAGCTGTTCTGGCGCGCGCTGGATGCCGCGGCGCGCGCGCTCGATCTGCGCGTTTCCGTCGCGACCGAGAAGGAAGTCTGGGCGCTCGCGGGCGAGTCACTGCGCCGCGAGCCGGACGCCTTGCGCGCGGCCGTCGCGGAGCTCGGCCGCGCGATCGGCCGTCCCTGGGGGGCCGAGGAGAAGACGGCCGCGCTCGCGGCCTGGATCGCGCTCCGCTAAAGGCGCGCGAGCCAGGGGTGACCCGGGTACACGCGCTCGAGCGCCGCGCGCAGCCAGTGACTCGCCTCCGGGTCGAGCAGCGGGGCGACGGCGGCGAAGTCCGCCTCGTCCTTCGCGCGGCGCCCCTTCGCCTTGTACAGCAGCTGCACCTCGGGCCGCAGATACGGGCAGCCGTCGGGGGTGCGACTCACCAGCTCGGCGAGCGGGCGTCGGATCGACGCGTCGCGGCGAAACACCCAGTCGCCGGCGTCCGACGAATCGAGCAGGAGCTCGAAGCGCCAGGGCTCGCCCGCGCCGGGCCGACACCAGACGCTGACGCAGTCCGGCGGCGCGAGCTCGCCGGCGCACAGGCGGGTGAGCGCACCGTCATTCGCCGCGTGAAGCTGCCAGTCACCGAGCGCCGCAAACACTCGGCGCTGATCCCTGCGAAGGATGCCTGCGTCGAGGTCACCGTGCTCTCGCCAGCTCCGACCCGCGAAGAGCTCGAGTGCCCGACCGCCGGCGATCCACCAGGGAGCCGCCTGCGCATCGAGTCGCGCGCGAAGCTCCGCGACCTCGAGCGGCTGCCACTCGCCGAGAGGCGCATCCGGCACGCGCGAATGATTGCAGGGCAGATGCACGCCGTCTACGATGGCCCTCATGCAGCGCCGCACGGGACCGAGCAAGTCGGCGACGCGACGAAGACCGGCGACGCGCGCCGGCGACCGCTCCGCGCGCGCGCGGCGTCCCGCGTCGCAGCCGCGCATCGCGCTGCTCGTCGCGACCCGCAAGGGCGCCTTCTTCTTCCACGCGAACGCGGCGCGCACGCGCTGGCGCGTCGACGGCCCGCACTTCCTGGGCCAGATCGTGAATCACGTGGTGCTCGACCCGCGCGACCGGCGCACCTTGCTCGCCGCGGTCCGGCCCGGACAGCTCGGCCCGACGATCTTCCGCTCGCGCGACTTCGGCGCGACCTGGGAAGAGGCGAAGCAACCGCCCGCGTTCAAGAAGGCGCGCGAGGGCGAGGCCGCGCTCGCCGTCAACCACACCTTCCACCTCACTCCGGGTCACTCGAGCGAGCCGGACGTCTGGTACGCCGCAGTGTCTCCCCCCGCGCTGTTCCGCAGCGGCGACGCGGGAGTCACTTGGTCCGGGGTCGACGGCTGGAACGAGCACCCGATGCGGTTCAAGTGGTGTCCGCCGGAAGATCAGACTCCCGACGGCGCGATGTTGCACTCGGTGCTCGTAGATCCGCGCGATGCCAGACACTTGTACGTCAGCGCATCCGGGGGAGGCAGCTTCGAGAGCACGAACCGCGGTGAGTCGTGGCGCCCGCTGAACGAAGCCGTCGAAGTGAACTTCGGGCCGGATCCGCATCCGGAGTTCGGTCAGGATCCGCACTGCGTGGCGCTGCACCCGCTGCGGCCGGATCGGCTCTACCAGCAGAATCACTGCGGGATCTACCGACTCGATCGCCCGGCCACGCGCTGGGTGCGGATCGGGAAGAACATGCCGACCGAGATCGGGGACATCGGCTTCGGCATCGCGCTGCATCCGCGGGAGCCGGACACCGCGTGGGTGTTTCCGATGGACGGCACCCTGGTCTGGCCGCGCACCAGTCCCGACGGCAAGCCGGCGCTCTACTGCACGCGCGACGCGGGCGCGACCTGGCAGCGCCAGGACCGCGGCCTGCCTCGCGAGCAGGCGTGGTACACCGTGAAGCGTCAGGCGTTCTGTGCGGACGCCGCGGACCCGGTCGGCGTCTATTTCGGAACGACCAGCGGCGAGCTCTGGATGAGCCCGAACGAGGGCCGCAGCTTCCGCCAGATCGCGGCGCACCTGCCGCACGTGTACTCGGTCGTCGCGGCGATCCTGCCCTGATGCGCGTCGCGATCGCGAGCGCGCTGCGCTTTTACACGGCGAATCGCCAGCACGTTGCGGCGTCGGGCGCGACGGTGGACGAGTTGCTGCGCAGCCTCGACGCCTCGTTCCCGGGGATCCGCTTCCGCATCGTCGACGAGCAGGACCGGATCCGCACCCACATCCGGATCTTCGTGAATCGCGAGCGGGCCGGCTTGGCTCGGCTGGTCGCCGAGGGCGACGACGTGCAGATCCTGTGTGCGCTGAGCGGCGGGTGAACCCGATCTACCACCTGGTGACCGAGCCCGAGCTGTTGGCGGGAATCGGCGCGACTCACTATGCGCCGGCGCGCTTCGCCGAGGATGGCTTCGTGCACTGCTGCGCCGACTCGGCGAGCGCGCTGGCGGTCGCGCGCGACTATTTCGCCGGGTCCGGCGCGCCGGTGCTCGCGCTCGCGATCGATCCGGCGCGGCTCGACGCGCGCCTCGTCTTCGAAGCGCCGGCGCCGCTGCCGAACGCCCCGAGGGCGCACCTCGCGGCGGCCGAGAAGTTCCCGCACGTCTACGGGCCGATCGCGCTGCGCGCGAT
>JBIOJK010000097.1:0-13620 GCA_044450765.1 Myxococcota bacterium | reverse complement strand
GTGCCGGCGGGGAGCCGGCGCGGGGCGCGCAGTATGGCGCAGGCCGGGGCGGGCGTCACGCGCCGGGGCGGGAGTCGACGAAGACGTGGAAGCGCGCGGGCCCGCTCGCGAACCGGCCGAACGCCCGCGCCGGGAGGGGGGCTCCGGCGCGGGCGCCTCTGCGTCCGGGCGCGGGCCCGGGCGCTCGAGTCGTTTCATGCGCGACTGCGCGAGCGGGCTGCCGCCGAGCAGGATCGAGAACACCGTCACCGCCATTCGCGTCGCGCTCGTCGACATCGCCGGTTCGGACGACCGCGCGCGGCGGAGCTTGCTGACACGGTCATGAGAAGCGACTCACTGGGGAGCGGGCTCGATCGTCACCGACTCCACGACGACGTTCTCGAGCGGGCGGTCGCGCGCGTCGCGCGGCGCGTGCGAGATCTTGTCGACCACGTCCTGCCCCGCGATCACGCGGCCGAAGACGCTGTACTGGTGGTCGAGCTGCGGGCGCCAGAACTCGGAGCCGGTGGTCATGATGAAGAACTGGCTTCCGGCGGTGTTCGGATCGGCCTGGCGGGCCATGGAGACGACCCCGGGAACGTGCGGCGTGTCGCTGAACTCGGGCGCGATGAAGTAGCCCGGGCCGCCGTAGCCGTCGTTCTTCGGGTCGGCGTCCTTCGAATTGGGATCGCCGCCTTGGATCATGAACTTCGGGATCACCCGGTGAAACGTGGTGCCGTCGTAGAAGTGCGCGTTCGCGAGCGAGCTGAAGTTCGCGACGTGGCGCGGCGCGAGCTTCGGCAGCAGCTCGAAGCGAACCTCGCCGAAACCGCGCACGCGAATCACCGCGACTGGCCCGGCGGGCCGCGCGCGGCAGGCGACGAGGCCGAAGGCGAGCGCGCAGGCGAGCGAGAGGCGACTAGCGCGCGGCATCGACGATGTGACCCCAAAGCGCGAGATGGAGGCCGGCCGGCGGAAAGCGGAGCAGCTCGGCGCGCGAGAAGCCCGCGCGCGCGAACGCATCGCGCAGCTCGGCGGCGTCGTACAGGTTCGAGCGCCACCAGCGCCCGATCAGCGGGCGAGTCAGCCAGTTGCGCTTGGTAATGAACAGCAGCAGGTGGCCGTCCGCGCGCAGCCGCTGGCCCAGCCCGCGCAGCGCGTCGGCGAACCGCTCGCGCGGGACGTACTCCAACATCGAAGCCGAGACGACCAAGTCGTAGTCGGTCCAGGCCGCGGGCAGTGAGTCGAGCTCGAGCGCGTTCGCCCGGGCGAGCTCGACTCCGGCGACCCCACGCCGCGCCAGTGACTCGCGGAATCGCTCGAGCATGGCCGGCGTCAGATCGAACGCGTGGGTGACTCCCGGCGCGAGGCCGCGGCGCGCCAGCGCGGAGCGCAGCGCCACGGTCACCGCGCCGCTGCCGCAGCCCGCGTCGAGCACGCGCAGCCCCGAGCGCAGCAGCGGCGACTGCAGGAAGAACGCGCGCAGTCCCTGCGGATAGCGGACTGCACGGATGAAGCGCTCGTAGCTCGCGTGCTTCTCGCTGAAGAGCCGACTCGCATCCGAATCCGACATCGCCGCAGACCGCCCGCCGCGCACGCTAGCACGCATTGGCGAACGCGTGATACGGTCGGACGGATGCGCAAACCCCTCCTGAACCTCTTGCTCTCGGTCGTGCTTTGCTCGCTCGCCTCGCAGCTCGCGCTCGCCGCGACTCCCGGTCCCGCGTGGGGCGAACGCGGCATGGTGGTCACATCGGTGGGTCCCGCCGCGGACGCGGGCCGCGAAATCCTCGGGCGCGGCGGAAACGCCGTCGACGCGGCGGTGGCGACGGCGTTCGCGGCGGGCGTCGCGCATCAGTACAGCTCCGGCCTCGGCGGTGGCGCGTTCGCGGTGGTGTACATGGCCGAATCCGGTGAGTCGGCGGCGCTCGACGCGCGCGAGGCGGCGCCCGCCAGCGCGAACACCGCGAACTACATCGGCCTGGACGGCAAGGCGATTCCCGACGCGTCGCGCATCGGCCCGCGCGCGATCGCGGTGCCGTCGCTGGTGCAGGGGCTCTGGGAGTTACACCAGCGCTATGGGTCACTCGAGTGGAAGGAGCTGCTGAAGCCGGCGATCCGGCTGTGCCGCGACGGCATCGAAATCGGCCCGAATCACCAGCGCATGCTGCAGATGATCGCGCCCAAGCTCGCGAACTACCCGGAGACCGCGCGCATCCAGCTCGACCACGGGAAGGTGCCGCCGCTCGGCTGGCGGCTGCGCCAGCCGGAGCTCGCCAAGACACTCGAAGAGGTCGCGGCGCGCGGCGGGAACGCGCTCGCCGTCGGTCACCTCGCGCAGGCGATCGCGGAAGCCAGCGGCGGCGCACTCACGACCGACGATCTCGCGAGCTACCGCGCGATCTGGCGCCCGCCGGTGACCGGCAAGTACCGCGGAATCGACATCATCTCGATGCCGCCGCCGAGCTCGGGCGGGGTGCTGCTGATCGAGATGCTGAACGCGCTCGAGCCGTACGACGTGGCCTCACTCGGCCTGAACTCGAGCGCCGAGATCAACCTGGTCGCGGGCGCCATGAAGCTCGCATTCGCCGATCGCGCGGTCTATCTCGGCGATCCCGACTACTGGACCGTGCCGACCGAGAAGCTCATCTCGAAGGAATACGGCGCCGAGCTCACTTCGCAGATGCGCGCGCCGCCGTTCTGGATGCGCGCGCCCTGGAAGTGGGGCGATCCCGGCTTCCCGAAGGCGCGCGCGCCGCTCGCCGGGCCGCCGACCGATGCCGGCACGACGCAGATCTCGATCGTCGACGGGCAGGGCAACGCGGTGTCACTCACGCAGACCGTCAACACGCTGTTCGGGTCACTCATCACGGTGCCCGGGACGGGCATCGTGCTGAACAACGAGATGGACGACTTCTCGATCTCGCCCACGTCTCCGAACGCCTGGAACGCGCTCGGCAGCGCCGCGAACGCGATCCGTCCGGGCAAGCGGCCGCTCTCGAGCATGACTCCGACGATCGCGCTCGAGAACGGGCGCGTGCGCTTCGTGGTCGGCAGCCCGATGGGCACCGTGATCATCTCCGCGGTGCTGCAGACCCTGCTCGGCTCGATCGACTTCAAGCTCGACCCGCAGCAAGCCGTTTCGGCGCCGCGCTTCCACCACCAGTGGATGCCCAATCAGCTGATCGTCGAACCCGGGCATCCGAAGGACGTCCTCGACAAGCTGCGCTCGTGGGGGCACGACGTGCAGCCGAGTCCGTATCCGCTGGGAGCGGTGCAGCTGATCGCGCGCGACCCTGCGTCCGGCGCCTGGCTCGGCGCCACCGACCCGCGCCGCGATGGCGCGGCCGTCGGCTACTAGCGGACGCGGACGCGGCCGGCTCGAGCTACTTGATGATGGCCACGACCGGCGCGTCGAGGCGAATCACTCGCTTCGCGACGCGCTGGATGTCCGCCACCGTGACCGCCGAGATGCGCTGATCGTATTCCAGGTGGTGAGTCGCCCCGAGCCCGTACAGCTCGTCGAGCGAGAGCAGCATCGCCTGGGTGCCGAAGCGCTGCAGCGACACGGCTTGGGTCCCGATGAGATAGCCCTTCGCGCGCGAGAGCTCACCATCGCTGATCGGCTCGTTCACGATCTTGGCGAGCTCCCCGCGGATTCCGCTGAGTGACTCGTCGAGCTTGGCCGGCGCGCCCGCCATGTACACCGCGAACGTGCCCGGATCGATGCCTTCCATCTCGAACGCGGTGACCGAGTAGGCCAGGCTCTGGCGGTCGCGCAGCTCGACGAACAGGCGCCCGCCCTGGCCGCCCAACACCTGGGTCAGCACGTCGAGCGCGGCGAGGTCCGGGTCGTCGATCGTGAGCGCGAGGAAGCCGAACACGATGTGCGACTGGTTCTTCTTCTTGATCAACGTCGCCTCGAGCGGCGCGCCGGGCGCGGTCGGCTGCGTGCGCGCGGGCAGCACGACCGAGGCCGCCCCCTTCCACTCCGCGACGTGCGCGCGCAGCAGCTCGACGAAGCGATCGGGATCGACGTCGCCCACGACGCCGAGCACGGCGTTCTCGGGCTGCGCGAACTCGGACCAGTAACTCGCCAGGGCGGCGCGGTCGAGCTTGTTCAGGCTCTCCAGGGTGCCGAGCGACGAGAACCGGTACGGATGCGCCGGATACAGCTCCTTCTGGAACAGCTCGAAGGCCTTCGTGCCCAGGTTGTCCTCGCGCCGGCGCAGCGCCGCGCGCCGCTCGACGCGCAGCTTCTCGATCTCTCCCGCCTCGAAGGACGGGTGCAGCAGCACGTCGGCGAACAGGTCGAGACCGGTGTCGAGTGACTCGGACAGGAAGTCGCCCTGCAGGCCGAAGCTGTTGCGGCCCGCGAAGCCCGACAGGTCGCCGGCGATGTTCTCGATGTCGGTCGCGAGCTGCGCGGCGCTGCGGGCGGTCGTGCCCCGCGTCAGCATCTCGGAGACGAACGACGTGATGCCCTCGGTCTTCTCGGTCTCGGCGAGCAGGCCGCCGTTGAACGCGAGTCGCAGCGAGACGAGCGGCACGGAGTGATTCGCCTTCACCACCACGCGCAGGCCGTTCGGCAGGCGGTACTCGCGGATGTCGTCGCGCAGGGTCTGCGCGGCCAGCGGCGAGGACTCCGCGCCGGCGCCGCGGCCCAGTGCGGCGAGCAGGCCGGCGTCGGTCGCGCTCGCGCCGGCGTCCTTCGCGAGCAGCGCGACCACGGTGGCCTGCTCCGGCACCAGATACTTCTGCGCTGCGCGCTGCAGGTCGGCGTGGGTCGCACGCTTCACCTTGTCGAGATACTTCTGCTCCTCCTCGAGCCCGCCCGCCAGCAGCTCGAAGTAGCCGTACTTCTGGGCTTGTCCCTGCATCGTCTCGCGCTCGTGCACCTGGCTCGCGAGCAGATTCGTGCGCGCGCGCTCGAGCTCGGCGTCCGAGGGCCCGAAGTCGCGGATGCGCCGCACCTGCTCGGCGATCGAAGTCACGGCCGCGTCGATCTTCGGCGCGTCGAGCTCCGCGTCGACCATGAACAGGCCCGGGTCGAGCGGCGTGTACGAGCTGGCGTGAATCCCGTGGACGAGCTGCTGGCGGTCCTTCACCTCGCGGTACAGGCGCGAGCTGTCGCCGCCGCCGAGCACCAGCGAGAGCAGATCGAGATACGGCGTCTCCGGGTCGCTGAAGCCGGTGATCTTCCAGGCGATCCCGAGCAGTGACTGCTCGAACTCGCTCTTCACCACCGCGGCGCGCGGCGCGGTCTGCGCCGGTTCGGCCGCGCGCGTGTGCGCGAGGTCGCTGCGCGGCGCCGCGTTGGCGAAGGCGGCCTTCACCTGCGCCAGCACCGCGTCCGCCTTGAAGTCACCCACGGCGACGAACGTCATGTTGTTGGGCACGTACCAGTGGTGGTAGAACTCGAGCAGGCCCTCGCGCGTGAAGGCGCGTACACTTTCCTGTGTACCGATCACGTCGCGGCGGTAGGGGTGCTCGCGGTAGGCGGTCTCGAACAGCACCTTCGAGATCAAGCCGTCGGGAGCGTCGTCGGAGCGCCGGATCTCCTCGATCACGACCTCTTCTTCCTTCGCGAGCTCGCCCGCCTCGAAGGTCGAGTGCTGGACCGCGTCGGCCAGCACGTCGACGCCGATCGCGGCGTCGCGGCTCGCCATCGTGATGTGGTAGACGGTCATGTCGTACGACGTGAAGGCGTTGATGTTCCCGCCGGCGCCCTCGACGGTCGCCGCGATCTCGCCCACGCCGCGCCTCTCGGTGCCCTTGAAGAGCATGTGCTCGTGGACGTGCGCCATGCCCCACTGGTCGGGGCGCTCGTCCGCGCTGCCGGTGCGCACCCAGACGTTCAGCGCGACGACCGGCGCGGAGTGGTCCTCGACCAAGATCACTTTGAGGCCGTTGTCGAGCGTGGTTCGCACCATCCCATCCTTCTTGACCCGCTCGGCGCCGCCGCCGGGAAAGAGCGCACAAGCGCAGAGTATCGAGACCAGGGACAACACAGGGATTCGCCGCAAAGTCGCTGCTCCTCTCCCGCCCCCGGCGGGTCGCATAGGATACGGGGCGTGAGTCGCGGAACAAGCGGCGCCGACCTCGGCGTGTACCTGCACGTGCCGTTCTGCGAGCACGTCTGTCCGTATTGCGACTTCGCGGTCGTCGGCGTGGGCCGGCTCTCGCCCGCGGCCGAGGACGAGCTCGTGGAGCTCCTGCTGCTCGAGTGGCGGCGCTGGCGCGAGCGGCTCGCGGGCCGGCGGATCGCCAGCGTCTACTTCGGCGGCGGGACCCCCTCGCTGCTGCGCGCGAAGTCGCTCGGCCGCCTGCTCGAAGCGCTCGCCGCGGACGTTGTGTTCGAGGCCGCCGCCGAGATCACGGTCGAGCTGAACCCCGGCCAGCTCGAGGTGTCGCGCGTGCCCGAGCTGCGCGCGCGCGGAGTGACTCGCCTCTCGGTCGGCCTGCAGTCCGGCGACGGGGAAGTGCTGCGGCGGCTCGGCCGCGCCCAGCGCGCCGACGAGGCGCTGCGCGGGCTCGAGGCGTGTCTCGCCGCCGGCTTCGCCTCGCTCTCCGCGGACCTGATCTACGGCGCGCCGGGGCAGACGCTCGAGCTGCTGGCGCGCGACCTGGAGCGCCTGATCGAGCTCGGCGTTCCGCACGTGTCGGCGTACGCACTCACGCTCGAGCCGGGGACGCCGTTCGCGCGCGCGGCGAGCGCCGGGCAGCTCGAGCTCCCGGAGGAGGACACGGTCGTCGACATGAGTCGGCTGGTGCGCGCGCGGCTCGCGTCGGTCGGCGTCGCCCGCTACGAGATCTCGAGCTACGCGCGGCCCGGTCACCGGGCGCGGCACAACCAGCGCTACTGGACGCGCAGCGACGTGCTCGGCCTGGGACCGTCGGCCGCGACCCTGCTCGGCGAGCGGCGCCTGCGCAACGCGCGCGCGCTCGCCGACTGGCGCGCCGCGCTGCGCGCCGGCGAGTCGCCCGCCGTCGAGGACGAGGAAGTCACGCCCGCCGAAGCCCGCCGCGAGGCGCTCTATCTCGGCCTGCGCCGCACACAGGGCGTGAGTCGCGCGGAGTATCTGCGCCGCTACGGCACGCCGCCCGAGGCGTTCCTCTCCGCCGAGCTCGCCCGCCTGCGCGCGCGCGAGCTGATCGCGGATGAGAGCGGCTTCATCCGCCTGTCCGAGCGCGGCCTGCTGTTCGCCGACGACGTCTTTCTGGAGCTCGTCGGGCGTTGACACCGTCGCGCGGGCGCGGCTAGCCTCGGAATCGGTGAAACATCAGGGCGGTCGCGGCGTTGCGCAGCACTCTCCGGTCGCGGAGCTGGGCGAGCTCTCCGGTCGGCTGGCCGACGTGCTGCTCGCGGTGCTGCGCGGCTACGTCGAGCTCGGCCAGCCCGTCGGCTCGCGCGACGCGCTCGACTTCGGCGAGCTGCCGTTCTCGTCGGCGACGGTGCGCGGCGCGATGGGCGAGCTGATGGATCTCGGCCTGCTCGAGCAGCCGCACACCTCCGCGGGCCGCGTGCCGACCGACGCGGCGTTTCGGCTCTGGGTCGATCACCTGCAGCGCGATCCGCTGGCGGAGCAGCCCCTGCCCGCGCGGCTGGCGCGCGAGCTCGCGGACGCGAGTGAGAGCGCCGACGCGTCGGGCGCCGCGCTGCAGCGCGCCGCGGACGTGCTCACTGCGATCACCGGCCAGCTCGGCTTCAGCGTGACGCTCGAGCGCGAGCGCTTCAGCCTGGTGCAGGTCCACTTCGTGCGCGTCTCGAGCGAGCGAGTCAGTGCGCTGCTCGTGTCCGACTGCGGGGCCGTGCGCACGCGCTTGCTCGAGGAGCGCGAGTCGGACCAGCGCCGGCTCGACCGCGTGTCGGCCGAGCTGTCGCGGCTGGTCGCGGGACTCACTCTCGAGGAGGCGCGCGCGCGGCTGCACGCCGAAGTCGAAGGCGACCGGCAGCGGCGGGACGCGCTCTGGCGCGAGACGCTCGCGCTCGGCGCGCGCGGTCTCGAAGTCGGCGCCACCGCCGCGGCGGAGCTGTACGTCGGCGACCGCAGCCGCCTGCTCGACCAGCCGGAGTTCGCCGACGGCGAGCGCCTGCGCGACGTGCTGCGCGCCCTCGAGGAGAAACAGCGCATGCTCGCGCTGCTCGACAAAGTCATCTCCGCGCGCGGCGTGCGGGTCGCGATCGGCGGCGAGCTCGGCGATCCCGCGGTCGTGCGCTGCGCGGTCGTCGCCGATCAGCTCGGCCAGGCGCCGCTGCGCGGGCTGGGCGTGATCGGCCCCGTGCGCATGCGCTACGATCGAATCATTCCGATGGTGCGCTACGTGTCGGGCGTGCTGGCACCCGCGCTCGTCTGAGACCGCACCACGCGACCCACTCACTGGATGAGCGAGCCATGACCGAGCCCAAAGGACCGAAGGTCGATTTGCCGACCGAGCTGATTGCCGAGCTCGACGACCCGGGCGAGGCGAAGAGCGAGGGCGGCGCTGCCGCGGCGGGTGCCGCCGAGGACTCCTCCGCCGAGCTCGCCGAGCTGAAAGACCGCTATCTCCGCTTGGGCGCCGACTTCGACAATTTCCGCCGCCGCTCGCTGAAGGAGCGGCAGGATCTGCACAACTACGCCAATGAGAATCTCGTCAAGGAGCTGTTGCCCATCGTCGATAACCTCGAACGAGCCGTGGAGCACGGCCGCAAGGAGGAGCAGCGCGGCGACAGTGACAACCTTCTGCAGGGAATCGAGCTGACCTACCGGTCACTGCTGCAGCTCCTGACTCGACAAGGCGTGGTCGAGATCCAGGCGCTGGGTCAGACGTTCGATCCCCAGATCCACGAGGCGGTGCGGCGCGTCGCGTCGAGCGACCAGCCGGCCGGCAAGATCGTGGACGTCTACCAGAAGGGCTACATGCTGAAGGATCGAATGCTGCGGCCCGCCATGGTCGCAGTCGCAGGAGAGCCCGGGTAGCGGCGGACTCACCTTCCCTTCGGCGCGCGCGCGACGGAAGGCATGGGAAGAGTCGTCGGCATCGACCTCGGCACCACGAACAGCTGCGTCGCGATCCTCGAGCGCGGCGAGCCGATCGTCATTGCCAACAGCGAGGGCAGTCGCACCACTCCCTCGATCGTCGCCGCGAATCAGGACGGCGAGAAACTCTGCGGCCAGATCGCCAAGCGCCAGGCAGTGACCAACCCGGCGAACACCGTGTTCGCAGTGAAGCGACTGATCGGCCGCCGCTTCGACGACGAGAACGTCGCGCGCTTCCGCGAGATCTCGCCGTTCGAGATCTGTCAGGCACCGAGCGGCGACGCCTGGGTGAAGCTGCGCGGCAAGGAGTGCAGCCCCGAGGAGATCTCGTCGCTGATCCTGAAGCGCATGAAGGAGACCGCGCAGGACTATCTCGGAGAGGAAGTCAGCGAAGCGGTGATCACGGTCCCGGCCTACTTCAACGACGCGCAGCGGCAGGCGACCAAGGACGCGGGCCGCATCGCGGGTCTGAACGTGCTGCGCATCATCAACGAGCCCACCGCCGCTGCGCTCGCGTACGGCCTCGACAAGGAAGGGCAGGAGACGATCGCGGTCTTCGACCTCGGCGGCGGCACGTTCGACATCTCGATCCTGCGGATCGGTGACTCGGTCTTCGAGGTGCTCTCGACCAACGGCGACACGTTCCTCGGCGGCGAAGACTTCGACCAGGTCGTGCTGGGCTGGCTGGCGGCGCAGTTCGAGGCGAAGAACCCCGGCAGTCAGCTCGGCAGCGACGCGATGGCTCTGCAGCGGCTGAAGGAAGCGGCCGAGCGCGCCAAGCAGGAGCTCTCGTCGGCGAACGAGACCGACGTGAACCTGCCGTTCATCGCGGCCGACGACGCCGGACCGAAGCACCTGTCCGAGACACTCACCCGGGCGAAGCTCGAAGAGCTGGTCGTGGGCCTGATCGAGAGACTCGAGCCTCCCTGCCGCGCCGCGCTCTCGGACGCGGGCCTCGAGCCGAAGCAGATCGACCGCGTGATCCTCGTGGGCGGCATGACGCGCATGCCCTCGGTGCAGGCGAAGGTCGAGCAGATCTTCGGCAAGCCGCCGCACCGCGGCGTGAATCCGGACGAGGTCGTCGCCGTCGGCGCCGCGATCCAGGGCGGCGTGCTGAAGGGCGAGGCCAGCGACGTCCTGCTGCTCGACGTGACTCCGCTCTCGCTCGGCGTCGAGACACAGGGCGGGATCATGACCAAGATCATCCCGCGCAACACCACGGTCCCGACCCGCAAGAGCGAGGTCTTCTCGACCACCGAGGACAATCAAAACCTGGTGCGCGTGCACGTCCTGCAGGGCGAGCGCGAGCTCGCGTCCGACAATCAGACACTCGGCCGCTTCGAGCTGATCGGCATTCCGCCCGCGCCGCGCGGCGTGCCGCAGATCGAGGTCAGCTTCGACATCGACGCGGACGGGATCCTGAACGTCTCGGCCAAGGACCTCGGGACGGGGCGCGTGCAGCAGATCAAGGTCTCGGCTTCGGGCGGCCTGGCGCCCGAGCAGATCGACACGCTCGTCAAAGAAGCGGCCGCGCACGCGTCGGACGACGCCGAGCGGCGCGCGCTCGTCGAGCTGCGCAACACCGGCGAGGGGCTGGTCTACTCGGTGGCTCAGACGCTCTCCATCTACGGCGACAAGCTCGAAGCGACCGAGCGCGCCGAGGTCGACAGCGCCCTCGCACGCGCGAAGAAGGCGCTGCCCGCGAGCGACCTCGAAGAGCTGCGCAACTCCGTCGAGGATCTGCAGCAGATCGCCTACAAGATGACCGAGGCCATGTACGAGCGGATGGACGGCGGCACTGCGGTCGCCCCCGAGGCCTCGCCCAGCAAGGATGACGAGGAGCTGATCGAGGACTGAGCTCCCCGCAGGTTTCCCTTGCGTGAGGAGATCGAGGCCATAGCCTCTCGCCGCTCCAATGAAGCGCGACTACTACGAAGTTCTCGGCGTCTCCCGCGACGTCGGCCCGGACGAGCTCAAGAAGGCGTATCGCAAGCTCGCGCACCAGTTCCACCCGGACAAGAACCCGGACAATCCCGAGGCCGAGGCCAAGTTCAAAGAGGCGAGCGAGGCGTACGCGGTCCTCTCCGACACCGAGAAGCGCGCTCAGTACGACCGCTTCGGACACGCCGCCTTCGGCGCGGGGAACGGCGATCCCTTCCAGGGAGCGGACCCGTTCGCGAGCTTCGGCGATCTCTTCTCCGAGCTGTTCGGCAGTGACATCTTCGGCGGCGGACGCGGGCGCGGCCGGGGGCGGCGCGGCGCCGACCTGCGCTACGACCTCGAGGTCGAGTTCTCGGTCGCTGCGCTCGGCGGCGAAGAGCAGCTGCGGATCCCCAAGCACAAGACCTGCGCGACCTGCGCGGGTGTCGGGGGAGAACGCGAGACCTGTTCGCGCTGCGGCGGCCGCGGCCAGGTGGCGATGCAGCAGGGCTTCTTCCGCATCGCGCGCTCCTGCGATCGCTGCGGCGGGCTCGGCCAGAGCCTGAAGCGCGCGTGCGCTGACTGCCGCGGCCGCGGGCGCGTCGAGACGATTCAGAATCTGTCCGTGCGAATCCCCGCCGGGGTCGACAGCGGTATTCGCCTGCGACTCACCGGCGAAGGCGAGGCCGGCTTCGACGGCGGCGCGCCCGGCGACCTGTTCGTCGTCGTGCAGGTGAAGGAGCACCCGATCTTCGAGCGCGACGGGACCGACCTGCACTGCGAGGTGCCGCTCTCGATGGCGCAGGCCTCGCTCGGCGCCGAGATCGAGGTGCCCAACCTCGAGGGCAAGGAGAAGGTCGACGTGAAGCCGGGCTCGCAGTCGGGCGATGTGATTCGCCTGCGCAGCCGCGGCCTGCCGCGGCTCGGCGGCGGAGCGCGCGGAGACATCATCGCGCGCCTGTTCGTCGAGGTGCCGACCCGACTGAACGACGCACAGCGCAAGCTGCTCGAGGAGTTCGCGCGCATCTCCGGCGACGAAGTGAGTCCCCGGCGCCGCAGCTTTCTCGACAAAGTGCGGGACCTGTTCGAATGAGCGCGCGCCCGCTGCGGCTCGCGCTCGGACTCGCGCTGCTCGCGCTCTCGTGCGCCGAGCCGACGGTCGTGCGCAACGGCGCCCCGCTGCCCTACGAGGCCGCCGCGGACGCGGACCTGAACGCCGCGCGCGCGCTGCTCGCGAAAGGCCAGCCGGCGAAGGCGCAAGAGATCCTCCAGCGCTTCCTGACCGAGCTCGGCCAGAGCAAGCGCGCCGACGAGGCGCTCCTCTTGCTGGGCGACGCCGAGCTGGCGCGCGGCCAGAAGGAGCAAGCCGCCGCGACCTGGCGCCGCCTGGTCGAGGACTACCCGAAGAGCGCGTTCGGCGTCGAGGCGGCGCTGAAGTCCGCGCAGGTCTACCAGAAGCTCGGGCGCCCGGCCGACGGCCGCGCCGTGCTCGAGCGCGCCAACGAAGATCGCGCGGACGCCGCGACGCGCGCGAAGCTCAACCGTCTCGACGCCGACCTCGCGCGCAGCCTCGGTGACTGGCCCGAGGTCGTGCGCGCGCTGGCCCTGGCGCGGCGAGACACGACCGACCCCGCGGAGCTCACCGAGATCGACGTCGAGATCTCGGACTTGCTCGAGGTGCGGCTGCGCGAGCCGGAGCTCGAGGCGCTGATGCCGCGTCTGCCGCGCGGCCCCGTGTACGACCGGGTCGGGCTCGAGATCGCGCGGCGCGCGCTCGCGCGCGGCGCCGTGAGCGCGGCGCGCGCCGCCCTCGACCGGCTGCCGCGGCGCCTGTCCGAGGGCGACGAAGCGGAGCGCGCGCTGTTGCTGGCGCGCGCAGCCGATCTGGCGGGCCAGGCCAACGCCACCCTCGGCCTCGTGCTGCCGCTCTCGGGTCCCTATCAGAAGGTCGGCGAGTCGGTGCTGCGGGGCATCGTGCTCGGCGCGGGCCTGTACGACGAGAAGCCATCGCAGCTGCGCTTGCTGGTGCGTGACTCGGGCGGCGAGGCGTCGCGGGCGGCGGCCGCCGTGACCGAGCTCTCGGCGGCAGGCGCCGCGGCCATCATCGGCCCGATGCGCTCCGGCGAAGCGGTCGCGGCTGCGCCGGCCGCGGAGTCGGCGCGCGTGCCGCTGCTCGCGTTCGCGCGCAACGACGACATCGCCGGTCTGGGCGGGTACGTGTTCCGGCTGGGACTCACTCCGGGCGATCAGGCGGCGGAGCTCGTGCACTGGTGCGCAGAACAGCGCGGCTGCAAGCGCTTCGCGATCCTCTACCCGAGCGACGAGTACGGCGTGACTTTCAAGAACCGCTTCTGGGATGCGGTCGAGGCACAGGGCGGAACCGTCGTGGGAGTCGAGCGCTACGCGCCCGGCGCCGTCGACTGGCAGCCGGAGATCAAGCGCCTGGTCGGGCTGGCCGGTCTCCCGCGCGAGCAGCAGGCGCTCGTCGACGAGCGCAACAAGCTGCGCCGCCGCGCACAGGACAACGCGGAGAAGCTGGCGGCGACCAAGTTCCAGGGCCTGCCGCCCTACGTCGACTTCGATGCCGTGTTCATTCCCGACGACGCGCAGAGCGTCGGCCTGATCCAGCCGCAGCTGCGCTTCTTCGACGTGCGCGACGTCGTGTATCTCGGCGGCAGCGGCTGGAACGACCCCGCGC
>JBIOJK010000096.1:0-13789 GCA_044450765.1 Myxococcota bacterium | reverse complement strand
CGGGTAGTGACTCGCGGCCTGGCGCCCGCCGAAGCGATCTCGGATGAGCGGCTGCGCGTGGCAGTAGCCGCGGATGCCTTCGCGGCCCTGTACGTGACCCACGCCGCTCTCCTTCAGCCCGCCGAACGGCGCCTCGATCACGCCGTAGGTCATCGAGAGGTCGTTCACGCACACGCTGCCGGAGTCGATCCGGCGCGCGATCTCGCCCGCGGCCTTCGCATCGCGGGTCCACACGTTCGCGGCCAGCCCGTAGCGGGTCTCGTTCGCCCGAGCGATCGCCTCGTCGACGTCGCGGACGCGCACGATCGGGAGCACCGGGCCGAAGGTCTCGTCGCGCATCAGCGCCATGTCCGGGCGGACGTCGACGACCACGGTCGGCTCGTAGAAGAGGCCCTCGAAGCGCGGATTGCGCCGGCCGCCCACCAGCACCTTGGCTCCGGCAGCGACGGCGTCCGCGACGTGGCGCTCGACGATCTCGAGCTGGCGCGGCCAGAACATGGCTCCGACGTCGAACTCGCCCGCCGTCTCCTGGCGCAGCGCGCGCGTGCGCGCGACGACCTTCTCGATGAACGCGTCCGCGACCTCGTTCACCACGTACACGCGCTCGGTGCCGCAGCAGAACTGGCCGGCGTTCAGGAATGCGCCCGCGAGCGCGCCCCCGGCGGCCGCGTCGAGGTCGGCGTCGGCGCAGACGATCATCGGGTCCTTCCCGCCGAGCTCGAGCGTGCAGGGAATCAGTCGCTCCGCGCAGGCGACCGCGACGCGCCGGCCGGTCGCGACGCTGCCCGTGAACGAGATCTTGTCGACGCCGGCCTCGCAGAGCGCAGCGCCGGTCTCGCCGTCGCCGGTGAGCAGCTCGAGCACCCCTTCGGGCAGCCCGGCCTCCCGGAACAGGTCCGCGACGATGCGGCCCGAGAAGGGAGTCACTTCGGACGGCTTCAGCAGGACCGCGTTCCCGGCGAGCAGCGCTTGCACGGTCGGGTTCAGCGACAGGATCACGGGCCCGTTCCAGGGGCTGATCACGCCGACGACGCCGAGCGGCCGGTACGCGATCTCGAGCCGCTTCGTGAGTCGCAGGAGCCCGTGCAGCCGCACGCGCTCGGGGCGCAGCAGGCGCGGCGCGCGCTTGGACCAGTAAGTCATCGCGTCGCACGCCGCGAAGATCTCCATCATGCGCGCTTCGGTCGCGGGCTTTCCCGACTCGCGGACCACGACTTCGACGATCCGGTCCTGCTTCTCGACCAGAATCCCGAGCGCGCGCTGCACGAAGCGCACGCGCTCCTCGACGCGCAGCGCCGCCCACGCCGGCTGCGCCTTCCGCGCGCGCTCGAGCGCGGCGCGCACGTCCGAGGCGTTCTGTACTTCGATCTCGCCGATCGCCTCGCGTGTGACTGGGCTCGAGATCGCGAGCCGCCGGCGAGCGCCCGGGGCAACCTCGATCGGTGTAACGATGGCCATGGGTCGAGTGTACCATCGGGCCGTGGTGAGGATTTTCTTCCTGTGCGCGCGGCGCGCGGACCTGTCGCACGCCGAATACGCATCGCACCTGCTCGAGCGGCACGCGCCGCTCGCGCTGCGCCACCACGCGCGACTGCGCGGCTACGCCGTCAGCATCGTCGACGACGCGCTCGACGGCGCCGAGCCGATCGACAGCGTGAACGCGCTCACCTATGACTCGCTCGCGGACTTCGAAGCGCAGGCGTACGACTCGCTCGCGGGCGAGCGCCTGGTGACCGAGGATCACGCGCGCTTCCTGGGCGGCACCGCGGGCTATGCAACTCGCGCGCAAGTGCAGCACGGCGCGCAGCCTGCCGGCGAGCCGGGCTCCGCGAGCGCCGGAACGCAGTGGCTCTGCGCGCTGCGGCGCCGCGCGAACTTGTCCCCGGAGCGCTTCTCGGATTCGCTCGCGTCTGCCCTGCTCCCGGACCTGCTCGCGAGCCAGCCCGGCGCGACCCGAATCGAGATCTCGCGCGTCGAGCGCGTGCTCTTCCCGCCGGGCGCGCCGGACTGGGACGCGTTCTGCGGGATCGGCTTCGCCGACGCCGCGCGCGCGCCGGCGCACCCGTTCGACTCACCGGACTGCGCCCTCACCGTGCGCCGTCGGATCGCCGCCCTGTGCGGCGCGACCGCGGTCTGGCGCGTGCGCGAGTACGTCCAGCGCCGCCCTTCCTAGTATGCTTCGCAAGGTGTCGAGCCCACCTCGCATCGACTTGGTCGATCCGCGCAGCTTCGCGAGCGGCCAGCCGCACGATCAGTTCGACTGGCTGCGCGAGCGCGATCCCGTGCACTGGCACGCGGAGCCCGACGGGCCCGGCTTCTTCGCGCTGACCCGACACCGCGACGTGTGCAGCGTCGGACGCGATCCCGCTGCGTTCTCATCGGTGCCGACGATCATGATCGCGGACCCGGGTCCGGGCCTCGAGCTCAACATCGACGGCCACCAGATGATGCTCACCATGGACCCGCCGAAACACACGCGCTACCGGCGCATCGTGAGTCGCGAGTTCACGCCGCGCGCTTCGCTCGCGCTGGCCCCGCGCATCGCGGAGCTCGCCGCGCAGATCGTCGACCGCGTGATCGAGCGCGGCTCCTGCGACCTGGTCGACGACGTCGCCGGCGAGCTTCCGTCGTACGTGATCGCGGAGCTGCTCGGCATCCCGCTCGAGGACGGTCGCGAGCTGTACCGCCTGACCGAGGCGATCCACGCCGCGCCCGAGTCACTTCCCCCCGGCGCGGCCGGCGCCGCCGTGATGAAGATGTTCCTCTACGCCCAGGGCGTGATCGCCGAGAAGCGCGCGCGGCCGCGCGACGATCTCGCGACCAAGCTGCTGCAGGCCGAAGTCGACGGGCGCCGGTTCGACGACATCGACTTCCAGCTCTTCTTCATGCTGCTCGTCGACGCCGGCGGCGACACCACGCGCAACCTCGTGGGCGGCGGCATGCTGGCGCTCTTCGAGCACCCCGACCAGCGGCGCAAGCTGGCGCGCGGGCTCGACTCACTGCTCCCGCGCGCCGTGGAGGAAATGCTGCGCTGGGTGTCTCCCGTCGTATACATGCGCCGCACCGCCACCCGCGACGTCGAGCTCGGCGGCGCGAAGATCCGCGCCGGGCAGAAGGTCGTCATGTACTACGGCGCCGCGAACCGCGATCCGTCGGTGTTCGCCGAGCCCGGCCGCTTCGACGTCTCGCGCGACCCCAACCCGCACGTCGCGTTCGGCGGCGGCGGCGCTCACTTCTGTCTGGGTGCGCACATCGCGCGCATCGAGATCGAGGCGATGCTGCGCGAGATCCTCGTGCGCCTGCCCGACATCGAGCCGAGCGGCGCGGTCGAGTGGCTGCCGTCGACGTTCATCTCCGGGCCGAAGCACCTGCCCGTCCGCTTCACGCCCGGGGGCCTACGCAATCGCGTGTAGGCGCGCCGGATTCTCGACCAGCATCGCGTCGAGCTGCGCCTCGCTCGCGCCGCAATCGCGCAGCCACGGGACGACGTGGTCGTAGACGTGCGCGTAGCCCCAGCCGCCGTACGCCTTGTAGCAGGTCTTCCAGCCGATCTCGTTGCCGATCAGCACGCGGCTGGCATGACCCGCTTCGAGGAGCCGCATCACGGTGTCGATCTCCTCCTTGTCGCGCGGGAACGCGCGGCCGGGCCCGACGATCTCGTAGTACTCCTCGTGGCCGAAGTGATCGTACGAGACGAAGCCGAGCCCGCGGCGCAGCACGTGCAGCGCGACCTCGACGGAGTAGAAGCCCATGTGCGAGAGATACACCTTCGCGAGATCCGCGCCTTCGGCCTCGAGCACGTCGAGATAGAAATCCAGGTGGTGCTTCGGCGTCTCTCGCGAGCCGTGCGTCCCGCCGTTCGGGTGCACCGTGAGCGACGCGCCCGTGCGCGCCTGCGCGCGCGCCGCGGCGCGCAGCACCTTCTCCTCGTCGGGCAGGCAGGGCGTGTCGGGCATGCCGCTGCAGCCGATCTCGCCGATGTTCCCCGCGCGCACGCGTGAGTCGCCGATCCCCTCGCCGATCTCGCGGACCATGACGTCGGCGAGCGCGCCCGCGTCGAGCGCCGCGACTTCCGGCGGGTGACTCGCCTGCGTGTACCAGCCGGTCGAGGCGATCACGTGCAGCCCGGTGGCGCGCGAGATGCGCGCGAGCGCCGCGACGTCGCGGCCGATTCCGGGCAGCTCCATGTCGACGAGCGCGCCGCCGCCCGCGCGTTTGAACTCGCGCGCCTCGCGGATCGTGAGCTCGACGTCGGACTGCACCAAGTTGTCGCGAACGACCAGGCCGTTGCGGCGCGCGAGACCGAGATTCTCGAGCCCGAGCGGCTTCCCGGCGACCCGGGCGACCTCCGGGTCCTGCGGAGGCGCGTACCAGCAGGAGATGTCCAAGGTCAGGTGCACGTGGGACATCGTTCCGCCGAGCTCGCTCGGGTCGATCGGGCCGAGCACCGTGTTGACTCGAGCCACCGGCGCGCTCAGAAGCGGTCGATGCCGACGTCGGTCGAGTAGAACTGCTTGTACCAGCGCCGGAAGCGGCCGACGTCGCCGTCGTTCTCGGCGAGCAGCGGCTGCGGGCGGTAGATCTTCTGGTTCCAGAGCTTGAAGTCGAGCTCCCAGTCACTCGCGTAGAAGTCGAAAAAGCCCTCGAGCTCGGCCTTGGTCGCCGGCTCCGACTTCTTCGCGTAGTACGTGTGGACAACTTCGCAGACCTCGTCGTCGATCGGCGTCAGCGTCTGGATCGAGACCCCCGCCATCTTGCCCGTGACTCGCGTGAGCGACAGGCCGGGTCCGTACATGAACGAGCGGAACGAGCTCTCGCCCTCGGCGTTGGTCTGCTCGTCCGCTTCGCGCTTCAGATCGAGCACCAGGGTCGCGATCGCGCCCTCGCCGTCCCAGTTCACGCGCTCGATCTGCATGCCGTGCACGTGCGCGAAGTGCTGGATGTCGACCGCGTTCTCGTACATCTCTTGGATGTGAGTCGCCAGCTCCCACTTCACGCGCTTGTACTTGTAGTAACCGGAGTCGGTGACTTCCGGAATCAGCGGGACCTCGAACTCGGGTGGCTTGCCGTCGGCGTGGTGCCAGGCCATGACGTAGCCGTTCTGCTCGCGCGTCTCCCAGGCGACCGCGCGGGCGAGCGCCGGAATCTTCTTCGCGTACGGAACCGAGGTGCAGCGTCCGTCGCCGGCCCAGCGCCAGCCGTGGAACGGGCACTGCAGCTCGTTGCCGACCACCTTGCCGCCGACGCCGAGGTGCGCGCCCAGGTGCGGGCAATAGGCGTCGAGCAGGTGCGCGACCCCGTCCTCGCCGCGGAACACGACCAGGTCGCGGCCGAACTGATGCACCGGTCGCACGTCGCCGACCGCCAGCTCGTCGCTGAACGCGACCTTGAACCAGCCGTTCGGCGAGTGCGGCAGCGGAATGCGCTTCATCGGGAACCTCCGGTCGGGATTAGAACACGTTTCAGTCGCGCGATTATCTCCCCAGCGCGCGGCGCCTGTCCATCGCAGTTGTGCGCTTCTTCCGGGCGTGGCAAAAGGGGCGGATGCCCTTGGGAAACGTGGAGATCGACGCCGCCGCGGCCCTGCTGGTGGCCGCGCACCGCGCGCTGCACCCGCGCCCGCGTCTGCCCACGCCGTGCACGCCGACCAATCCGCTCGAGGCCTACTCCATTCAGGATCGCTTCGTCGCGCTGCTCGGCCGGCCCGTGGGATACAAGATCGGGTTCACCAACCCGGCGGTGCAGCAGGCGTTCGGGATCTCGAGCCCGGTCTTCGGGCGGCTGATCGAGGGCCGCACCTCGCGCAGCCCCGTGTCGCTCCCCGCCGCAAGCTTCGCGCGCCCGGTGATCGAGACAGAGTTCGCGTTCCGCATGGCGCGCGATCTGCCCGCGCGCGCCGCGGCCTACCCGCTCGAGGCCGTGGTCGACGCGATCGGGGGCGTGCTCCCGTCGTTCGAGATCGTCGACTCGCGCTTCGAGGAGTGGCGCAAGCTCACGCCGTCCGAGGCGATCGCGGACAACGTGCTCCACAGTCACTGGGTCGGGGGCGCCGAGCGGGCCGACTTCCGCGCGCTCGACCTCGCGGCGCAGGAGGCGGTCACCTGCATGAACGGGCGCGAGGTGACGCGCGGCCGGGGCGCGAACGTGCTCGGCTCGCCGCTGCTCGCATTGCACTGGCTCGCGAACGCGCTCGC
This sequence comes from Myxococcota bacterium, assembly GCA_044450765.1. Taxonomy (GTDB): domain Bacteria; phylum Myxococcota_A; class UBA9160; order SZUA-336; family SZUA-336; genus VGRW01. The sequence continues at coordinate 7,595 of JBIOJK010000096.1, read as the reverse complement.
GCAGGCGGGTCGCGGGCTCGCGGCAGGCGATCTCGTAACGACCGGCTGCTGCACGGACATCGTCGAGGCTCGGCCCGGCGACGTGGCGACCGCAGACTTCGGCCCGCTCGGCGCCGTGCGCGTCGAGTTCCGCACGTGAGATAGAATCGCGCCATGAGCGAGTCGGACGGCAGCGGAGAGGTTCGCGGCATCCATCAGCGCCGCGTGTCGGGCTGGCTCGCAGCGAACGTCGCGGGCGCGACGCCGCCCTTCGAGTTCGCGCTGATTACCGGCGGCCACTCGAACCTGACCTACAAGGTGACCGACGCGGCCGGCGAGCTCTTCGTGCTGCGGCGCCCGCCTCTGGGCGCGGTGCTCGCCACCGCGCACGACATGGGCCGCGAGCACAAGATCATCGCGGCGGTCGGGCGACACACCGCGGTGCCGGTCGCCCCCGCGCTCGGCCTGTGCCAGGACAACGAGGTGAACGGCGCGCCGTTCTACGTGATGAAGTTCGTCGCCGGCCACGTGATCACCGACGCGACCACCGTCGCGCGGCTGTTCACGAGCGAGCAGCGCCGCGAGGTCGGCGAGTCACTCATCGACGTGCTCGCGCGCCTGCACCGGGTCGACCCGGACGCGATCGGCCTGGGCGATCTCGGCCGCAAGGACGCGTATCTGCCCCGGCAGCTCCACCGCTGGCGCACGCAGTGGGAGAACTCGAAGACGCGCGAGCTGCCGGCGATGGAGGAAGTGCACGAGGCGCTGGTCGCGATGCTGCCGCCGCAGAAAGACGCCGCGATCGTGCACGGCGACTACCGGCTCGGGAACTGCATCACCGGCGACGACCGTCAGATCAAGGCGGTGCTCGACTGGGAGCTCTGCACGCTCGGCGACCCGATGGCGGACATCGGCTACCTGATGAATAACTGGGCGGAGCCCGGGGAAGTCGGCGGGAGCGCAGCCGCGGCGGCGTCTCCCTCGGCCGCCGGCGGGTTCCAGACGCGCGCCGAGATCCTCGCGAAATACACGGCGAAGACCGGTCGCGACGTCTCGAACGTCGACTACTACCGCGCGTTCCAGTACTGGCGGCTCGCGGCGATCGTCGAGGGCGTGATGGCCCGCTACCTGAAGGGCGTGATGGGCGGCAACGCAGACACCAAGGCGTTCCGCGCGCAGATCGACGGGCTCGCCGCGAGCGCGCTCACGCTGGTGCGCTCGCTCCAGGCGAAGCGCTAGGGAAGCTGCAGAGCCTTCGGCTCGAGATACTCGTCGAGCCCGTATCTCCCGAGCTCGCGGCCGTTCCCCGACTGCTTCACGCCTCCGAAGGGCGCGTGCGGGTTGAACGGCGCGCCGTTGATGTCGAGCTGGGCCGTGCGGATTCGGCGCGCCACGCGGGTCGCGCGCGCCAGGTCGCGCGACCAGACGGCGCCGCCGAGTCCGTAGATCGTGTCGTTCGCGATGCGAACCGCGTCGTCCTCGCCGTCGTACGGGAGAATCGTGCAGACGGGTCCGAAGATCTCCTCCTGGGCGATCTTCATGTCGCTGCGCACGTCGGCGAACAGGGTCGGCTGCACGTAGTATCCGCGCGGGAGACCGGGCGGTGACTCGGTGCCGCCAGCCAGCAGCCGCGCGCCTTCGTCCAGCCCCGACTGGATGTACGCGCGCACGCGCTCGCGCTGCAGCGAGGACGCGAGCGGCCCCAGGCGCGCCTTCCCCTCGCGTGGATCGCCGACGGCGTTCGAGCGGCGCAGCTCGTCGAGCGCGATCGCGATCGCCTCGTCCTGCCGCGCGCGCGGCACCAGCATGCGCGTCCACGACGCGCAGGTCTGTCCCGAGTTGATGAACGCGTGGTTCAAGCTGGCGCGCACCGCCTTCTCGAAATCCGCGTCGTCGAGGATCACGCTCGCGGACTTGCCGCCCAGCTCGAGCGACACCTTCTTCACCGTCTTCGCAGCGAGCTCCGCGACGCGCCGCCCGGCCGCGGTCGAGCCGGTGAACGAGACCATGTCTACACCGGGGTGTGACGCCATCGCTTCGCCGACGATCGGCCCCGCGCCCGAGAGGAAGTTGAACACGCCCTTCGGCAGCGCGGTCTCGCTCGCGATCTCGGCGAGCATGAAGCACGAGAGCGGGACGACCTCGCTGGGCTTCAGCACCACGGTGCAGCCCGCGGCGAGCGCTGGCCCGAGCTTCGCCACGATCTGGTGCAGCGGGTAGTTCCAGGGAGTGATCGCGGCGACGACCCCTGCCGGCTCCTTCACCACGAGTGAGTTGCCGATGCGCTCCTCGAACGGGTAGCTCGCGAGCAGGTCCGCGTAGAACTGCAGCGTGTTGGCCGGGAAGTCGACCATGAACTGCTCGGTCATCGGCCGCGGCGCGCCGAGCTCGCCGATGATCACGTCGGCCAGCTCGTCGCGGCGCTTGCGGATTCCGTCCGCGATCTGGCGCAGCACTTCGGCGCGGAACGCCGGCGCGGACAGCGCCCACGGCTCGAACGCGCTGCGCGCCGCGCCGACCGCGCGATCGACGTCGACCGGGCTGCCCGCCGGCACGCGACCCATCAAGGCCTCCGTGCCCGCGTCGTACACGTCGAAGTGTCCACGTCCGTCGGGCGCGACCCACTCACCGCCGATCAGAAAGTTCTCGAACACGATCATCGCGCGATCCTACCTTACACTGGACGCCTGCGAAGAGAGGAGCCCCCATGAAGGTCCGCCGCGTCGTCACAGGTCACGATTCTTCCGGAAAATCGGTGTTCGCCTCCGAGACCGAGGTGGAGCCCGTCACGGCGGCGCTCCTGCCCGGCTCGGAGTTCCACAAGCTCTGGGGCGGCGACCGCGCACCTGTCTTCCCGGACGACGGCGCGCCGCCCGCGCAGCCCACCTACTTCCCGCCGGTCGGCGGCTTCCGCTTCGGCATGTTCAGCTTGCCGCCGGCGACGAGCGCGGCGGCTCCGCTGCCCGGCGACAGCGCCGCGGCGGCTCGCGAGCTCGAGCAGAAGTTGCCCGGACTCGCCGGACACATGGAGCCCGACGCACCCGGCATGCACACGACGGCGACGATCGATTTCGAGGTCGTGCTCGACGGGGAAGTCTGGCTCGAGCTCGACGGCGGCAAGGAAGTGCACCTGCATGCGGGCGACACCGTGGTGCAGAACGGCACGCGCCACGCCTGGCACAACCGCGGCACCAAGACCGCGCGGCTCGCGGTGTTCACTGTCGGCGCGCATCACCGCAGGTTCCCCGCGACCTAGAGTGTCCCGCGCGCGAACGGCTTTCCGAACGGGACATACGGGTCGCCCGGGATCTCGATCAGCTCGATCAACGTCCCGTCCGGGTCGCAGACGAAGAGCAGCTTCGAGTTCCAGGCCGGGTGCTCGATGCGCGTCTCGTCGAGCACCCGGAAGCCCGCGGCGCGGATCTTCTCGACCAGCGCGTCGAGTGAGTCGACGCGCAGCATCAGCGCGGCCAGACCCGTCTCGTTCATCGCGCGCACGCGGCCGCCGCCCTGCGGCTTCGGGGTGCGGAACGCGAACAGCGCCAGGCGCACGCCGTCGCGCTCGACGAAGACCGTCGTCTGGTCCACGTCCGGCAGGCGCAGCAGCTTGGCGGAGAGCGGATCGGCGACGTTCGTCTCGCTGAGCGGCCGGAAGCCGAGCAGGTCGCAGTAGAACGCGAGCGCGCGCTGCAGGTCCGAGACGCAGATGCCGATGTGACCGACCCGCAGAACCGCCATCAGTCACTCACTCCGTCACTCGTGGCGCAGCGCCGTCGCGACTTCGCGCTGGGCGTCGGGCGCCGGCCGGCCCGCGACCTCCAGCACCACGCGCCGCAGCACCCCTTCGAACGGGAACGGCGGCGCGTAGTCAGCGCAGACCGGGAAGCCGCGGTCGCGGCCGACCAGCAGGCCCGCCCCGCCGATCTGCCAGCGGAACGGCAGATTCACTGGAATCTCGCCCTCGGCGAGCACGCGGTCGCGCAGGGCGAGGACGGTCTTCCCGCCGCCAGACGGCCGGCGCACGAACTCGAAGCGCAGCTCGTGCGCGCCGCGGCCGAGTGACTCGCTCGCCGCCAGCCGGTGCACGTCGCCGCAGACGTTCAGCACCGCGACGGGTCGGCCTTCCAGCAAGTAGATCGCCCAGCCGTTGGTCCAGTCGCCGAGCGCCGCGATCACGCCCCGCCCGGGCAGCCGCTCCAGGTCGAGTTCGGCGCGCAGACAGAATCCGCCGAACAGCGGGGGCAAGGCGTCCTCGGACACCGGGCCCGCCCCCGGCGCGAGCTCGACCGACGTGCGGAACCCGAACGCGGGCCGCACCAGCGCCGCGGCGCGCGAGAGAAACCCGTCCTCCAGCGGCAGCACCTGGTTCCGCTCCGCCTCGCTCCACCAGAGCGCGACCAGCGCCGCGAGCCGGTCGGGCTCGCCGTCCGCGAGATCGCGCGCCTCGGCGAAGTCTTGGTCCAGACGGAACAGCGACCAGCGGTCTTTGTCGAAGTCGTGACTTCCCGCGACGAGCGCGCGCTCGATCGGAACCTGGTTCCCGACGTGGTCCGTGGTCGCCTTCCAGCCGGCGTGGTAGATCGCGCGGCTGCCGACCATCTCGAAGTACTGAGTGTCTCGCGGCGGCGACGCGTCGGCCGAGTCGATGCACGGCAGGAGACTCGCGCCGTCGAGCGCGCGCTGCGCGACCCCATCGACTCGCTCCGGCCGATCCAGGCCCGCGGCGGCCAGCACCGTCGGGAAGAGATCGACCGCGTGACAGAACTGCCCGCGCACCGCGCCGCCGCGCGCGACGCGCCGGGGCCAGTGCACGACGAGCGGCGTGCGCACGCCGCCGAGCCAGGTGAAGCGCTTCCACAGGCGGAACGGCGCGTTGCCCGCCCAGGCCCAGCCCCACGGATAGTGATTGTACGAGCGGAAACCGCCGATCTCGTCGAGCTGCGCCGCGCTGCGCCGCACCTCGTCGGTGCGGTTCAGCATGAAGCTGTGCTCGTTGAACAGCCCACCCGGACCGCCCTCGGCGCTCGCACCGTTGTCGGAGAGCAGCAGGATCAGTGTGTCGTCCAAGATCCCCTGCGCTTGCAGAAACTCGACGAGCCGGCCGATTTCGCGGTCGGTGTGAGACAGGAACCCGGCGAACGCCTCCATCAGCCGCGCATACACCGCGCGCTCGTCGCGCGAGAGACTCGACCACGGCTCGACCCACGGGGGTCGCACCGGAAGCTCGGTGTCTCGCGGCACGACTCCCAGCTCGATCTGGCGCGCGAACGTGCGCTCGCGCCACGCGTCCCAGCCCAGGTCGAAGCTCCCGCGGTAGCGCTCGATCCACGGCCGCGCGACCTGGTGCGGCGCATGCACCGCGCCCGGCGCGAGATACAGGAAGAACGGCTTGCGAGGGGCCGCGTGGCGGAGGTCCTGGATCCGCCGGATCGCCGTGTCGATCAGGTCCTCCGTCAGGTGGTAGCCCGCCTCGGGCGGGCGCGGGGGCGAGGCGAAGCCGTTGTCGCGCACCAGCTCCGGGGTCCACTGATTGGTGTCACCCGCGAGAAAGCCGTAGTAGTGCTCGAAGCCCTGCCCGAGCGGCCAGCGCGCGAACGGCCCGGCGGAGGTCTGCTCCCAGCGCGGCGCGAGGTGCCACTTGCCGACCGCGAACGTGGCATAGCCCGAGTCGCGCAGCACGCGCGCGAGCGTGGCCGCCGACGGCGGGATGCGCCCGTCGTAGCCTGGAAAGCCCATCGGGATGTCGGTCAGGAAGCCCATGCCGACGGCGTGGTGATTGCAGCCGGTGAGCAGCGACGCGCGCGTGGGCGAGCACATGGCCGTCACATGGAAGCGGTTGAAGCGCAGGCCGCGTTCCGCGAGCCGATCGATCGCGGGAGTCGCGATGTCGGACCCGAAGCAGCCCAGCTGCGCGAAGCCCAGGTCGTCGAGCACGATCACGACGACGTTCGGCGCGCCCGCCGGCGCGCGCGGATCGCGCGGCTGCGCCGCGACCGAATCGGCGAGCGTGCGCCCGACGACCGCGGGCGCGCTCACGGCCGGCGCTCGAAGAGTGACTCCAGCTCGCGCTTCACCACCTTGCCCATTGCGTTGCGCGGCAGCGCGGCGACGATCGCGATCTCGTCGGGCACCTTGTACCGCGCGAGTCTCTCGCGCGCGAACTCGGCGAGCTGCTCCACGCGCACGCTCGCACCGGCGGCGAGCTGCACCGCGGCGACGACGCGCTCGCCCAGCCGGGTGTCGGGCCGGCCCAGCACGGCGCTCGCCGCGACCGCCGGATGCTCGGAGAGTACTCGCTCGACCTCGGCCGGATATACGTTCGCCCCGCCGCGCAGGATCAGCTCGTTGCGCCGGCCGCGGATGTAGAGATCGCCGCGCTCGTCGACGAAGCCCAGGTCGCCGGTGTGATAGACGCCGGCGCGCAGCGCCACGGCCGTCTCGTCGGGCTTGTTCCAGTAGCCGAGCATCGGCGTGTAGACGCCGGCCCAGGGCCCCGTGCGCGCCGGCGCGACGCAGATCTCGCCGACCTCGCCGTCGGGAAGCCGGCGATCCTTCTCGTCGAGGACCAGGATCTCGACTTGCGGCACGGGCTTGCCGCACAAGCCCGGCCGCGGCGCCGCGCCGCCGTCCGAGCGAGTCACCGCGGTCGGCGCCTCGGTCATGCCGTAGCCGATCGTGACTTCGTGACCGAAGCGCTCGCGGTAGAGCGCGCGAAATTCCTCGGGACACTCGGCGCCGCCGACCTCGGGCCGGCGAAGCGTCGCGAGGTCTTCCCGGCTGACGGCGGAGTGAGTCAGCAGGTCGTACAGGATCGTCGGCACGGCCGCGAAGTGGCCGACCTGCTCGCGGCGCACCCACTCGGCCACGCCTTCGGCGTCGAGGCGGTCGATGCAGACGAGCGCCGACCCGTCCTGGAACGCGACCAGCGGCCCGAGCACCATCAGGTTCAAGATCGTGAGCGGCAGCAGCACCCCTTGGCGCAGCTCGGGCCCGTAGGCGCCCGACGCCGCGGCGACCGCGCCGGGCAGCAGCAGGTTGTGGTGACTGTGCACGGCGCCCTTCGGGAAGCCGGTCGTGCCGCTGGTGTAGGCGATCGCGGCGGGCGCGTGCGGGTCGAGCTCGAGCGCGGGCCGCGACTCGTCGCCGCTCTCTGCGAAGCGGCCGGGCGCAACCTCCACGGCGTGCGCCAGCTCCGGCGTGCTGGCGCGCTGTCCGGCAAGTGACTCGAGCACGTCCTCGGGCGCGAGCAGAACGCGCGCGCCCGAGTCGCGCAGCAGGTACGCCTTCTCCGGCGCCGCGAGCGGGCGGTTCACGCCGACCCAGATCGCGCCGAGCCGCGCGGCGCCCAGGAACGCGACAACGATGTCGACATCGTTCGGCAGACAGGCGGCCACCCGGTCTCCGCGAGTCACCCCGCAGGCGGCGAGCGCGTTCGCGGCGCGGTTCGCCGCGCGGTCGAGCTCTGCGTTGCTTATGCGGCCGCTGCGACCGACGAGCGCGAGACGGTCCGGCGCGCGTTCGAGCCAGCGGTCCAGGACCCCGGCGACGGTTCGCGCGCCGGGAGTCACGGCCGCATGTACCAGCCGCCCGACACGTTCAGTGCTTCGCCGGTAATG
>JBIOJK010000095.1:0-14550 GCA_044450765.1 Myxococcota bacterium | reverse complement strand
CCCGCCGCCCGCCGCTCCCGCGGCGCGGGTCAGCGCCAATCCGTGCGAGCCGTACCGACCGTGGGTCGACCCCTGGCTGGACGCCAAGCTGGCGCTGCGCAGCGCCGAGGCGGCCGTCGAGCGGCTCGAGGCGAGCCCGATTCTCGGCTCGAGAACCGGCTGCTCGGACTCGGCGATCGCCGCGGGCCGCTGCAGCGAGACCTGGTACAGCCGGGACGAGGCGCTCGACCGCGCCAACGAGAAGCGCACGCTCGCCGAGGAGAGACTCGCCCGCGCCGAGGAGTCCTCGCGCGTCGCCGGCGTCCCGATGGCCTGCCTGATCGACCCGGCCGAGTAGCTCGCGCCTTTTTCGCCTGCCCAAAACTCGCTATCCGATCTGTTCGGAGCGGAGGGCGCGTGAACGAGCGGGAGAAGCGGATCGTGGCGACGGCCGTCGCCCTGGCGGAAGAGGGCGGCTTCGAGGCCGTGCGGCTGCGCGACGTGGCGGCGCACGCCGGCGTCGCGCTCGGCACCTTGTACCGGCATTTCCGGGGCAAGGACGATCTCCTGGTCGCGGCGCTCGCCAGCGAGGCGGAAGGTCTCGCCGCGCGCATGGCCAGGACCCCGGCCGCGGGAGATACGGCGCTCGAGCGAGTGACCGACTACTTCGCCGCCGCGACGCGCACCTTGTGCCGCAGGCCGAAGCTCGCGCGCGCCATCCTGCGCGCGGGCAGCTCGGACGACCCGGAGCTCGCGGGGAAGATCCGCGCCTTTCACGGCGTCGCGAGCAGCTTGCTGATGAGCGCTCTGCGCGGCGACGCGCGCGCGACGCTCGACGACGCCACGCCGCAGGAGGCGCGGATCTGCAACGTGTTGCACATGGTCTGGTTCGCCGCGCTGCTCGGCTGGATGAGCGGCCAGCACAAGCAGAACGAGGTCGTCGAGCAGGTGCGCAACGCCGCGGAGCTCGTGCTGCGCTAGCTAGCGGCCGAGCGCGCGCGCCATGCGCTCGAGGATCTCCGTCAGGATCGCGCGCGAGGTGGCGAAGTTGAGCCGCACGCTGGTCTCGCCGCCCGCGCCGAAGTTTCGGCCGTCGGTCAGCGCGACTCGCGCCCGCTCCAGGAAGAAGTCGAAGGGCGCGGCGCCGCCGAGATCGAGCGCCGCGCAGTCGAGCCAGGCCAGATACAGAGACTCCGGAGAATGGTGGCGGATCGCAGGAATGCGGGCGCGCAGAAACTCCGCGATGAAGCGCCGATTTCCGTCGAGATAGACGAGCACGTCGTCGAGCCACGGCTGCGCCGAGGTCCAGGCGATCTCGGTCGCGGTGAGGCCGAAGGCGCCCAGGCCGCCGCGCACATGACTCGGAATGGACTTGAAGCGCGCGAGCAGAGAGTCGCTGCCGAAGGCCGCGACCGCGCAGCGCAGGCCCGCGATGTTGAAGCCCTTCGTCGCGGAAGTCAGAGTGATCGTGCGCGCCTCGATCTCGGGGCCGAGCGTCGCGAACGGCACGTGGCGATGGCCGGGATACACCAGATCGCACTGGATCTCGTCGGACACGACGATCAAGTCGCGCTCGAGGGCGATGCGCGCCAGCTGCTCGAGCTCGGCGCGCGTGAACACGCGGCCGGTCGGGTTCTGCGGGTTGCACAGGAGCAGGACGCGGGTGCCCGCGTCGCAGACGGCGCGCAGTGAGTCGAAGTCGATCTCCCAGCCGCGCGGCCCGCGCGCGAGCGGGTTCAGCACCAGACGCCGGTGAGTCTCGCGCACCGCGGCGAAGAACGGCGGGTACACCGGCGGCTGCAAGATCACGCCCGCGCCGCGCTCGGTCAGTGTCTCGAGCGCGACGTAGATCCCCTGCACGACGTCGGTCAGCACGACCACGCGCTTGGGGTCGACGTGCCAGCCGAAGCGCTCGAGCACGCGCTTTGCGAACACGCTCGGCAGCGCGGAAGGCGTCGGATTCTGCGGGTAGCCGAGATCGTGGATGCGGACGGCCTCGGCCAAATGCCGCGCGATCGGCTCGGCGACCGGAAAATCCATGTCCGCGACCCAGGCCGGCAGCACGTCCGACGGATAGTCGGCCCACTTCTCGCCGCGCCGGCGCCGCAGCTCGTGAATGTCGAGATCGTCGAAGTTCACGGCGGCGATTCTAACGGCAGCCGTTCGCGTTGGCCGGTGCGCAGCCAGAGCAGCTCGAGCGCGGGCGGAGACTCTCCCGGGAAGAGCTGCGCGACGCCGCGCGCATACACCGCGAGCTGCGCGCGGTAGCGGCCGCGCGCCTCGGCGCTGGGCGCGCGGTCGGTCTTGTAGTCGGCGACGACGAGTCGGCCGTCGCTGTCTCGATACAAGAGGTCGAGCGTGCCGCTCCAGGCGCGCCCATCGGCCTCGCGGAACAAGAGCGGCAGCTCGCGGCCGAGCACCTCGACCGAAGCGAGCGCGGCCGGGAGCGGACTCGCGAGCAGTGACTCGAGGATCCGACCGGCGTCGGCCGCGATCTCGGAGGCGGACGCCGCGGAGTCTCTCGCCGCGCGCCCGACGGCCGAGCGAAGCAGCGCTCGCGCGCGTTCGGGGTCGCGGAAGTCCCAGCGCTCCAGCAGCTCGTGCAAGCTGTTCCCGGCGGCTCGCGCGACCTCGCGCGCGGCGGCGGCGCGCGGCGGAAGCGGCTCGTCGTCGTCGCTGCGCGCGTGCGCGTGCTCCTCTTCTTCCTCGGAGAGGCCGGAGGGACGCGCGAAGGGCGGGTGCGCGGAGTCACGCGCGATCTCTGCCGCGAAGGCAGTGTGCTGGAGCGCCGCCAGCGCGCCGCTGGCCGACTCCGCCGGCGCGTCTGCGGCGTCGGAAGACGCCTCGAGCAGTACGAGCTGCCTGACCGCGGGGTCCTCCGGCCAGCCGTCGAGCAGGCCCGCGAACGAGCGCGGGTCCGGCCTGCGCATCCGCTTCGACTCTGCGACGATGAGCCGCTCCTGCGCGCGCGTCGCGGCCACGTAAAGCACGCGGCGGAGCTCCGCGTCTGCGCATGACTTCTCGAGTCTCTCGCGCTCGAGCCAGGTCGACGAGCGCGCCGCCCGCGTGTGGACCGCGAGCGCATTGTGCTCGCGCGAGTGACGCAGATCCACCCCCAGCTCGTCGCCGAGCTCGTGCGGCGGAAAGCGCGTGAGATCCGGCAGAATCACGACCGGGAACTCGAGGCCCTTCGCCGCGTGGATCGAGAGCACGCGGACGGCGTTCGCGTCGGGGATCGGCTCCTCCGCCGAGCGCCGCTGCTCCTCGCGCACCAAGGCGGAGACGAGCGCGCCGAGGTCGCGGTCCGGCGCCGCCGCAGCGCGCGCAGAGAGTCGCTCGAAGAGCGCGGAGAGTTCGATCCGCCGGCGCGCCCCGTCCCGAGCGGAGGCGTGAAGCGCGAGCAGCGGTGTCTCGTCGCGGAGCGCGGCGAGTAGCTCGGCCATCGGCTCGCGCCCGGCGCGCGCGTGCCAGCGCGCGAGCGTCGAGAACGCGCGCGCCAGGTTGGGCACGCTGACAGCGTCCGGGGTCGACGTCGTGTAGAGCCAGGCGCCGCGGTTCCGGGTCGTGTGCCGCGCGAGCTCCGCGTCGGGCACGCCGCCGAGTGGAGAGCGCAGGAAGCCGAGCACGGCCGGGGCGTCGGCGGGGTTCGCGAGCGCGCGCAGCAGCGCAGTCACTTGCTGAAACGCGGGCTCGCGGTCAGGCTCGTCGGCGCGGCCCACCCAGACGGTGATTCCCCGGCGCTGCAGCGCGCGGACGTACACGTGCGCGTCCGTGAGCGCTCGGAACAGCAGCGCGACGTCGCGGAACGCCAGGCGACCGGCCGCTGCCTGCGCCGTGACCCAGCCGGCGATCACCTCGGCCTCGAGCGCGCGCGACTCCCGCGCTCCTGCGCCGGCGCCGATCTGCCAGCGCTCGACGCGCGGCTCCCCGGCGGGCGGGCGCGCCGCACTGAGTCCGTCGTACTCCACGTACCCGGCGGCCAGTGACTCGTCGAGCCCGGCCGGCGGCTCGAAAGTGCGACGGAAGAGGCGATCGAGCGGCGCGACGATCTCGGGCACCGAGCGGAAGTTCGCCGTGAGCACCAGCCGCGCGCCGCCGGCGTCGAGAATGCGGCCGACCGCCGCCTCGTACGCCGCCACGTCGGCGCCGCGGAAGCGGTAGATCGCCTGCTTCGGGTCACCGACGATGAACAGACTTCCGGGCGGGGGCGGGCCGTCCGAATCCCTCGCGATCAGGAACACGATCTCGTACTGCAGCGGATCGGTGTCCTGGAACTCGTCGAGAAAGAGCACGCGGTAGCGCCGCGCCACCTCTCGGCGGACGCGCGCCGAGCTGGCGAGCAAGTCACGTGTGAGTCGCAGGAGCGCGTCGAACGGCAGCAGCCCGCGGCGCCTGGCCTCGGCGCGCACCTCGTCCGCGAACGGGCGCACGAGGGCGAGCGCATCGCCGAGGAGCGCGTCGTCCACGGTGCGCAGCTTGGAGAGGCGCTCGTGCAGCTCCTCCGCCAGCTCCGTGGCCTCCGGATGTTTCGCCGAGGTGGGTGCGCTCCCGTCGAGCAGGCCGCGCACACCGCGCGCGCCCTCGTACCGGGCGGCTGCGAGCGCCTCTCGAAACGCCTCGACTCCGGAATCGCGCAGCGCTTCCAGAGTGCCGCGCGCCACCGCCAGCCAGCTCTCGGGGCCTTTGGCGGGGGACGGGCCGACCCGTGACTCGATTGCGGCGAGCCGTGCGCGCACCCAGGGTCCGAGCGTCGCGCGCGCGTCGGGCAGCCCTCGCTCGAGCGCCGCCGAGGGCAGCGCGAAGGTGGCGGCGTGACGCGCGAGTGACTCGAGCTCGCCGATTCCGAGCCTGGCGAGCACGCGCGCGAACCGCTCGCGGGGTGCGCCCTCGGCGCCGCTCGGCCCGCTGAGGAAGCGCTCCCAGAGCTCGCCGACGAGCTCCTCGAGGCGAGCGCCCGCGTCGACGCGGAAGTCGGGGTCGACCCCGGACTCGAGCGGGTAGCGGCGCAGCAACCGCGCGCAGAATCCGTGAATCGTCGTGACCTCGGTCTCGGCGAGCGCGCGCAAGCGCGCCGTCGCGCGCTCGGAGATCTCGGCCGGCGAGACGCGATCGCGCAGCCAGAGAAAGGCCCGATCGGCTTCACTCTTCGGCTCGGGCGCACCCTCGACCCGTGACTCCGCGCGCCCGACGAGCCGGATCAGAGCCGCCTCGAGTCGGCGCCGCATCTCGGCCGCGGCCTTCTCGGTGAAGGTGATCGCCGCGAAGTCCTCGGCCGCGAGGTCGCGCTCGACCATCTGACACAGGAGGCGCTCGACGAGCAGGCTCGTCTTGCCGCTGCCCGCGCCCGCGACGACCACGAGGTTCTCGTCGTAGCCGCGGGCGGCCCGCTCGCGCGCCGCCGAGTCACTCATTCTTCCGCCCCAACGCGAGATAGTCGCGCGCCTGATCGCTCTCCGCGATTCGCGCGCGGCTCGGCGGGTGGCTGATCCGACACGCGATCGCGTAGCGACAGAAGCGGCACTCTTCGTCGTGCGCGGTCGTCGGGAAGAACCCGCGATCGAGCAGCGCCGCGAGCGCGCCGAGCGCGGGCGAGGAGAGCGCCTCGAGCTGGAGCGCCGTCCGCGAGCGCTCCCGGTCGCGATCGGCGTCGCGGTCTCGCTCCGGCCGCACCGGCACGGTGAGCACCTCGCCGATCAGCTCGGCGCTGGGCTCGAGCGCGGCGAGCATCCGCACGTAGAGCGCGATCTGCAGCGCGAGGCCTCTCTTGATGCGTGTCTCGGAGAGCGGCTTGTCGAATTGGCGACCGGTCTTGTAGTCCCCGACGCGGACCTCGCCGCTCGCGAGCTCGACGACGCGGTCGATCTTCCCCTTCAGCGAGAGAGTGGCCTCGCCGACGCGGATCGCGGCCTCGACCGGCCGCTCGGGGTCGAAGTCGGCGACACCGGCCGGAAGCAGCGCGCGCAGATCCCGCTCGAGAAAGTCGTCGAGGGCGCGCTCCACCGCCGCGCGGAATGCGCCCCACACCGTCGGGTGTCGCTCGCGCACCCGCAGGCGAAGTGACTGGGCCGCGGCGTCGAGCGCGCCGGCGAGCTCACTCCGGGCGCGCGCGAGCGCGGCGTCGGGGTCCGTGCCCGCGCGCAGCGCGCCGGCCTCGAAGAGCGCCTTGTACAGCGGGTCGAGCGCACGGTGGACGAAGGAGCCCGCCTCGCTGGGCTCGAGCTCGTCGGCTGCAGGCGACTCGAGCGCCCTCGCGCGGAGAAAGTGGCGGAACAGCGCGCGCACGGGGCACTGACCGAGCTCTTCGAGAGCGCTCGGCCCCAGCGATTCGGGCAGAGCAAGTGAGTCGCGGCCGATCTCGGCGTCGTAGGGCAGCTCGGCGGCGGCTCCCGAGTCGATGGCGGCCACGAGCAGCCGGCCCGCGCGGAAGTCGGCGAGCGCGCCGTCGGGCAGACGCGCAGCGATCTCGTCCGCGTCGGCTCGATCTTCTGCGCCGACCGCGCGCGCCAGCGCATCGGCGGGCAGGGTGAAGCGCGGGGACGTCTCTTCCCAGGGCGTGAGGCCCTTGGCGAGCACGTCCGTGCGCGGCGCCACGTACGGGAGCGAGCGCAGCAGCGCGGAAGGCGTCTGCGGCCGTCCGCTCGAGTCAGTCTCGGGAAAGGACAGCGTGACCCGCTCGCGCGCCTGCGACAGCAAGAGCCCGAGCAGGAAGCGGTCCTCGTCGCCGCTGCGGCCGGTCACCGGCACGGGGCGACGCAGGCGCTGGCGCAGCTCCTCGCGCGTCGAGTCGGACAGAAAGGGGTCCTCGGTCACCGGTCGCGGCCAGGCGCCGTGCACCACGCCGACCAGAAAGAGGTGGGAGCACGGCAGCGCGCGCGCCTGCACGGCGTCGAGCACGCGCACGCCCCCGCCGTCCCCCCCGAAGGGAAGTGAGACCGACTCGAGCAGGGCCGCTTCGAACGCGCGCTCGAGATCGGGAGGCGTCGCCTCGCTGCGCGCGCCCGCGGCAGCGCGCAGGAGATCGAGTCGAGCGACTGACTCGAGCGCTGAGTCGGTGATGCTCGAGCCGCCGAGCAGCTCGGCGCCCAGCTCGCGCACGCAGCGCGCGGCGCTCGCGAAGTCTCTCGCCCCCGCGAGCTCGGCCGCGCCCCTCGCCAGCCGATCGACGACGCGCGTGAGCGCAGCGCGCGCCGGCGAGGCGTCCGCGCGCGCGAGCGCCGCGCGCCAGTCACTGTCGCCTCGCACGACCGCCGACTCGCGCGCGATCCGCTCCGCGAGCGCGGCAACCTCCGGCCGCTGCGCTTCCGACACGCGCAGCCCGCGCGCGCCGGCGAGCCGCACGAGCGGCGCGCCCTCGAGGTCGCGGGTCAGCACTCGAACGAGATCGAGCCAGGCGCGGCGCTCGGGCGAGGCGATCTCGGACCGCGCGAGCGACGACGTGAACGGAATCCCGTAGCCGCCGAGGATCGGGACGAGCCACGGTCCGTACGGCTCGAGCGAGCGCGCGACGATCTGAATCTCCGCTGGAGATACGCCTTCAAGGAGAAGCTGGAGCACTGCGCGCGCGACGCCTTCCAGCTCCGCGCGCGGGGAGCGGGCGCTGCGGACTTCGAGTGTGTTCGGCGGGATGTCGCCGTCGGGCGCGAGCGCGGGATCGGCGAGGACCTCGACCGCGTCGGGCGCGAAGCGCCACTGCCACTCCGCGCGCAGCCGATCCGCGTAGTCACTCTGGAAGTCGGGCTGGAAGAACTGGAATCTCGCGGGCGTAACCGACTCCGCGATCTGCGCCAGCAGATCGCCGACCGAGCCGACGAGCTCGGTCGCGCCGTGCACCTCGACGCGGGCGAAGCCGCGGCGCCTTAGATACTCGGGCGCGCCGCGCAGAGCGAGGCGGAAGAGGCCGACCCGATCGAACACTCCCTCGTTCGCGAGGCGTCCGAAGGCGCGCTCCAGTTCGCGGTAAGTCGCGGCCAGGTAGGCGTGTGACTCGGGCAGCGCGTCGGGGGCGACGCCGGCGTCCCGCAGGTCGCGGAGGGTCGCGGCGAGCGCGCCGGCCAGCCCGGGTCGCTCGCGCAGCTGCTCGGCGTGGCCGCCGCGCGCGCACAGCGCGACGAGTTGCGCGGTCTCGGCGGCGCCGAGCAGCGCGCGCACCGGCGCCTCCGTCTCGGCGGCGCAGCGCTCCGCCAGTCCGCGGAACGTGACGAACTCGCGGCCGAGCAAGGCGCCGCGCGGCGCGTCGGCGAGCGCGCGCAGGCGGCGCTCGCGCAGCACGCGCGTCGAAGCGGCGATCTCGAGGACGCGCTCTACGCCGCTCAACGCCGGCTAGCGCAGCGCGCGGAAGAACTCGCGGATGTCGCCGACCAGCGCCGCCGGCTCCTCGAGCGCGGCGAAGTGACCGCCCGACTTGAACACGCTCCAGTGGCGCAGGTCGAAGGCGGCCTCGGCCCACTTGCGCGGCGCCTTGTAGATCTCCTTCGCGAAGATTGCGCCGGCGGTCGGCACGTCGATCTTCTCGCCGGCCGCGCCGAAGCGGCCCGAGCGCATGGTCTCGCAGTAGAGCCGCGTTGACGACGTGATCGACTGAGTCACCCAGTAGATCATCACGTTCGTGAGCAGCTCGTCCTTGCTGAAGCGCGACTCGACGTTGCCGTTGCAGTCGCTCCAGGTGCGGAACTTCTCGACGATCCAGGCGGCCAGGCCCGCGGGCGAGTCGTTCAGCCCGTAGCCGAGCGTTTGAGGCTTGGTGCCCTGGATCTGCTGGTAGCCCGTCTCGTTCTTGGTGAAGTTCCCGACCTCGCCCATCCAGGCGATCTCCTCGGGAGTCACTCCCTCCATCGGATTCGCGGCGCCCGCGGGCGGGCCGGCGATCACCATGTTCATGTGAATGCCCGCCACGTGAGTCGGATCGACGCGGCCGAGGTGCGCGGTCGCGATCGCGCCCCAGTCCCCGCCCTGCGCGCCGTAGCGCGAGTAACCCAGCTTGGCCATCAGCGCGGCGTTCGTCTCCGAGACCTGCGCGATGTCGAAGCCCGGCTTGCGCGGCGCCTCGCTCCAGCCGTAGCCCGGCATGGACGGACACACGACGTGGAACGCGTCTTCCTTCTTGCCCCCGTGCGCGACCGGGTCGCTGAGCGGCCCGAGGATCTTGTGGAACTCGTACACCGACCCCGGCCAGCCGTGCGTGATCACGAGCGGGAACGCGTTCGGCTCGCGCGAGCGCTGGTGAATGAAGTGCACGTCCAGGTCGCGCACGCGCGTCTTCCAGTGATCGAACTGATTCAGCGCCCGCTCGTGCGCGCGCCAGTCGTACTTGTCGCGCCAGTACGCGACGAGCTCGCGGAGATACGAGAGCTCGGTGCCGTAGCCCCAGTCCGCGCCGTCGAGCTGATCCGGGAAGCGCGTGCGCGCGAGTCGCTGCTTCAGGTCCTCGAGCACGCCGTCCGGCACCTTGATCTCGAAGCGCTGCATTCGGGAGCTCCTCATCCGAGTCGGTGAGCTGCTATTCGACCACCGCGCGCGGCGCGAGGCAACCGGCCCGCGCCAAATCCAAGTTTCACGTGCGGCCGGCGCGTGAGAAGCTACCGCGATGGCATTCAACGGACTCGGCATGCACATGGGCAATCTCGCGCGCCTGTCGAAGGCAGTGTCGAGGTCCATCAGCCCGGAGAACTTCACGGGCGAGAAGGGCCGCGCGGCCATGGCCACGGAGGGGACGGGGGCGAGCGCCGCGCGCGACCTCGGCCAGGGCTGGAAGGTGAATCCGTACGTGATCATCGAGCCCGGCGCGACCTTCGAGCTGGCGGACATTCGCGGCCAGGGCGCGATCCAGCAGATCTGGATGACCCTCGCGCGCGCGCGCTGGCGCCACGCGATCCTGCGCTTCTACTGGGACGACCAGGAGGCGCCCTCGGTCGAGTGTCCGACCGGCGATTTCTTCGCGTCGGGCTGGGAGCAGTTCGCGCAAGTGACTTCGCTGCCGATCTGCGTCAATCCCGGGCGCGCGTTCAACTGCTACTGGGAGATGCCGTTCCGCAAGCGCGCACGAGTCACGATGACGAACCTCTCGGACGAGCAGCTCTACGTCTACTACCAGATCAACTACGCGCTCAGCGAGGTCCCCGAGGACGTCGCGTACTTCCACGCGCAGTTCCGCCGCACGAATCCGCTGCCCTACAAAGAGGTCTACGCGATCCTCGACGGCGTGCGCGGGGTCGGTCACTACGTCGGGACCTACATGGCCTGGGGCGTGAACAACGCCGGCTGGTGGGGCGAGGGCGAGATCAAGTTCTACCTGGACGGAGACACTCGCTTCCCGACCATCGCCGGCACGGGCACCGAGGACTACTTCTGCGGCGCGTACAACTTCGATCCGGGGTCGCTCGACCGGCGCACGAACCCGGGGGCTTCCCGCTATCAGGAGTTCACCACGCCGTACGCCGGTCTGCCGCAAGTGATTCGACCCGACGGCGTGTACCAGTCGCAGCAGCGCTTCGGCATGTACCGCTGGCACATCCCCGATCCGGTGCGCTTCCAGAGCGATCTGCGAGTCACGATCCAGGCGCTCGGCTGGCGGACCCAGCGGAACATGCAGTATCTGCCGCTGCAGGACGACATCGCGTCGGTGGCGTTCTGGTACCAGACGCTGCCGACGGCGCCGTTCCCCGTGCTGCCCGATCGAGACTACTTGGAGGTGGTCTGATGCCGGCGAGCTTGCGACACCTCGCTGCGAAATCGCCCCTCGACGCCATCGAGCAGGCGCTGAAGGACGACGGCGGCGTGATCGTCGAGGGCTTTCTGGCCGCGGACGTGGTCGCGCGCATCAAGGCCGAAGTGGCGCAGGCGCGAGCTGCGGCGAATCCGGGCATGAAGCACCTGAATCCCGCGATTCAGTTCTTCTACGGCGACAAGACGAGGCACGTGAACGGCATGGCCGCGCACTCGCGCACGTTCGCGACCGAAGTCATGATCCATCCGATCTACCTCGCGCTCTGCGACCGCGTGCTCTTGCCGTCGTGCGCGCGCTACCAATTGAACCTGGGTCACTTGATCGACCGCGGTCCGGGGGCACAGAACCAGCTCCTGCACCGCGACGAGGTGGTGTGGGTCCACCTTCCGCAGCCCCACGCCGAGATCCAGCTCGCCTCGATGATCGCGCTCGACGACTTCCGCGTGGAGAACGGCGCCACGCGGATCGTGGCCGGGAGTCACCGCTGGCCGCGCGGGCGAGCGCCCGAGACGCACGAGATCGCCGACGCGGTCATGCCCGCGGGCAGCGCGGCGATCTATCTCGGCTCGACCCTCCACGGAGCGGGCGCGAACTCGACGCAGAGTGAGTGGCGCCCCGGCCTGCACATCTCCTACGTGCTCGGCTGGCTGCGCACCGAGGAGAACAACTATCTCGCCGTGCCGCCCGAGGTCGCCCGCACGCTGCCGCGCGCCGCCCAGGAAGTGCTGGGCTACGCGGTGCACGACGCGATCGCGAGCGCCGGCGGCTATCTCGGAATGCTGGGGCTGCGCGATCCGGTGGAGCTGATGGGCGAGGGGAAGCTCTGACGAGCCGCGATTGACAGCGTCGCGGCGCTGGCGTAACAAGGACTCGTCGGTCGCGGCGGAGCCAGGAGGCATGAGGGGCTCGCCCGAACGGTCGATCGCGGACTCCGGTCGAGACCGACGACGCAACCGCAGGGCGAGCGCGCGGGTGCTCCGGCGATGCCGCCGGGGACGTCAACCAAAGCCAGGAGGATCGGGAACGATTCTCCGGCGAGGCGGTGCTCGAGTGCGGCGCATCATCCGCCGCGGCGCTGCGATGGCTCTCGCCGGTGTTTCCCGATCGCGAGTCCGACTCACGAGCGTGACTCACTCCTCGCGCCGGAAGTCCCGAGGTCGCGCATCGCCGCCACCCGCAACTCTCGCCCAGCTTCCGCTCCACGCGAGGTCTTCGGATGACTCATCTCATTCGCGGAGCGGTGCTGGAGGGCTGCCCGGCCGCCGGCAAGACGTCCGTCTTCAAAGCCCTGAAGCGCGCCACGCGGAGCTCGACCTCGAGCGCAGCGTGGTGATGCTCGGCGACCACTACTCTCAGTCACTCCAGAACGTCCGGGGTGAACCGAAGACACTGTCCCGGGAAGAGCACCAGGCGCTCCTCGGCCGGCGGCTCGAGGCATTGGAGAGCCTGCAGAGCTGGGCCGCCATGCTGGGGCCCGCCCCTCGCGAGTCGCGGGGGGTGTTCTTCGTCCTCGAGCGCTTCCACCTGAACCACCGCGCGGCGTACGAGGAGAGCTGCGGTTGGGTCGAAGGCGCGGAGACTCGCCTCGGAAATCTCAACGCGGTCTGCTTCCTGCTGACCGTATCCGGTGCAGAGATTCCGACGCGACTGCGGCTGCGAGCTCGCTCGGGCGGCAAGGCTCCCGACGAGCTCGAGATCGAGCGCGCGAGTCGGGATTTCCTCGAGCTTCAGGACCGACTTCGCCGGGCGGCCGTGCGGGCGCTGGTCCCGACCGTCCTCGTGGACACGGACGATCGAGACTGGGACCGCTGCGCGGGCCTGATCCTGGAGCGCCTCGACGAGCCGGTCGGATGAACCGGTGGCAGGGCTCGACCTCGCATGAGTGACTCAGAGGTCCGGATCGGCTCGATCGTCATCCGCTGCTTCGAGTGGACCCGCATGCGAGAGTTCTGGCAGGCGGCGCTCGGCTACGAGGTCGAGCACGTGAACCCGAGTGGTGACTTCGTGATCCTGTGCGACCCGCAGGGCCGCGGTCCGAACATCTCTCTCGATCAGACAACGGGCCCCCGGACGAAGCGCGGCTGGATCCACCTCGACTTGTACACGACGAGACAGAGGGACGAGGTCGAGAGACTCGTCGCGCTCGGCGCGCGGCGGTATCCGTGGAGGTACCCGCCGCACGCCGACTACGTCGTGCTCGAGGACCCCGACGGTAACTTGTTCTGCGTCGTGCAGACGGTCAGGGCTTCCCGCCCGGCGTGAACCGACACGGCATGCGCTTGATGCCGTGAATGAAGTTCGATTGGAGCATGGCGGGCTCGCCGCTGATTTCCAGGTCGGGCAGGCGGCGGAAGAGCTCGCGGAACACGACGGTCATCTCGCGCCGCGCGAGGTTCGCTCCCAGACAGTGGTGGGCGCCGGGCCCGCCGAAGCCGACGTGCTCGTTCGGCGAGCGGGTCAGATCGAAGCGGTAGGGGTCGGGGAACGCGAGCTCGTCGCGGTTCGCGGAGTTGTACCAGAGCACGACCTTCTCGCCCTCGCGCAGCTTCTGGCCGCCGAGCTCCGTGTCTCGAGTGACCGTGCGGCGGAAGTGAATCACGGGGCTCGCCCAGCGCACGATCTCCTCGACGGCTCGCGGCGCCACGCCTTCGAAGTCGGCGGCCCACTTGCGACGCTCGTCGGGGTGATCGGAGAGCGCCTTCATGCCGTGACTGATCGCGTTGCGCGTGGTCTCGTTCCCGGCGGTGACCAGCAGCACGAAGAAGGACGCGAGCTCCTGGTCCGTGAGTGACTCGCCGTCGACCTGGCCGTGCAGCAGCTGGCTCGTGAGGTCCTCTTTCGGGTTCTTGCGCCGCTCGGCGCCGATCTCGTTCATCAGCGCGACCAGCGCGCTGGCGGAGGTCATCGCCGTGATGATCGGATTGGCGCCGGGAGTCACGTACTCGGGGTCCCCGAGGCCCAGGATGATGTTCGTCTGGTCGAAGACGAACTGAGTTTGACTCTCGGGGATGCCCATCATGTCGCAGATGATCCCGAGCGGGAGCGGCGCCGCGAACTTGCTGACGAAGTCACACTCGCCCTGGTCAATCACCGCGTCGACCAGCGCCTTTGCCCGCCGCTCGACGTCGTGCGCGAGCTTTGCCAGCGCGCGCGGGGTGAAGCCGCGCGACACGATGCCGCGCAGCCGCGCGTGGCGCGGGTCGTCCATGTTGAGCATCGAGCCGAAGAACTCGTTCATCTGCGCGGGAAGGTCGGGGATGTTCGTGCCCTTGCCCGAGCAGAACAGCTCGGAATTCCGGCTGGCAGTCACCACATCGGCGTGGCGAGTCACCGCCCAGTAGCCCGGGCCCCGTGGCAGGGGGATCTCGGGCGGCGGCTCGAACTCTTCGTGGAACGACATGGGCCGCTCGCGGCGCAGCAGCAGGAACGCGCCCTCGCGGTCTTGGAGCGGCTTGCTCCAGAACAGCGGATCTTCGAAGTGAATCTCGTCCACGCTCGCGGGAAGTCTCGGCTGCAGCATCGGTGTCCTCCGTCGGCTGGACAGTGTAGTACGCTCGGCGAATGATCGACTTGTACTACTGCCCCACGCCGAACTGCCAGAAGGTCTCGATCGCGCTCGAGGAGCTCGGGCTCGACTACCGCGTGCATCCGATCGACATCGTTGCCGGCGATCAGAACGAGCCCGCGTACGCGGCGATCTGCGTGAACCGCAAGGTGCCCGCGATCGTGGACTCGGACGGTCCGGGCGGCACGCCGCTGACTCTCTGGGAGTCGGGTGCGATCCTCGTGTATCTCGCCGAGAAGGGCGGCGCGCTCCTGCCGCGCGACCCCGCGCGCCGAGCGCACTG
>JBIOJK010000094.1:0-14628 GCA_044450765.1 Myxococcota bacterium | reverse complement strand
TCCTTCCCGTCGAAGGGCGGGGAGTAGATCGCGTAGGCGGCGGCCGGGGCGCCGGAGAGATTCGTGAATGCGTGCGGGGTCGCGCGCGGCACGTAGAGGATCGAGCCTTCGCCCACGGGCCGGGTCTCGGCGCCGATGCGCATCGTGCCGTAGCCGCGCAGAATGACGACGAACAGGTCATGCGTGTCGTGGCGATGCGGCTGCTCGCGGTCGACGATCCACGCCAGGTGGTGACTCGCGCCGGCGTCGCGGCCGAGCTCGATGACCTCGAAGTCCTTTCCCTTCTCGAGCGGATGCGCCGCCAGCAGCGCGTCGAGCGGCTGAGTGATCCGGCCGCTGGGGAACAGCGCGTCGAGCACGGGCTTCGCTGGCTCGAGCGGCGCCGCGGCGAGGAGGGAGACTCCGGCGAGCGAGGTGAGCAGGGCGGATCGAATCACGTCGAGACTCCTTCATCGCTGATCTGTTCCAGCTCGCGCCGCGCGGTCTCCGGCACGAACACCACCGCGACCGCCGCGACGACGGTCGTCAGAGAGAGCAGCGGGATCACGAGTGACTGGTCGTTCCGCCACTCCATCGCGCGCGTGTAGACGAAAGACCCGGCCACGATCCCGAGCGTCGTCAGCAGCGACTGCAGGCCGCCCGCCGCGCCGCGCGACGCGGTCGGGAAGAGCTCCGTCATGAGCGCGCGCTGCATCACGCCACTGGCCATGTTCAGGAACACCATGAGGGTCCACGGCAGCGCGACGAGCGCTGGCGGGCCCGCATAGAACTCGGCCGTGAACAGCGGGAACGTCAGCAGCACCACGAAGATCACGGTGCGCCGCCCGAAGCGGTCGGCGAGCCGACCTGCCACCGGGTTGCCGATGATCCCGAACGCGCCGAAGAAGATCGACATGCCCGCGAAGGCGCCGGGCGTCCAGCCGCGCATCGTCTGCAGGAACTCCGAGACGAACAGGAAGGAGACGTTGATGCCGGCGCTCGAGAGCGCGCCGATCAGCCCGACAGCGAGCGCGCGCCGCGGGTACGCGCGCACGAGCGCGGCCATCGGCTGCAGCGCCCCCGCGAGCGCTCCGCCTAGGCCTTCGGCCGCCAGTGCAGCGCCGCGCAGATTCTCGAAGCGGCGTGTCTCGACGACTCCGCGTCGCAGCCACGGAAACAGGACCAGGGGCGCGGCGCCGCCCGCGAGATACAGCGCGCGCCAGCCGAACGGCAGGTGATTGACGAACCCGTACAGCAGCGCGCCGAACCCGTAGCCGATCGCCGCGACGCCTGAAAGCATGCCGATGCCCCAGCCGCGGTGCGCGGCCGGGAACTCCTCGGTGACGATCACGACGGTGAGCACCGCCGAGGTGACCAGGAAGCTGCGCGTCGCGAACTGGAACAGCACGAACTGAGTTGCGCTTTGACTCGTGGCGGTGAGCAGCGAGCCGAGACTCATGCCGAGCACCGAGACGAGCAGAAGTCGTCGCCGCCCGACGCGGTCGGCGAGCGGCACCAAGAGGAACGCGGGCAAGGCGCCCAGGATCACGCGGCCCGTGAAGTGTCCGAGATCGGCCTTGGTGAGCCCGAAGCTCGCCGCGAGCTGCGGCAGGGCGTTGCTGAGCACCGAGATGTCGTAGTTCTCGAAGAACAGCACGAATGTGAGCACGCCGAGCAGCCGCAAGTGCTCGGGGCCGAGGCTCGCCGGCACGCCTCCCAGGAACGGCGGGATCCACCACGGGTTCTTGCGGACGGAGCTGTACTCGGAGGCTGGAGAGGGTTTCAAACGCGCCACCATACCCCGGGCGTGCGAGGAGCGCGGCCGGATTTTCCGTTAAGGTAGGTCGAGATGACGCAGATCCGGAGGTTCGAGGCGCCGCAGTCCGAGGCCGCGAGCGGCCGCGGCCCGATCCGCGCGGTGACGGCGGCGGCGCTCTTCGATGGGCACGACGCGTCGATCAACATCATGCGCCGGCTCCTCCAGGCACTGGGGGCGGAGGTCGTCCACCTGGGCCACGACCGCTCCGTCGAGGACGTCGTCACCGCCGCTCTCCAGGAGGACGCCGACGTGGTCGCCGTCTCCTCGTACCAGGGCGGCCACGTCGAGTTCTTCGGCTACCTCGTCGACCGCCTCCGCGAGGCCGGCGCGGGACACATCCGTGTGTACGGCGGCGGCGGCGGCGTGATCAGCCCCGAGGAGGTGCGCGACCTTCACGCGCGCGGAGTCACTCGCATCTTTCGGCCCGAGGACGGGCAGCGCATCGGCCTCGAGGGGATGATCGGCGAGATGCTCGCCGCGGGTCTCGCGCGGCCCGAGGTTCGGCCCGAGGAGGAGCTCGCCCGGCTCTCCGTGGAGTCGATGACGTCGATCGCGCGCCTGATCTCCTACTTCGAAGCGCCGGGCGGCGCGAGCGAACCCGGGCTCGAGGCGCTGCGCCGCCGGGTCGAGTCACGCCGGCGCGGTGCGCGCGCGCCGGTGGTCGGCTTCACGGGCACCGGCGGTGCGGGCAAGTCGAGCCTCGTCGACGAGCTGGTGCGTCGCTTCCGACTCGCCTATCCGGACCGCAACGTCGGCGTGCTGTCCGTCGATCCGACCCGGCGCAGAAGCGGCGGCGCGCTGCTGGGCGACCGCCTGCGCATGAACGCGATTCGCGCGCCGCAGGTGTTCGTGCGCTCGCTCGCGACCCGCCGCGCCCACCTCGCACTCTCGGGCGCGGTCGCCGACGGCGTGCGCGTGCTGCAGGCAGCGAACTTCGACCTGATCCTGGTCGAGACCGCGGGCATCGGGCAGAGTGACTCCGAGATCGTCGACTTCGCGGACGTGTCGCTCTACGTCATGACGCCCGAGTTCGGTGCGCCGTCGCAGCTCGAGAAGATCGACATGATCGAGCTCGCGGACGCGATCGTGCTGAACAAGTTCGACCGCCGCGGCGGCGAGGACGCGCTCCGGGACGTGCGCAAGCAGTGGCGGCGCAATCACCCGGGACTGACTCTGGCCGACGAGCGCGTGCCGGTGCTGCCCACGATCGCCAGCCGCTGGAACGACCCGGGCACGGACCGCGTCTTCGCGGAGCTCGTCGGGATCCTCGCGCAGCGCGGCTTCGCGGGCTTCGCCGCCGCGGAGCCGCGGCCCTTCGCACTCCCCGAGGTGCAGGCGATCGTGCCGCCCGAGCGCACGCGCTATCTCGCGGAGATCGCCGAGACGGTGCGCAGCTATCGCGAGCGCGCGGCGCAGGACGCGCACGCCGCGCGGCGCGCGTTCGGTCTGTCGGAGGCGTTGCGCGCGCTGGGCGACTCGCCGCCCGACGTCGCCGCCGCGCACGAAGCGGCCCAGACCCGCGACGGCGCAGCGCCCGGCGAGATCCTCGCGCTGCGCCGGCTGCGCGACGCGGAGCTCGCCTCGATGTCGCCGGCCGCGCGCGCCGAGCTCGAGGCCTGGCCGGTGACCCGCGCGCGCTACACCGCGGAGCAGCAGAGCTACGAGGTGCGCGGCCGCGCGATTCCCGTGCGCAACCACACCGCGAGTCTCTCGGGCCTGTCGCTGCCGCGGGTCGCCGTTCCGGCCGCCGAGGAATGGGGCGAGATCACGCGCTTCGCCGCGCTCGAGAACCTGCCCGGCCGCTTCCCGTTCACCGCCGGCGTATTCCCGTTCAAGCGCAGCGAGGAGGATCCCGCGCGCATGTTCGCCGGCGAAGGCCCGCCCGAGCGCACCAACCGCCGCTTCCACCTCGTCTCGCTCGGCCAGCCCGCGGTGCGACTCTCGACCGCCTTCGACAGCGTCACGCTCTACGGCCGCGACCCCGATCTGCGGCCCGACATCTACGGCAAGGTCGGAACTTCGGGTGTCTCGGTCGCGACCGTCGACGACGCCGTGAAGCTCTACTCGGGCTTCGACCTGCTCGACCCGAAGACCTCCGTCTCGATGACGATCAACGGGCCAGCGCCGGTGGTGCTCGCGTTCTTCTTCAACGCGGTGATCGACCAGGCGGTGGAGCAGCACCTGCGCGAGACCGGCCAGCTCGATCGGGTGAAGCGCGAGCTCGCCGCCCGCGGCGATCTGCCGAAATACGAGGGCCCGCTCCCGGAGGGTCACGACGGCCGCGGCCTGTCACTTCTCGGTGTATCCGGCGATCGAGTGATCGATCCTGAAACTTACGCGCGCATCCGCCGGGATGCGCTGGCTCGGGTCCGCGGCACCGTCCAGGCCGACATACTGAAGGAAGACCAGGCGCAGAACACGTGCATCTTCTCCACCGAGTTCTCGCTGAAGCTGATGGGCGACGTCCAGGCGTACTTCGCGCGCAACGCGATCGAGAACTTCTACTCGGTGTCGATCTCGGGCTACCACATCGCCGAGGCCGGGGCGAACCCGATCTCGCAGCTCGCCTTCACGCTCGCCAACGGCTTCACCTACTGCGAGTACTACCTGAAGCGCGGGCTCGCGATTGACGAGTTTGCGGCGAACTTCTCGTTTTTCTTCTCGAACGGGCTGGACCCCGAGTACGCGGCGATTGGCCGCGTCGCCCGGCGCATCTGGGCGATCGCGCTGCGCGATCGCTACGGCGCCGCCGAGCGCAGTCAGAAGCTCAAGTATCACATTCAGACCTCGGGCCGGTCGCTGCACGCGCAGGAGATGAGCTTCAACGACATCCGCACCACCTTGCAGGCGCTGCTCGCGCTCCAGGACGGCTGTAACAGCCTGCACACGAACGCGTACGACGAGGCAGTGACGACGCCGACCACCGAGTCCGTGCGTCGCGCGCTCGCGATCCAGCTCATTTTGAACCGCGAGTTCGGCTGGTTGAAGAACGAGAACCCGGCGCAGGGCTCGTACTATCTCGACGCGCTCACGGACGCGGTCGAGGACGCTGTGCTGGAGGAGTTCGAGCGCATCTCCGCGCGCGGGGGGGTGCTCGGCGCGATGGAGACGATGTACCAGCGCGGCCGGATCCAGGACGAGAGCATGCTCTACGAGTCACAGAAGCACTCGGGCGAGCTGCCGATCGTCGGCGTGAACACCTTCCTCGCGCCCGAGGGCGGAGCCGAGGTGCTGCCCGCGCGCGAGCTGATCCGCTCGTCCGAGGCCGAGAAGCAGGCGTGTCTCGCGAATCTGCGCCGCTTTCACGCGCGCCACGCCGGGGCCGCGCCCGCCGCGCTGGCTCGCCTCCGCGCGGTCGCGGCGGAGGGCGGCAACGTCTTCCAGGAGCTGCTCGAGACCGTGAAAGTGGCGAGCCTCGGCCAGATCTCCGAGGCGCTCTTCGACGTCGGCGGCCGCTACCGCAGGTCGATGTGAAGCCGCGGATCGCCTGGTAGTCTTCGCGACGTGAGTGAACCCGACCCCAAAGGCAGGGCCGACGTCGCCGCCTGGCGCAAGCTCGCGAGCGAGGATCTGAACGGCGAGAGCCCGGACTCGCTGGTCTGGCAGACGCCGGACGGGATCGCGGTGAAGCCGCTCTACACGGCGGCGGATCTCGAGGCGCTGGCGTACACCGACACGATTCCCGGCGCGTTTCCGTTCCTGCGCGGACCGCGCGCCACCATGTACGCGAACCGGCCCTGGACGATCCGCCAGTACGCGGGCTTCTCGACCGCCGAGGCGTCGAACGCCTTCTTCCACGCGAACCTGAAGGCGGGCCAGATGGGCCTGTCGGTCGCGTTCGACCTGGCGACTCACCGCGGCTACGACTCGGATCACCCGCGCGTCGTCGGCGACGTCGGCAAGGCCGGAGTCGCGATCGACTCGGTCGAGGACATGAAGATCCTGTTCGACGGGATCCCGCTCGACAAGATGAGCGTGTCGATGACCATGAACGGCGCAGTCATTCCGACGCTGGCGAACTTCATCGTCGCGGCGGAAGAGCAGGGCGTCCCCGCGGCGAAGCTCTCGGGCACGATTCAGAACGACATCCTGAAGGAGTTCATGGTCCGCAACACCTACATCTACCCGCCGGAGCCCTCGATGCGGCTGGTGGCGGACATCATCGCCTACACCGCAAAGCGTATGCCGCGCTTCAACTCGATCTCGATCAGCGGCTACCACATGCAGGAAGCGGGCGCGACGCAGGTCCAGGAGCTCGCGTTCACCCTGGCCGACGGGCTCGAGTACGTGCGCGCCGCGCTCTCGCGCGGCCTCGCGGTCGACGAGTTCGCGCCCCGGCTCTCGTTCTTCTGGGCGATCGGCATGAACTTCTTCATGGAGATCGCGAAAATGCGCGCCGCGCGGCTGCTGTGGGCGAAGCTCATGCAGCAGTTCCACCCGCGCGACGAGCGCTCGCTCATGCTGCGCACTCACTCGCAGACCTCGGGCGCCAGCCTGACCGAGCAGGACCCGTACAACAACGTGATCCGCACGACCATCGAGGCGCTCGCGGCGGTGCTCGGCGGCACGCAGTCGCTGCACACGAACGGCTTCGACGAGGCGGTCACCCTGCCGACGCCGTTCTCGGCGCGGATCGCGCGCAACACCCAGCTAATCCTCGCCGAGGAGACCGGCATCACTCACGTGGTCGACCCGCTCGGCGGCTCGTACTACGTGGAGAGCCTGACGGCCTCGATGGCGCGCGAAGCCGAGAAGCTGATCGCCGAGGTCGAGGGCCTGGGCGGCATGACGCGCGCGATCGAGGCGGGCATGCCCAAGCTGCGCATCGAGGAAGCCGCGACCCGCCGCCAGGCGCGCATCGACCGCGGCGAGGACGTCGTCGTCGGCGTCAACAAGTACCCGCCGGCCGAGCCGACCGACGTCGACGTGCTCGACATCGACAACGGCGAGGTGCGCGAGAGACAGGTCGCGCGCCTGAAGAGAATTCGGGCGACGCGCGACGAGGCACGCTGCGCGCAAGCGCTGGCGGTGCTCGAGGAGGGAGCGCGCGGCGCGCAGGCGAACCTGCTCGAGCTGGCGATCGAGTGCGCGCGCGCGCGCGCGAGCGTCGGCGAGATCTCCTCGGCGCTCGAGAAAGTCTTCGGGCGCCATCGCGCGGAGACGCGTAGTGTCTCGGGCGTGTACGCCGCAGCCTACCGCGGAGATCCCGACTTCGAGGCCCTGCAGCAGGAGATCCGGGCGTTCGCCGACGAAGAGGGCCGGCGCCCGCGCATCTTGGTCGCCAAGCTGGGTCAGGATGGTCACGACCGCGGCGCGAAGGTGATCGCGACCTCGTTCGCCGACCTCGGCTTCGACGTCGACATCGGGCCGCTGTTCCAGACGCCGGAAGAGGTCGCGCGCCAGGCGATCGAGAACGACGTGCACGCGGTCGGCGTCTCGACCCAGGCCGGCGGGCACAAGACGCTCGTGCCCCAGCTGGTCGCCGCGCTGCGGGCGCAGGACGGCGGCGACGTCGTCGTGATCTGCGGCGGAGTGATTCCGCAGCAGGACTACGCCTTCCTGCGCGAGCACGGCGTGGCGAACGTGTTCGGGCCGGGAACGCAGGTGCCGCGCGCGGCGCGCGAGGTGCTGCGCTCGATTCGAGACCGGCGCGCATGACGAAGGCGCTGTCCCCCGCGGACTGCGTCGCGGGGGTGCGCGCGGGCGATCGGCGCGTGATCGCCAAGACCATCACGCTGCTCGAGAGCCGGCGCGCGGACCACCGCGAGCTCGGGCAGGAAGTGCTCGACTCACTCGTGCCGCAGAGCGGCGGCGCGATCCGGGTCGGGATCACCGGCCCGCCCGGCGTCGGCAAGAGCTCGTTCATCGAGACGCTCGGTCTGTCGCTGGTCGCGCGCGGCTCGAGCCTGGCGGTGCTCGCGATCGATCCCTCGAGCCCCGTCTCGGGCGGCAGCATCCTGGGCGACAAGACGCGCATGGAGCGCCTGGCGCGCGAGGCGAATGCGTACATTCGACCGACACCGTCCGGTGGAACACTGGGCGGTGTCGCGCACCGCACGCGCGAGGCGATGCTGGTCTGCGAGGCCGCCGGCTTCGACGTCGTGATCGTCGAGACCGTCGGCGTCGGCCAGAGCGAGGTCGAGGTGCGCTCGATGGTCGACTTGTTCGCCGTGCTGCTGCAGCCGGGCGCGGGCGACGAGCTGCAGGGCCTGAAGAAGGGCGTGCTCGAGCTGGCGGACGTGCTGGTCGTGAACAAGGCCGACGGCGAGCAGCGCGCGGCCGCCGAGCGCACGCGCGCCGACCACGAGCACGCGCTGGCGCTGCTGCAGCCCGCCTCGGCGGCCTGGGCGCCGGTCGTGCTGTGTGCGAGCGCGCGCACGGGCGACGGCGTCGAAGCCTTCTGGCAGACCGTGCTCGCTCACCGCGAGGCGATTCAGAAGAGCGGTGACCTCCAGCGGCGCCGGCGCACACAGGCGCGCGCCTGGCTGTGGCGGCTGCTCGACGAGGGCCTGCAGGCGGCGTTTCGCGCCGACCCGAAGCTCGCCGCGCGGCTGCCGGACCTCGAGGCGGAGGTCGAGGCACACTCGATCTCCGCGCCGCGCGCCGCGCGCATCTTGCTCGACATCTTCACGCGCCGGCGCGGATCCCGCTGACTCGCCGCTCAACCGGCCCGCGGGCAGCGCCGATAGGGCCATCGACTCCCACTCAGGCGCGAACCCATGCCCCAGCTCAATCTCGAGAGCCGTGAGATCACGCTGAAGCTCGTGTACTACGGGCCCGCGCTCTCGGGAAAAACCACGAATCTCAAGCAGATCCATGCGCTGCTCTCGAAGCAGGTGCGCGGCGACATGGTCACGCTCGACACACAGGACGACCGCACCCTGTATTTCGACTTTCTCCCGGTCGAGTTCGGCGTCGAGGGCGACTTCAAGATCAAGCTGAAGCTGTTCACCGTGCCGGGACAGGTGCTGCATCGCTCGACTCGCCGAGTCGTTCTCGCCGGCGCCGACGCGGTTGCCTTCATCGCCGACTCACAGCGCAGCGCATCGTCGGCGAACGCGTACTCCTACCGCGACCTCGAGGCGAACCTGCGCGCGAACGGCCTCGATATCCACCAGATCCCGAGCGTCGTGCAGTTCAACAAGCGCGACCTCGAGGACATCAAGCCGCTCGAAGAGGTTCGCAAAGCCTGGGAAGGCACCGGCATCCCGACCCTGCCGGCTGCCGCCGCGAAGGGCGAGGGCGTCGTCGAGACCTTCGAGGCGCTGCTGCTCCGGCTGTTCCGGCACCTCGACCAGCGCCACTCCTTCAGCCAGAAATTCGGGGTGACCGAGCAGCAGTTCATCGACGGCGTCGCTGGCCACTTCCAGGAGAAGAAGGCGACCTGAGTCCGCGCCTCGGCGCTTGCGCAGCAACGCGAAGTCCGCCTGCGGACGTTTGACGTTGCCGCCATGGCGCTGTTACCGTCCGGGCGGCGCTTACCTAGCTCCTAGGTAGCGACCGCGAGGACGACGGCAGATGAGCGAAAACGGGCGGCACAGAGCTCCCGCGGCGGGCCCCTCCGATGAGGTGATCGCGCGCGTGCGCGCCGGCATCGAGGACTTTCGCGCCGGGCGCATGGTGATCCTGGCCGACGACGAGGACCGCGAGAACGAAGGCGACGTCTGCATCGCGGCCTCGCATTGCACGCCCGAGGCGGTGAACTTCATGGCGCGCCATGCGCGCGGGCTGGTCTGCCTGGCGATCACCCCGGAGCGC
Source organism: Myxococcota bacterium (assembly GCA_044450765.1). Classification (GTDB taxonomy): domain Bacteria; phylum Myxococcota_A; class UBA9160; order SZUA-336; family SZUA-336; genus VGRW01. Next base: position 5,072 of record JBIOJK010000094.1, on the reverse strand, counting down.
GCGCGCCAGCTCGATCTGCCGCTCATGGTGCGTGACTCGGAGAACGAGACGCCCTACGGCACCGCGTTCACCGTCTCGATCGAGGCCCGCGAGGGAGTCACGACCGGAATCTCCGCCGCGGACCGCGCGCGCACGATTCAGGTGGCCATGGCCGCGGGCGCGCGGCCCTCCGACCTGACTCGGCCGGGTCACGTCTTCCCGCTGGTCGCGAAGCCCGGTGGGGTGCTGCGCCGCACGGGACAGACCGAGGGCAGCGTCGACCTCGCGCGCCTGGCCGGGCTCGAGCCCGCGGCGGCGATCTGCGAGATCATGAACGACGACGGGACGATGGCGCGCATGCCCGATCTCAAGGAGTTCGCGGAGCGCCACGCGCTGCGCATCCTGACGGTCGCGGATTTGATCAAGTACCGGCTGCGCACCGAGAGTCACGTGACCCGCGGCGCGGAGGCGTCGCTGCCTTCGCTGTTCGGGGACTTCCGCGCGATCGTGTTCAAGAACGAGATCGACCACGTGGACCACGTCGCGTTCGTGCGCGGCGAGATCCGCCGCGACGAGCCGACGCTCGTGCGCGTGCACAGCGAGTGTCTGACCGGCGATGCGTTCGGCTCGCTGCGCTGCGACTGCGGCGAGCAGCTGCAGACCGCGCTCAAGATGATCCAGGAAGAGGGCACCGGCGTGCTGCTCTACATGCGCCAGGAAGGCCGCGGGATCGGGCTGCTCAACAAGATTCGCGCCTATGCGCTGCAGGACGACGAAGGGCTCGACACCGTCGAGGCGAACGAGCGCCTGGGCTTCCCGCCCGACGCGCGCGACTTCGGCGTCGGCGCGCAGATCCTCGTGAGTCTCGGCGTGAGCCGCATGAAGATCCTCACGAACAATCCCAAGAAGCTCGCCGGCCTCGAGGGCTACGGGCTCGACATCATCGAGCAGATTCCGCTCGAAATGCGCCCGAACGACAAGAATCTCGAGTATCTCCGCACCAAGCGCGAGAAGCTCGGCCACCTCCTGAACCTGATGAGCTAGCGCGATGTCGGTCGCCTACACGATCCTCGGCGTGCTGATGGATGCGCCGGCGCACGGCTACTCGATCCGCAAGCAGCTCGAGGAGACCTTCTCGAAGGAGCTGGGCCTGAACGACGGCCAGCTCTATCCGGCGCTCGCCAAGCTCGAGAGCCTGGGCTGGATCGCGAAGGAGGTCGTCGAGCAGCAGCGCAGCCCGACGAAGCACCTCTACCGAGTCACTCCCGCGGGACGCGGTGCGTTCGCGCGCTGGCTCGACGGCGCGGAGCCCGCGGGCGCGCGCGAACGGCCGAGCTTCTTCTGGCGCGACGAGTTTCTGCAGCGCGCGACCTTCTTCGCGCGACTGGGCCCGGGCAGCGCCGCCGAGCAGATCCGCGCTCGACTCGCGCAGACCGAGGCGCGCGCCGCGCGGCTCGAGGCGCTCGTCGCGGAGCTCGAGCCGGGCGAAGCCGACCCGTACCGGCGTATGATCATCGAGTACGGCGTGCGCCTGCAGCGCATGCGGCAGGGGTGGTTGGAGGAGCTTCTGGCGAGGGCCACGGAGCGGAGCACAGAGAGAACGGCGTTGCGCGCCGCGCGCTAGCTCGCCAAGGGAGACGGAATGTTCGACAGCATCGAGGAAGTCCAGAAGCGCCTGCTCGACCAGAGCTACATCGCGGGCAAGAAGATCGCGACCGTGGTGTATCTCGCGAGCAAGCTGAACAAGCCGGTGCTGGTCGAAGGCCCTGCGGGCGTCGGGAAGACCGAGCTCGCGAAGGTGGTCGCCGCGGCCGTCGGCCGGAAGCTGATCCGCCTGCAGTGCTACGAGGGCCTCGACGAGTCGAAGGCGCTCTACGAGTGGGAGTACTCGAAGCAGCTGCTCTACACGCAGATGCTGCGCGACAAGATCAGCGACGTGATCGCGGGCACCAAGACCCTGAAGGAGGCCTCGGAGCGCATCGCTGGCCAGGACGACGTGTTCTTCAGCGAGCGCTTCATCGTCGCGCGGCCGCTGCTCAAGGCGATCACTTCCGAAGAGCCGGTCCTGCTGCTGATCGACGAGGTCGACAAGTCGGATCCGGAGTTCGAAGCGTTCCTGCTCGAGGTCCTCTCCGACTACACGGTGAGCGTGCCCGAGGTCGGTACGATCCAGGCGAAACACTTGCCGCTGGTGTTCCTGACCTCGAACGACGCGCGCGAGATGACCGATGCGCTGAAGCGCCGCTGCCTGCACCTGCACATCGACTTCCCCTCGACCGAGGAGGAGGTGCGGATCCTCGAGCTGAAGGTGCCCGGCATCGGCGACCGCCTGGTGCGGGACATCGTCGAGCTCGTGCAGCGCGTGCGGAAGCTCGACCTGAAGAAGACGCCGTCGATCTCCGAGACCCTCGACTGGGCGCGCGCGCTCATGGTGCTGAACGCGGACGAGCTCGAGACCGAGCTCGTGAACGACACCATGATGGTCATCCTGAAGCACCAGGGCGACATCGCGAAGGCGCAGAGCGAGCTGAATGCGCTGCTGCAGCGCAAGGCCGCCGAGAAGTCCACGGCCTCGCCGGCCGCGGCGCCCGCCGCGCCGCCCGCCGCGACCAAGAAGAGCGTGCTGCACTAGCATGCAGAAGAAGCTCGTCGAGTTCACGAACCTGCTGCGCAAGGCCGGGGTGCGCGTCTCGGTGGCCGAGTCACTCGACGCGTTCGGCGCGCTCGACGAGCTGCCGCTCGAGGACCGCGAGCTGTTCAAGGACGCGCTGCGCACCACGATGGTGAAGCGCGGCGACGAGATCGAGACCTACGACCGACTCTTCGATCTGTTCTGGTCGGGCTTCCACGACCAGCTCCGGCAAGAGATGCAGCAGGCGCTCGGCGGGATGCCCGAGGGGTTCGACCTCGAGCAGCTCCTCGAGCAGCTGCGCCGCATGCTCGAGAACATGGACGTCGATCTGTCGGAGCTCGCGAAGGCGCTGCTCGGCATGGACCCGAACGCGCTCGAGAAGCTGATCCAGCAGGCGGGCGACGAGGCCGAGGTCCAGAACATCCGGAACATGCTGCAGATCGGCTTCTTCTCGCGCCGGATGACGGAGCAGATGGACATGGAGGGCGCGGCCGGCGAGCTGCGCAGCCTCATGGACCGACTGCGCGAAGAGGGCTTCGACGAGGACCGGCTCCGCGAGCTGGGCGAGCTCATGAAGGCGGTCCAGGAAGCGGTGCGCCGCGCGGTGCGCCAATTCACGGAGCGCGAGCTCGACAAGCAGAATCACGACTACATCGAGCGCTTCCGCCGCGAGAGCCTGCTCGAAAAGAGCTTCTACAACCTGACCGAGGACGACCTGCGCAAGCTGCGCGAGGTCGTGCAGCGGCTGGCGCAGAAGCTCAAGAGCGTGATCACCATGCGGCGCAAGCGCGAACGCCGCGGGAAGTTCGACCTGAAGACCACGATGCGCCGCAACATGGCCAACGGCGGCATTCCCTTCGAGCTCGTCTTCAAGCAGCGCAAAAAGGAGAAGCCCAAGCTCGTCGTGCTGTGCGACATCTCGAGCTCGGTCGCGAACGTGAGTCGCTTCTTCCTGCAGTTCATCTTCAGCCTGCAGGACTGCTTCACGAAGGTGCGCAGCTTCGTGTTCGTCGCGGAGCTCGGCGAGGTGAGCCAGCTGTTCCGCGACCACGAGATCTTCGACGCGATCGACCTCGCGCTCGACGGCGGCGACGTGATCAACCCCTACACGCGCTCCAACTTCGGCATGGCGTTCCACACCTTCTGGCGCGACTACCTGTCGTCGATCGACAACCGCACGACGGTGGTGGTGATCGGAGACGCGCGGAACAACTACAACGATCCGCGCGCCTGGTGCATGCGCGACATTCACTCGAAGGCGAAGAACGTGATCTGGATCAACCCCGAGTCACCCGGCGCCTGGGGCTTCGGCGACAGCGTGATGGACAAGTACCTGCCCTACACCGACATCGCCGAGGAGTGCCGCAACCTGAAGCAGCTGTCCCGCTTGGTCGACCGCCTGATCCTCTGAGTCACCCGCCCGGTCTCCAGAACCCGAAAGCCAACGACCCCGGCAGCGGTTGCGCTACCGGGGTCGTCGATGGGTCGGAGAGGGCGGTGGATGACTTTGTGGGGGGTGAGAGGTTGGACATTTCAAGTCAGAAATGTCGTCTCCACCGCCTTCTCCATAAACTGGCTAGCGGCCCGCGCCTCCCGTCGCGGAAATTGCCGTGTGGGCCAATTATGCACCGGCCGTCCTAGATGTCAATCTGGATTTCGGCCGCAGCTCTGCGCGTGAGTCCCGGCTGCTGACGCATGCGATCCAGAGGTTGAATCTCTCTGTCGATCCCTGCGATCTCACAGCTGATTCTGGCGGCAACAGTATCGCACGAATCGCTTCAAGGCGGAGCCGCGGCGGCTCGGCTACCGTGCGCGGCGTGAGCGGTCGCTTTCACATCCGGACCTTCGGTTGCCAGATGAACCAGCACGACGCCCAGAAGATGGCGAACCTGCTGCACCACGACGGCTGGGCGCCTGCGACCGACTCCGCGGGCGCCGATCTCGTCGTGATCCACACCTGCTCGATCCGCGAGAAGGCGGAGCACAAGCTCTACACGGAGCTCGGCCGACTCCTCGAGCGCAAACACGCGCAGCCGGGTCTGGTCGTCGGCGTGGGCGGCTGTGTGGCGCAGCAAGAAGGCGAGGCGCTGCTTCGCCGATTCCCGGCGCTCGACTTCGTCTTCGGCCCGCAGAACCTCGTGCACCTTCCCGAGCTCGCCCGCGAGGCGCGCGGACGCATCCGCGGAATCCGCGTCGACTACCGCGACGACCCGCAAGCTCGCTTCGAGCTGCCCGAGCTGCATCCGGAGTTCGCCGCGACCTCGCCCGGCCGCGCCTTCGTCACCGTGATGGAGGGCTGCGACTTGTTCTGCGCGTACTGCGTCGTTCCGCGCACGCGCGGTCGCGAGGTCAGCCGCGCGAGCGACCAGATCCTCGGCGAAGTCCGAACCCTGGCCGGGGCGGGAGTGACCGAGGTGACCTTGCTCGGCCAGACCGTGAACGCCTACGGCCGGCCGCGCCC
>JBIOJK010000093.1:0-14676 GCA_044450765.1 Myxococcota bacterium | reverse complement strand
GGCCCCCCGCGCGCGGCGGGGGGGGCGGGGGGGGGGGGGGCGGCCGCGGGGGGCGGGGTGGGCGCGCGGGGCGGCGCCCGCGCCGCGCAGGCCGAGCCGCGACTCGCCCGCCGCGTCGCGCGCCAGGTCCGCGCCGGCGAGCTCGCAGCCGAGGCGCAGCTCGAGCGCGCTCGCCTCGTTACACAGGTCGGTGTAGAGAGCCGAGAGCGCGTCGGGGCGCACGGGCAGATACCAGACGCGGCCCGCGCGCTCCGGCGGCGCCGCTCCGGCGGCGCCCGCCAGCCTGCCCGCGAGCTCCGCGGGAATCCCGCGGTGCGCGAGCCGCGCCTCGCCGTCGTCGGCGGCCAGATACAGGCCGCAGATGGTGTGGACGAGCGCGTGGGCGGCGTTGCCGCCGAGCCGGTCGCTGCGCTCGAGCAGCACCGTGCGCGCGCCGGCGCGCGCCGCCGCCAGCGCCGCCGCGACCCCGGCGCTGCCGCCGCCGACGACCGCGACGTCGCAGCGCGCCGCGCGACTCACCCGTTGGCCCCGAGCAGATCGGCGCGCAGACTCTCGCGGAAGCGCACCAGCTCGAAGCCCGAGAAGACGCCGGATTGGCGCACGTGCGTGAAGTTCAGCCGACCGGCCCGGATCGAGAAGATCGAGCCCGAGCCGGGCGACGGCGGGACCGACGGCGCGTGAAAGGCGTTGCGCAGCGGGGCGCCGAGAAACGACGACATTCCGGGGAGACACTCGTCGGTATAGGCGAAGAAGAACGAGCAGAGCTCGCCCCCGAACGTGCTCCGGGTCATGCGCGCGTACGCGGAGCTCGGCAGCCAGCGCGCGAAGCGCATCGCGGCGGCCCCCGACTCGACCATGCCGTCCTTGATCGCCGCGAGGCGCTGCACCTTGAGCTCGGCGAGCAGCGGCTCGAGCGCCCCGCAGACCTCCGGCAGCGCCTGAAACCAGAGCATCGAGACACGCGTGCCGAAGATCGCCCCGGGCGCGCCCTTCGCGCGCAGATTCACCGGCAACGGCACCACGAAGCTGCGCGGGTCGCCGCCGCGCATGCGGAACACCGCGCGGTGCGCGCGGATGGTCGCGGCGAGGTAGAACAGCATCGGCGTGAGATAACCTGCGAGCTTGCGCGCGCGCGCCGCGATGCGCTCGGTCTCCTCGGGCGAGAAGGTCGCCACGTCGTACTCCAGTCGCTGCGGCACGCGCGCGAGCGGACCCGCGAGCGAGCGCGGCGCGCGGGCGGCGAACGAGCGGATGCGGGCCCGCCAGCGCATCGCGGCGTCGCCCTGCGCGCGGACGCCGTGCCCGAGCGAGTCACTCGGCGGCTCTTCGGGCAGGTCGGCCGGCGAGCGCGCGCCGCCACCCACTTCGTCGAGCCAGCGCAGGAATCGCTCGCTGCCCGACCCGTCGAGCAGCATGTGGAGCCAGGTGAAGGCGACGTCGCTGCCGCCCTGCCCGCCGGCGTAGCGCACGACGTCGCAGCGGAGCAGCTGGCCCCTGCGGCCGTCGAAGCGCTCGTTCAGGCGCTCGGCGAAAAGCGGCGGCAGGGGCGGCTCGGCACCGGCGGCCGCCAGGTCGTGGATCTGCACGCGCGGAAGCGCGGCCCGCGTGGCGAGGTCGAGCCGGAACTCGGGGGGCAGCGCGCCGAACGGCCGCCGAACCGGCGCGCGCAGAATCGGCTGCGCCAGTGTGACTTCCGCGATCAGCTTCTCGAGCGCGCTCGCGTCGAGGCCAGGCCCCAGCCGGAGCACGATCTGCGCCAGGTGACTCGACCCGGCCGTCCGGCGCACCTCGAAGTCGAACGCGCGCAGGAAGCAGTCGGCGCCCGTCAGCGCGACGCGGTCAGGCGCGGGCGATCTGGGCATGCACGCAGGCCGCGAGGCTCTCGGCGCTCGCGAGCGTCTCCTCGGTCAACAGGCTCTCGTCGACCCACACACCCGTGCTTTCCTCGATCGCCAGCAGCAGCTGGGTCACCGCGAGCGAATCGAGCCCCGCGTCGATGAGACTCGAGCGCGGCGTGAACTCGACGCCGACGCTGAGCAGATCGTCGCGCAGGATCTCGTAGACTCGCACCGTCAGCGTCTCGCGGCTCCACTGCATCGCCCTCGGTGTTTCGCACCGGGGTGCGCGGGTTGTCAAGGCGCGTTGAAAGCGCTTTCGGGCTCGACTATGGTGCGGCGGGGATGGGGGAGCGCATTCGCAGAGTCGCGATCATCGGCGCGGGGCCCTCGGGTGCGGCGCTCGCGACGTACTTGCGGCGCTGGGGCATCGGCGCCGCCCTCTTCACCCGCGGCAAGCGCCCGCCGATCATCGTCGGCGAGTCGCTCGTGCCCGCGGTGGTCCCCTTCTTGAAGGATCTCGGGATCGAGGACGAGGTCGCGGCGTACAGCGTGTACAAGCCCGGGGCGACGTTCTCCTTCTACCCGATCGCGCAGACGAGCTTCCGCTTCGCGGACCGCCGCGGCGCGAAGACTCCCTACGCGTACAACGTGCCGCGCGATCTCTTCGACGCGTCGATCGCCGCAGCGGCGGAGCGCGCCGGCGCGGTCCGCATCGACCACGCGGCGCGGGTCGAGCGCGACGCCGATCCGGATCGCATCCGGCTCGCGCCGGAGACACTCGCGCTGGCGCGCGCGGCGCTGGGCGGCGACCCGGACCTGATCGTCGACGCGACCGGCCGCGCGCGCGCCGTCGCGCGGCTGCTCGACTTGCCGACGGTCGAAGGTCCGCGGAAGGACACGGCTCTGCACGCGCACTGCACCGGCGTGCAGACCGTGCTGCCCGGCAACGTCCACTCCGATCGCCTCGAGCGCGGCTGGGCGTGGCGGATCCCGCTGCCGGGCCGCGTGTCGGTGGGAATCGTGACTCCCGCCGAGCACATCGCCCGTTTCGGCGCGACGATCGAGGAGCAGTACGACTGCCTCCTGCGCACGGACGAGTGCGCGCGGCAGTGGGCCGAGAAGGCGGAGCGAGTGACTCCCGTCGTGCGCTACACCAACTACCAGCTGCGCGCGACGCGCGGCGTCGGATCGGGGTGGGCGCTCGTCGGCGACGCGTTCGGCTTCATCGATCCCGTGCTCTCGAGCGGCACGCTGCTCAGCCTGGATGGCGCGCGCGAGCTCGCGAGAGCGATCCGCGACGGCTCGCCGCACGCGTTCGCCCGCTACCAGGCGCGCGCGATCCGCAACCTCGACGACTGGTCGCGCATCGTCGATGCCTACTACAGCGGCCGCCTCTTCACCTTGTTCAAGGTCGGCGAGTGGGTGCGCCACACCTGGCTCGGGCGCGCGACCGACTGGCATTTCCGCAAGCACCTGCCGCGCGTCTTCACCGGCGAGGCGACCGACAGCCGCTACAGCATGCGAGTCGTCGACTTCATGCTCAAGTACGGGCTGGCCGGAAACGACCCCGCCGAGTTCAGCGTCCGGTGAGGTTCCGGCGCGAGGCGCGCCACGACCGCTACGACGCGATCGTCGTCGGCAGCGGACTCGGCGGACTCACTGCGGCCGCGCTGCTCGCGCGCGCCGGCAAGCACGTGCTGGTCGCGGAGCGGCACGACCGGCCCGGCGGCTACGCGCACGCGTTCCGCCGCGGCCAGTATCTCTTCGACTCCGCGGTGCATCTGGTCGGCGGCTGCGAGCCGACCGCCTTCGAGGGCGGCGGGCTGCTGCACCGCGTGCTGTGCGCCGTCGGCGCACGCGACGAGCTGGAGTTCACGCGCATCGACCCGCTCTACACCGCGGTGTATCCCGGGCTCGAGCTGTGTGCGCGCGCGGGCCTCGACGAGTTCATCGCGAGTCACGCCGACGCCTTCCCCGCCGAGCGCAAGGGACTCGAAGACCTGATCTCCGAGTGTCTCGCGATCCGCGACGAGGCGCGGCGCGCGGCCGAGCTGGCTTCGCCGTTCGACGTGATGCGCGCGCCGGGTCACTTCCCGACGCTCTTGCGCTACCGGCGCGCGACGCTCGCGCGGGTCATGGACGAGCACCTCGACGACGCGCGCGCGAAGGCCGTCTTCGCCACGTTCTGGCCGTATCTCGGGCTGCCGCCCTCGCGCGTCTCGTTCCTGTATTTCGCGACGATGCTGCTCTCGTACGCGGCCGAGGGCGCGTTCTATTGCAAGGGCAGCTTCCAGCGCGTCGCGAACGCGCTCGCGGGCGCCGTCGTGCGCGACGGCGGCGAGCTCTTGCTGCGCAGCCCGGTGCGCAGGATCGTCGTCGAAGCCGGCCGCGCCGCCGGTGTCGTGCTCGAGAACGGACAGCGGATCGCGGCGCCGGTCGTGGTCTCGAACGCGGACCTGCGCCAGACCGTCGACGAGCTGTGCGGCGAGGCGCGCTTCCCGGCCCGCTGGCGCCGCGCGCTCGCGCGCCTCGAGCCGTCCGTCTCCGCGTTCGTGACCTACTTGGCGACCGACCTCGACCTGCGCGCGCTCGGCGCGACCCACGAGACGTTCGTGTACGAGACTTGGAGTCACGACGACGCCTTCCGCTCGACGCTCGCCGGACGCCCGGGCTGGTGGAGCGCGACCGTGCCGACGCTGGCCGATCCGAGCCTCGCGCCGGCGGGGGTACACCTTCTGGTGTTGACCGCGCTCGTGCCGTACGGCGCGGCGCGCGCTTGGCGAAGCGAGAAGGAGGCGTACGTCGAGCGCATGCTGCTCGCGGCAGAGTCGCGTTTCCCGGGGCTGCGCCGGCACGTGCGCTTCGCGGAGGGCGGCACGCCGCGCACGCTCGAGCGCTACACGCGCAACACGGACGGCGCGATCTACGGCTGGGCGCTCGGCCCGGATCAGATCGGCCCCGGGCGCCCGGCGAACCTGACTCCCCTGCCCGGCCTGGTCCTCGCGGGTCACTGGGCTCAGCCCGGCGGCGGCGTGTACGGAGTGGTCACGTCGGGAGTCAGCGCCGCGCGCGCGATTCTCGGCGTGCAGAGCGAGGTGGATCTCTGGCTCGGGCTGGCGCGCTAGATGGCGAGCTGGTTCGACTGCGCGCGCTTCGGGATGTTCGTCCACTGGGGTCACTCGTCGCAGCGCGGCATCGAGCTCTCCTGGCCGCTGGTCGGGGGCGTCGCTGCGCTGCCGGGCTCTGCGGACGTGCCCGCCGCCGCGTACCACGCGACCGCGGCGACTTTCGCGCCGCAGCCCGGTGCTGCGCGCGACTGGCTCGCACGGGCGCGGCGCGCGGGCATGCGCTACGCGGTGCTCACCGCCAAACACCACGACGGCTTCGCGCTCTGGCCAACCGCGGCGGGCGGTCTCTCGATCGCGGACTCCGCGTACCGCGGCGACCTCGTGGGCGAGTTCGTCGACGCGGCGCGCGAGAACGGGCTTCGCATCGGGCTCTACTACTCACTCAGTGACTGGCACCACCCGGACTATCCGGCCTTCCGCGACGAGCACCGGCCGTACCGCTTCGGGCAGGTCCCGCGGCCCAGCGCCGAGCAGTGGGCGCGCTTTCTCGCGTTCCAGTCGGCGCAGCTCCGCGAGCTGCTCTCGAGCTACGGCCGCATCGACCTGCTCTGGTTCGACGGCGGCTGGGAACGCACGCCGCAGGAGTGGCGTTCGAAGGAGATCGCCGCGCTCGCGCGCGGGCTGCAGCCCGAGATTCTGCTGAACGATCGACTCCCCGGCGAAGGCGACTTCGACACGCCGGAGCAGTTCATCCCGCCGCTGCCCCCCGCGCGCCGCTGGGAGACCTGCATGACCATGAACGAGAGCTGGGGCTACGCGCCGAACGACATTCACTACAAGTCGGCGCGCGCGCTGGTGCACGGACTGTGCGAGGTCGCGAGCCGCGGCGGGAATCTGCTCTTGAATGTGAGTCCCATGGCGGACGGCGCGCTTCCGACCGAACAGACCGCCCGCCTCGACGCGCTGGCGCGCTGGATGGAGTCACACGCCGCGAGTATCCACGACTCACTGCCCGGGCTCGAGCCCTGGCAGTTCTACGGTCCGACGACACGCCGAGGCGACCGCGTCCACCTGCATCTGCTGATGCGCCCCTACGAAACGGTGACCGTGCGCGGCGTGCCGATCAAGCGCGTGCGGGCGGCGCGCGTGCTCGCGAGCGGGCGCCCGCTCGACTTCGAGTCCCGCTGCTCGGTGCTCGACCGGATGTTCAACGCCGACCCGCAGGGCGAGGTCGCGATTCGCGTGCCCGAGGACGCGATCGATCCGCTCGCGACGGTGATCGAGCTCGAGATCGCGCCGCTCGGCTAGGCCGTGCCGCCGGCGATCCTGCGCGTCGGGTCGATCGCCAGCCAGCACGCGCCCGACGCGAGATACAGCAGCGCGATGCTGAACAGCGGCAGCGTCCAGGAGTGGAAGCGGTCGACGCAGAGCCCCATGACGATCGGACAGATCGTCCCGCCGATGTTCCCGAACGTGTTCATCGCGCCGCTCACGACCGCCGAGTGAGCCCCCGCGATCTCGACGCAGATCGCCCAGCCCGGCGCGATGCCGAAGCCCGCGAACCCGGCTGCGCAGGCCAGCAGCAGCGCCGAGGTCGTCCCGTCCGAAGTGAGTGCCGCGCCGGAGACCGAGGCCGCCGCCAGCGGCAGACCGACGAGCCCCGGCAGGCTCGAGCCCAGGCGCGGGCCGAGGCGCGGGCGCAGGTGGTCGGCGAGCCAGCCGCCGGCGAGGACGCCGAGCGCGATCCCGAGCAGCGGCAGTGAGGCCAGCCAGCCGACCTGTGAGAGATCGAAGCCGCGCGCGCGCAGCAGGTAGGTCGGCAGCCAGGTGAGATAGAAGTACCAGCCGTAGATCGCGCCGAAGTACATTGCGCAGAGCGCGATCAGCGTCCGGTTGCGCGCCAGCGCGCGCCACGGCACCGGCGCGTGCGGCGCGTTCGAGACACCGCCCGCGGCAAGCAGCGCGAGCTCGGCCTCGTTCGCGCGCGGGTGCTCGCGCGGGTCGTCGCGGAACCAGCGGGCGAACGCGATCGTCCAGACCAGTCCGACGGCGCCGAACGCGGCGAACGAGAGTCGCCAGCCGATGCGCGAGAGCAGCGCGACCACGAGTGGCTGAGTCACTGCGCCGCCGAGCGCCGCGGCGGCGAGCAGCACCCCGAACAGCCGCCCGTGCAGGCGCAGCGGAATCCAGCGCGCGTAGACGCGCGCGGTCGCCGGAAACGCGCCCGCCTCGCCCAGGCCGAACAGGAACCGGACGAGGACGAGCGATCCGAAGCCGCCCGCCAGCCCGGTGGCCGCGGTCATCGCGGACCACCAGACGACGATCCGCGACAGCGCGAGTCGCGCGCCGTAGCGGTCGGCGAGCCAGCCGCTCGGCACCTCGAACAGCGCGTAGCTCAGCGTGAACGCGCTGAACACGAGGCTCATCTGCGGATCCGAGAGGCCGAGCTCCGCCTGGATCGACGGCGCCGCGGTCGAGATACAGACCCGGTCGAGATAGGCGATCGCGATCATGGCCAGAGTGAACCCGACCGCGCCGTAGCGGACGTTCGTCGCGCGCACGATCGCTACGGCGCGAGCTCGCTGATCAGCTGCGCGAGCGCGACGTCCTTCTCGGTGATGCCGCCGGAGTCGTGCGTCACCAGATCGACGACGACGCGGTTCCACGCGTTCGACCAGTCGGGGTGGTGATCGCGCGCCTCGGCCACCAGCGCCACGCGAGTCATGAAGCCGAAGGCCTCGCTGAAGTTCGCGAAGCGGAACTCGCGGTGCAGCGCGCCGTTCGCGAGCGACCAGCCGGGCAGCGCGCGCAGCGCGTTCTCGATCTGCCTCGGCTCGAGCTTGACTGCGCGCGGCATCGCGCGCGAGGCTCCCACTCCGCGCCGCGGGCGTCAAACCGCTGCCGAGTTCGCTAGCGTGAGATCGATGGGACAACCGGACTCTCTGGCAGGAACGCCGCTGCGGCAGGCGCGCGCGCTCGCGCTCGCGGCTGGGCTCGCGCTGCTCCACACGGCGTGGGCGCTGTTTCAGTGGTACGAGCTTCTGGTCGCGCGCCGCGGCGGTGAGGTCATCTGCGGGCCGGGCGGCGGTCACTGCGCCGAAGTCTGGGACTCTCCGTTCGCGAGCGCCGTGCACGCGCACACGGGCCTGCCGGTCGCGGCTTGGGGAGTGGCGTGGGGAGTCACCGCGCTCGTGCTGCCGCTGGTCGCGCGCATCCGCATCGCGCGGCGCCGCGTGGTCGAGCCGTGGCTTGCCGGAACTCTGCTGACCGCCGCGGGCGGAGTCGTGGGGGCCGCCGGGCTGCTCACGGCGTCACTGCTGTTCGGACCTCTCTGCACGACCTGCGGCGCCACCTATCTCCTGGTGCTCGCCTATGCCGGCGTGTGCGCGTTCGGGATCGGCCTCGCGCCGCTCGCGCAGTTCGCCCGAGGCGCGCCGATCGCCGGCGGCGTGCTGGCGCTCGCGTTCGCGCTGCTGCTCGTGCCCGGAACGCACACGCCCCAGAGCAGCGCCGCCGCAGGCGCGAGGGCGGTTCAGTCAGTGCCCGCGCTGGCGGGCGGAACACCGGAGGATCGCGAGATCGCCCGCTTCATCGCGAGCCTGCCCGAGGCCCCGAAGCAGCTCCTCTCCGACACGCTCGCGGCGTACGCGAAGGGGCCCGTCGTGGTGCCGCCGCCCGCGCGCTCGGTGATCGGCCCGGCCAACGCCCGGCTCGCGCTCACCGAGTTCACCGACACGCTGTGCACTCACTGTGCGGAGACGCACGAGATCTTGCTCGAGCTGCGCAAGCGCTTCGGTCCCGACGTGTTCTCTCTCGCGCCGCACCAGTATCCGCTCGACAAGGCGTGCAACAAGGCGATCGTGCGCGACGAGAGCGAGCCGATTCGCTGCCTCGCGGCGCGCGTCAAGATCTGCAGCGAAGGGAAGCCCGGCGAATTCGAGCTCGCCGGCGAGCTGTTCAAGAACCAGGAGTCGCTCACGGAGGAGAAAGTCTGGGAGCTCGCCGCGCCGCTGGGCCCGAAGGAGGCGCTCGCGGCCTGCGTGAGCTCGCCCGAGACCGACAAGAAGCTCCAGGACGACATCGCATGGGCGCTCGCGCACGGAATCCGCGGCACGCCCTTCCTGTTCGTCGGCGGCCGCCAGGCGATCGCCTTCCCGCCGCTGCTCTACGTGCTCGCGCTCACGCGCGGTGAGCCGACCCACCCCGCTTTCGCCAGCTTGCCTCCACCACAGCCGCTGCCGTGGGAGAAGTGACTGAGCGCTAGCGGCGCGGGACGAGCGGGGTCGGATCGCGCTCCTCGAGCACGTTCTCGAGCCGGTGCCGGATCGCGCCCTTCCACTCGGGGTGAGTCAGAATCCAGAAGCGCTGGTCGCGGATCGCCGCGAGCACGAGCTCGCCGACCTTCGTCGGCGAGAGACCGGACACGAGCATGCTCTCGACCTGCTTGCGGCGGATCTCGGACTCCGGGGTCGTGCGCACCTCGGGCCGATTGCGGCGCACGTCGTCCGGCTGATTTCGCTCCGACGAGCGCAGGATCTCGGTGTTGATCCAGCCGGGGCACAGCACCGAGACGTGCACCGACGCGTTCGCGGCGCGCAGCTCGTTGAAGAGCGCCTCGGACAGCGCGACGACGGCGTGCTTCGTGACTCCGTAGAGCGCGTTGCCCGCGCCGCTGATCAGCCCCGCCATCGAGGCCGTGTTCACGATGTGACTCTCGCCGCCCTGCGCGAGCAGGATCGGCGTGAACGTCCGCACGCCGTGCACGACGCCCATCAGGTTCACGCCGACGATCCACTCCCAGTCGTGCAGCGTGCTCTCCCAGGTCGGCACGCCACCGTGCGCGACCCCGGCGTTGTTGCAGACCACGTGGACGGCGCCGAAGCGGTCGAGCGTGCGGCGCGCGAGCAGGTCGACTTCGGCCTGCACCGAGACGTCGGCGCGCACCGGGAGCACCTCGGCGCCGCTCTTCTCGAGCTCGCGCGCCGTCTCGACGACGCGCGCTTCGTCGATGTCCGCGAGCGCGAGCTTCATGCCCGCGGCCGCAAACACCGCGGCCATGCCGCGGCCGATGCCGCTCGCGCCGCCCGTGATGACCGCCACTCGTCCGCTCACGTCTCGCATCGCGCTCTCCCGCTTTCCGACTGTGGGCGGATTGTCGCACGTGTCGGGCTAGCACATTGGCCGGTCGTGACCGTGCGCGCAGCCCGCGGAGACGCCGCGCATGCTGCGCGAACCAGTAGAATCGCCGGATGTCGCTCGGGAAGTCTCTGCTGTGGACCGGCATCGCGCTCGCGGGCGCGGGCGCGCTGGTCTTCGTCGCCGGCGCGCGCGGCGAGCCGATCTCGAGCGTGTGGTTTCTCGTCGCCGCGCTGTGCACGTACGCGATCGGCTATCGCTTCTACTCTGCGTTTCTGGCTGCCCGCGCGCTGCGACTCGACGACTCACTCGTCACCCCCGCGCGGCGCTTTGCCGACGGCAAGGACTTCGTGCCGACGAACCGCTGGGTCGTCTTCGGCCACCATTTCGCGGCGATCGCGGGGCCCGGGCCGCTGGTCGGCCCGATCCTCGCCGCGCAGTTCGGCTATCTGCCGGGCGTCCTGTACATCCTGATCGGCGTCGTACTCGGCGGAGCGGTTCAGGACTTCACGATCCTGGTCGCCTCGCTGCGCCGCAACGGCAAGAGCCTCGGGCAGATGGTGCGCGAGGAGATCGGCCCCGTGGGCGGCGCGGCGGCGCTGGTCGGGGTGCTCGCGATCATGGTGATCCTGATCGGCGTGCTCGGCCTGGTGGTCGTGAACGCGATGTTCGGCAGCCCGTGGGCGACTTCGACGGTGACCGCCACGATTCCGATCGCACTCTTCATGGGCGTGTACATGGTGCGCGTGCGCCCGGGCCGCGTGCTCGAGGCATCACTGATTGGTGTAGGACTGGTGCTGCTGGCAGTCGCGGGCGGGCGCAGCGTGGCGGAGAGCGAGGCGCTGCGCGGGTTCTTCGATCTGGACAAGCGAAGCCTCGCGCTCGCGATCATCGGCTACGGGTTCGTCGCGAGCGTGCTCCCGGTGTGGCTCCTGCTCGCGCCGCGCGACTACCTGTCGGCATTCATCAAGATCGGCACGGTCGGGCTGCTGGCCGCGGGCCTGCTCTGGGTGCGGCCCGACGTGCACCTGCCGGCGCTCACGCGCTTCGTCGACGGCAGCGGGCCCGTGTTCGCCGGCAAGGTGTTCCCGTTCTGCTTCATCACGATCGCGTGCGGCGCGATGTCCGGCTTTCACGCGCTGATCTCGAGCGGAACGACGCCGAAGCTGCTCGAGCGCGAGTCGGACGCGCGCTTCGTCGGCTACGGCGCGATGCTCGTGGAGAGCTTCGTCGCGCTCATGGCGCTGCTCTCCGCGGCGGTCATGCAGCCCGGGGTCTACTTCGCGATGAACTCGCCCGCCGCGCTGATCGGGACGGACGTCGCGCACGCCGCGGAGGTCGTCTCGGGCTGGGGCTTCGCGCTCGACCCTGTGTCCTTCTCGGCACTGACTCACTCGGTCGGCGAACAGACGCTGCTCTCGCGCACCGGTGGCGCGCCGAGCCTCGCGATCGGCATGGCCGAGATCTTCTCGCGCGCGATCGGCGGCGATGCGCTGCGCGCGCTCTGGTACCACTTCGCGATCATGTTCGAGGCGCTCTTCATCCTGACGACGCTCGACGCGGGCACGCGCGTCGGCCGCTTCATGATCCAGGACCTGCTCGGCAACGTTTGGGCGCCGCTCGGGCGCACGAGCTCGCTGCCGGCGAACCTGCTCGCGTCCGCGCTGATCGTCGCCGGCTGGGGCTACTTCCTGTATCAGGGGGTGATCGACCCGCTCGGCGGAATCAACTCGCTCTGGCCGCTCTTCGGCATCGCGAATCAGCTGCTCGCGGCGACCGCGCTCGCGCTCGCGACCACGATCTTCGTGAAGTCGGAGCGCCCGCGCTTCGCGCTGCTGCCCCTCGCGCCCCTGCTCTGGCTCTTGGCGGTGACGATGACCGCGGGCTGGCAGAAGCTCTTCCACGCGGATCGGCGCATCGGATTTCTGGCCCAGGCAGAGTATCTGGCGAGTCAGCTCGCACAGGGCGCCGTGCCGCCGGAGAAGATTCGCGAGACACAGACCCTGATCTTCAACAACCGGCTCGACGCCGCGGTGACCGCGCTCTTCATGGGGCTGGTCGCGGTGGTCGTGGCCGACGCGGCGCGCGTCTGGTGGCGGACACTGCGCGGGCCCGGCATCGCGACCGAGGCCCGCGCGGCGGAGGCCTCGTGACCGCCCGGCGCCGGATCGCGCGAGTGATCGCCGCGCTCGCCGGGCTCGCGCGCGGCTTCGTCGGCCTTCCCGCGCACGCGCACCGCCGCGCGACGGCGGAGGCCGCGCGCGGCGCGCTCGCCGACGCCGCCGCGCGCCGCGGCCGCTGCTGCTGACTCAGTTCGGGTGCTCGTGCCCTTGGCCGTGGCCGCCCGACTGCTCGGAGTGCCCGTGCTGGGTCGAGCTCGGCGCCGGCCCCTGGCCGCCGCGCGAGTGTGACTCCGCTTTCGGCGCTGGCTCGGCGTGTGGACCGCCACCGCCCTGCCCGTGCGGGCGATAGACGCGGTTCGCGGGCTCGCCCGGCAAGTTCCGCGGCGCCTGCGGCGTCGATTCGCGCGCTTGTGACTCGCCGTGCTTGCCGTGCGGCACCGGCGGCGGCGCCGCCCCGCGTTGGTCCGCCGGCTGATTGCGAGAGCGCTGCGCCTGCTCCATGGGCGGGGGCGCCGGCGGGGTCGCTTCGCCGCCGCGGTCGCGCACGTCTCCGTAGCGCGGCGGCTTCGGCGGCGCCTCGCGCTCGGCCGTGCTCGCCGTGCCGAACGGTGGCCGATTCTGCATCGCGTCGACGTGGCCGCGCTTCGGGGCGGCCACGATGCGCGGCGCGGTCTCCTGTGACTGCTCGCGCGCAGGCGCGTGCTCCGCGCCGCGCTGTGCGTGCTGCACGCCGTCACTGGTCGGCGCCGCCGTGCGCTCGAAGCTCGCCGACCCGCCGCGCTTCGGCTCGCGCGTCGCGACGACCGTGCGTTCCGCGACGGCGCGCGGCGGGCGCGTCCCGCGATCGGTCGACGGCGCGAGGCTCGCGCTCGCGGGCTTCACGTCGAGATCTCCCTGCACCGGCCGGAACTTCGCCACCCGCTGCGGATCGAAGTGCTCGACCTTCACGCGCCCGTGGCCGAACTGATCGCGCGGCACGCCGACGACCGCGCCCTTGTAGCTCGCGTTCGCCCAGCCGTGCACCTCGTTCACGTTGATCACGGTCTTGTTGTTGATCGTGACGTTGTTCACGACGCGCGGTCCGCCCCATCCGTTCCAGTGCGGGTGACCGCGCCAGCTGCTCGGGCCCCACCACGGCACGCACGGCTCACCCCAGCCGAGAGCGACCCAGCCCATGTTCGCGTGACCGAAGCTGATCCCGATCGAGAACGACGGGCCGTCGTAGAACGCGACCAGCGCGGGCGAGTAGAACGGCCGCGCGACCAGCGGGCCCGGCGCCCAGCCCCAGTAACCGCCCGCCTGGACCCAGCGGCCGTAGTGAAACGGCGCCCAGCCCCACGGCGCGGTATCGACCCAGGTCCAGCCGTAGTAAGGGTCATAGACCCACGAGCCCGTGCTGTAGGGCACCCAGCCTGGGGCGACGCGCGGCATCCAGACCGCTCCGTACGTCGGCACGACGCGCCAGTCACCGTAGTGATCGAGGTCGTCGGCGCCGTACACTCCGTACGGCACGTAGCGCGAGCTCACCGCATCGAGCAGCTGGTCCGTGCGCGTGTAGTTCCAACGATCCCAGTCGTCGAGCTCGGGCGCCGCATAGGTCTCGAGCTGCGGCTGGTCGGTGCCCGTCACGACGACCTGCTCGCTCGGCGCGACCGAGGCCGCCTGTCCGTTCGCGGGAGTCACCGTCGCGCGGCCGCCGCGGCGGCTCGTGAAGCTGGTGCTCTCGTCGGTGACCTCGATCCGGTAGTAGCCGGGATGCTCGACGCTGAACGCGGCGTGCGGCGTGTCGATCTCGATCGTCAGCCCCGCCTTCACGCTGCGCAGATCGAGCGAGGCGTGGCCGGCCACGATCCGGAACTGGACGAAGTCGGGCTCGAGGTTCGTGACACCGAGCTGTGTCTGCTCGCCCGCGCGCACGAACGCGCGCGCGCCGACCTGAACCTCGAGGTTCGCCTTGTCACCCGTGTAGAGCTGATCGTTCTCGCCGAGCGGCGTGTTCACCTGCGCGGGGCTCCAGTCGGGAGCGCCGCTGCGCCAGAACGACACCTCACCGTCCGTGAAGCTGAGCCGCGGCGGCGTGCGATCGAGATCGGCTGCGGTGGCCGGCGCAGCGCCCGACTCGCCCGCCGGCGCGGCAGAGGGCGCGCCGGCCGGTGGAGCGGCCTGTTCTTCCGGCCCCTGCGCCCGCGAGGAGAGAGGCGCTGCGGCGAGCGCGAGCGCGGCGAGCGCTCGCAGCCAGCGAGATCGGTGCGTCGACATGAGTCCCCCCAGAGTCACTTTCCATCGGCGGGATCGGCGCCGCCCTCGACTCCGTAGGTGACGGCGCGGCCGAAGACGTCGAGCGGAACGACGATGCCGTAATAGAAGCCGTAGCGCAGCACCAGTCCGGCCGCGTAGAACGGAGCGTAGATCACGCGCAGCGCCATGGGCATCGGCGGCGGCGGAGACGGCGCGACGACCACTGGCCGCGCCGGAACGTAGACCACGGGCGGCGGCGGGGGAGTCGTCTGG
>JBIOJK010000092.1:0-14693 GCA_044450765.1 Myxococcota bacterium | reverse complement strand
CGCTAAGGATTGCGCAGATAAGTGCGATCTTGCGCCCTGAGCTCTCGCGCGCGGCAGTCACTTGCGCCCTCGCGCTGGCGAGCGCGCTCGTCCCCTCCCCGGCCGCGCGCGCAGGAATGGGCTCGCTCTTCGATACCCTGGTCTGCCGCGATCCGACGAACGTGGCCCCGCAGTTCGCCTTCGACTCGAGCTTCATCGGCCTTGCCGCCTGCCAGAAGCTCTGCCTCGACGCGACGACCACCTGCGTGCGCGACGTGAAGGACGCGGAAAGCTGCGAGCTCGCGTTCGCGAGTGACTGGATCGCGTTCGACAGCAAGCTCGACTGCGCCGGCCTCACCGGGTCCGAGCTCGGAGACTGCCGGGGCGGCTGGGCGCTCGACAAGCAGACCTGGCAGACGCAGATCAAGAACGTGAGCCGAGGCGCGCGAGCGGGCTGCGTGGGCCATTTCTCGAGCTGCATCCGGAACTGCAGCGGCGTCTAGAGCGGAGCGAGCTCCACCGGAATGCCGGTCATGAACGCCTGACTCGAGAGCGGCTCGAAGCTTTCGGGCCCGATCGGGAGCAGCGCATTGGCGTTCACGCCCGGAGTTCGCGCGGCGACGCTCATGCCGGTGCTGCCCCGGTTGCCCCAGCCATGAGTCAGCGCGACCACGCCCGGCATCAGCCCGGCGTCGTACGCGAGCTCGAGCTCGAGCGCGCCGTGCTCGTTCCAGATGCGCGCCTTCGCGCCGTCGGCGAGCGAGCGCGCTCGCGCGTCGTCGGGATGCACGTAGAGGCGGTTGCGGTCGCGGTCGCCGCGCTTCATCGCCGGGACGTTCGCGTACCAGCTGTTGTGCATGTACGGATCGCGCCGCGTGATCAGCTTCAGCCGAGTGACTCCCTCGGCCTCTAGCTCCGCGCAGATCCGCTCGGCGCGCGCCAGCGCGTCGCCAAACGCGCGCGGGCAGCAGTCGACCTTTCCGTCCGGGGTCTGAACTTGCTCCGCGAAGAACCGGCCCGGAGTGAGCGGCTCGAAGACGAGCGGCCGCTCGCCCGCCCGGAGCGCATCGAGTGAGTGACCCCGGGCGTGCAGCATGTGATCGATGCGACCCCACAGATCCGGTGCCGGCCCCGCGTCGAGCGGGCTCTTGAAGCCGAGCGCCTGCGCGAGGCGCGCGAAGATCCACCACTCCTCGCGCCGCTCGCCGCGCGGCTCGACCACGGCGTCGCTGAACTGGATCCAGGGCTCGTGCTGCAGGCCGAGCCCGGTGATGTTCACGTCCGCGCGCTCGAACATGTCGGTCGACGGCAGCAGCCAGTGCGCGTACTCGCCGGTCGCGTTCTTGTACAGGTCGATGCAGACCAACAGCTCGAGCTTCCCGAGCGCCTCGCGCATGCGCGCCTCGCCGCCGATCGAGAGCAGCGGATTGCCGGCGACGACGACCAGCGCGCGCACCGGATTCCGCTGCGCCAGGATCGCGTCGGCGAGCAGATTCCCGGGCAGGCTCCCGCGGCGCAGGCGGCCGAACTCGGTGTCCGCGAAGCTCTTCTCGAACGCGCGCCGGCCGGCCTTCGCCGCCGGGTAGAAGCCGACCGACAGGATGTTCCCGCCGCGCCGGTCCAGGTTGCCCGTCGCGAACGAGAGCATGTGCAGCAGCCAGTAGGCGAGCGTGCCCTGGCGCCCCATGTTCACGCCCGTCGACATGTGCACCGACGCGCCGCGCGCGGCCGCCATCTCGCGCGCCAACCGCCGGACGGTGTCGGCTGGAACGCCGGTCACCACCGCCGCGCGCTCGGCGGGGTAGCGCGCGGCGAAGTCGAGCAACTCGGCGACGTGCGCGCCGAAGGCGTCGAGTGTCTCGCGCTCGAGCCCGCCGATCTGGTCGAGCTCGTGCAGCAGCGCCGCCATGAAATACAGATCGGTGTCGGGCCGGATCAGGATCGTCTCGTTCGGCTCGGCGGACTCGATCTCGCGGGGATTCACGAAGTAGAGCTTCGCGCCGCGCTTGCGCGCGTCGCGCAGCGCGCGCATCGGGTCCGCGATCGAGATGAAGCTCCCGTGCGAGACGCGCGGGTTCGCGCCGAACACCAGCAGGAAGTCGGTGTGGGCGAGGTCGGGAATCGGGTGGATCGTGCTCGAGCCGAAGACCGCCTCGCTGCCGGCGAACTTGTTCGCGCAGTCCTGCGTGCCCGAGGAGAACGTGCGCTTGCTGCCGAGCTGGGCGCCGAATGCGCCGATCGCGGGGCCCGCGAGCGTGTTGAAGGCGGTCGGATTGCCGATATAGGTCGCGACGGCATTCGGGCCGTGCGCCGAGGTGATCGCGCGCAGGGCGTCCGCCACGCCGGCGATCGCCGCATCCCAAGTCACTCGCTCGGCCGGGCCGTGCGCCGGGCGGCGCAGTGGGAAGTCGAGGCGGTCGGGATCGCGGTGTATCTCGGCTCCAGCCAGTCCCTTGTTGCAGGCGAATCCGCGGGTGACCGGGTGCTCGCGATCGGGCAGCAGCCGCTCGAGCTTTCCATCGCGCACGGTGGCCACCAGACCGCACGCGGGCTCGCACACCCGGCAGAAGGTTCGGACGCTGCGCTCGGACACGGCTCGCCTCCTGCCGCGAGCGTAGCAGATCGCCGCGCGGCGCTTCTGCGCGCCGTGCGGGACTCACCCTTTCGCTGCCGACGGCTCCGCGATCCCTGGGAGAGCAGCGGTCAGGGCAGCTGCCCCATGTGATCTGAGGCGCGCCAGCCCACGCGCTTCTCGATCGCGATCCGGATCAAGGTCGGTTCGCCGGTGAACAGCGGAGTGACTCCGCGCTCGTAGGCGCGGTACTTCGCGCGCAGCGCGCCCGCGGCGGCGAGCGCCTCGGCGCCGCTCGCCGGCACGACCGACGCCCGGCCGTCGAGCCGCAGCCACCAGAGCGCCGACCAGTCCGCGTCGTAGTGATCGAGCAGGAGACACACGCGGGGTTCGCGCCGCAGATTGCGCAGACGCGCGAGCTCCGGTCCGCGCTTCGGCTTGCCGTCGACCGGCGACCAGAGCGCGCCGCCGCTCTCCGCGAACACGATCGGGACCAGCTGCGCGCGGCCATCACTGGCGAGCGTGGCGAGGCGCGCGACTGGCCAGCGGGCCAGGATCCGCTCGATTGCGGCGCGTTCTAGCTCCATCTCGAGCTAGTGGATCGAGTGCGGTTCGGCGAGCAGGAAGCGCGCGATCTCGGCGTCGAAGCGCTCGCCGCCCTCGGTGACCATCTGGTAGGTGCCGCGCATCGAGCCGAAGGGCGTGCCGAGCGGACACGCGGACGTGTACTCGAACGCTTCGCCGGGGGCGAGCACGGGCTGCTCGCCGACGACGCCGGGGCCGCGGACTTCCTCGGTGTGGCCCTCCGCGTCCTCGATCAGCCATGCGCGCGAGACGAGCTGCACGCTCTCTCGCCCCTCGTTCGAGATCCGGATCGTGTACGCGAAGAAGAACTCGTTCATCAGCGGTCGAGAGCGCTCCGCCACGTAGCGCGCGTGCACGTGAACGCGAATGCCGCGCGTGATCGCCTCCGAGTCGCTCACCTCACCTCCACGGAACGCATGGTACGATGCGCGCGGTCGCTGGATCCAGAGCGCGGGATCCAGAACGGGAGGCGCGATGACTGAGCTGGCGTTTCGCAGCGCGACGGAGCTGGTGGGCATGTTGCGGAGGCGCGAGGTGTCGAGCCGCGAGCTGCTCGAGGTGCTGCTCGCGCGCGTCGCGAAGCACGGCAAGGCGCTGAATGCAGTCGTCACGCTCGACGAGGAGCGCGCGCGCTCCGCGGCCGCCGCCGCGGACGAAGAGCTGGCGCGCGGTCGCACGCTCGGGCCGCTGCACGGTCTGCCGATGACGATCAAGGACACCTTCGAGACCGCCGGGCTGCGCACGACGGCCGGTGCGCCCGCGCTCGCGAATCACACGCCCGAGCGCGACGCCGACGCGGTCGCGCGACTGCGCCGCGCCGGCGCGATCATCTTCGGGAAGACCAACGTGCCGTTCATGGCTGGTGACTGGCAGAGCTTCAACGAGATCTTCGGCACGACCAACAACCCGTGGAATCGGGCGCGCGTTCCCGGCGGCTCGTCGGGTGGCGCGGCGGCCGCGGTCGCGGCCGGCGAGACACCGCTCGAGCTCGGCAGCGACATCGGCGGCTCGATCCGCGTGCCGTCGCACTGGTCGGGAGTCTGCGGTCACAAGCCGAGCTGGGGCATCGTCCCGCAGCGCGGCCACATTCCGCCGCCGCCCGGCGTGATCGCCTCGCCCGATCTCAACGTGTGCGGCCCGATCGCGCGCAGCACCGAGGATCTGTCACTCGCCTTGGACGTCCTCGCCGGACCCGGCGAGCTCGATGCGGTCGGCTGGCGACTCGAGCTGCCCCCCGCGCGGCGCACGCGTCTGGCCGACTATCGCGTCGCTGCGTGCTTCCACGACGACGCGTATCCCGTGGACGCGTCGGTGCGCACGCTGCTCGAGTCGGCGGTCGAGAAGCTGCGCCGCGCCGGCGCGAACGTGCGCGTCTACGAGAAGCCGCCGTTCGACCTCTCCGCTGCGCGCCGCGCCTACGACACGCTGCTGTTCCCGCTGATGGCCGGGAGCTTCCCCGAGACCGCGATCGCCGAGTTCGAGGCGCTCGCGGCCCGCGCCGCGCCCGACGATCCGAATCCGATCGTCGCGAGCGCGCGCGCCTTCACCGTGAGTCACATCGATTGGCTGGTCGCGAACGAGAACCGCGAGAGACTCCGCGCGCAGCTGCACGCGCTGTTCGGGGAGATCGACGTTCTGCTCCTGCCGGTGAACCAGCTGCCGGCGATCGCGCACATGCCCGAACCGGCGATGCCGCTGCGCACGCTGACCGTGAACGGGAAGTCGATCCCCTACACCGACCTGCTCGGCTGGATCGCGCCGGTGACCATGTGCAAGCTGCCCGCGACGGTGGTTCCGGTCGGCCGCACGACCGACGGTCTGCCGGTCGGGATTCAGATCGCCGGCCCCTACCTCGAGGACCGCACCACGCTCGACTTCGCGCGCCGGCTCGCGGAGCTCACGGGCGGATTCACGCCTCCCCCCGGATTCTGAAGCGCGCGAGCGCGACGGCGAGCGCTGCGAGACACAGCACGGCCGCGGCTCCGTACGTGCCGAACGCGCCCGTGCGCGGCCAGAGGCCGCTGGTGAACAAGAGCGGCGCGACGACGCGCGAGAGCGCGGTCGCGCTCCCGTTCAGGCCCTGAGCCTCCCCCTGCGCGGACTCGGCCGCGCGCGACAGCAGCGCGTTCAAGGTCGGAGACAAGAGCGCGAAGCCGCTCGCGACCGCCAGACCCGCGAGCGTCGCCGAGGTCCAGCCGGCCGCGAACGCGAACGCCGCGAGCCCGCCGCCCATGACTGCGCAGCCGCTCGAGAAGATCGCCGCGTCGGACACACGGCCCGCGAGCGACCGGATCAGTCCGCCCTGCACCAGCGCGCCCGCGAGCCCCATGCCGAAGAGCAGCATGCCTACACCGCGCGGTGTCGCCCGCAGCGCGTTCTGCGCGAAGAAGCCGAAGGTCGAGTCGACGGCGATGCGCGCGGTGGAGGTGAGGAAGCTGCAGGCGAGGTACGGCGCGAGCGGGGCGGCCAGGCTCGCGAACGGAGTGCGCACCGGCTCCGCGCGCGACGCCGCGGTCGTGCTCTCGGGCAGGAAGCGCGCGACCAAGAGCGCGTTCGCGAGGCCGATCGCCGCCGAGACGAAGTACGGCGCGCGCAGCCCGAACGCCGACCAGGTGAGCCAGCCGAGTAGCGGCCCGAAGGTCACGCCGAGGCCGATGCCCGCCCCCAGCACGCCCATCGCCGAGCTGCGCCGCTCCGCGATCGTCACGTCCGCGACATACGCGAAGAGCGCGGGCAGCGCCGCCGCCGAGATCAGGCCGCCGAGAGCGCGCGCCGCGAGCAGCTCCGCGAAGCTCCGGCCCAGCCCGAAGAGCCCGAACCCGACCGCATAGCCGACGAGCCCGATCACCAGCGCCGGCTTGCGCCCGCGCCGCGACGAGAAGCGGCCCCAGAACGGGCTCGCGAGGAACGAGGCGAACGGATACGCCGCCAGCAGCGCGCCGGCCGCCGCGTCCGAAATTCCCAGCTCGCGCGTCAGGAACGGCAGCACCGGGAACAGCACCCCGAGCCCGAGCATGAGCACGAAGGCAGTGAGTGAGGCGGTGACGAGAGAGCGCGACATCTGGGCCGAGCTTAGCGGGCGCGGCCGACAAAGACTCCAAGACCTTCCGCGACCGATAGAATGGCGCCATGAGCGAGCGACCGACTCCGATCCTGCGCGGCTTCGGCGGCGCGGTGGCCGCGGGTCACCACCTCGCGACGCAGATCGGCGCAGCGGTGCTCGCGGACGGTGGCAACGCAGCCGACGCCGCCTGCGCGATGGGCTTCGCGCTGCAGGTGCTCGAGCCGCACATGAACGGGCCGGCCGGTGAGGTGCCGATCCTGGTCCACGTCGCGCGCGAGGACCGGACTTACGCAATCTCGGGTCAGGGCGTCGCGCCGGCCGCGGCGACCTGCGCGCGCTTCGCCGAGCTCGGGCTCGAGCTGATCCCCGGGGACGGATTGCTCGCGGCGACCGTGCCCGCCGCGCTCGACGCCTGGTGTCTCCTGCTGGCGCGCTTCGGCACGCGCAGCCTCGCGGACGTGCTGGCGCCCGCGCGCGCGCTCGCGACGCGCGGCTTCCCGATGTACCCGTTCCTGCGCTCGGTGCTGTCACTTCTCGAAGCGCGCTTTCGCGCGGAGTGGCCGTCGAGCGCCGCGCTGTACCTGCCGCTGCGCGGGATCGGCGAGTCACAGACCAATCCCGCGCTCGCCGATTTTCTCGGCTCGCTCGTCGCGGCCGAGCGCGCGGCGGCGGGCTCCCGCGAGACCCGGATCCGCGCGGCGCGCGACGCGTTCTACCGCGGGCGCGCGGCCGAAGAGATCGAGCGCTTCCTCGCGACGCCGGTCCGCGACGCGAGCGGCCGGCGGCACGCCGGGCTGCTGCGCGCCGCCGACCTGGCGCGCTACGAGGGCGCGCTGGAGGAGCCCGTCTCGGCCGGCTACCGCGGCTCGCGGGTGTGGAAGTGCGGCCCCTGGAGTCAGGGGCCGGTGTTCCTGCAACAGCTCCGCCTCCTCGAGGGCTTCGACCTCGCGGGCAGCGGGCAGAACTCCGCCGACTCGCTGCACGTCGCGATCGAGGCGGCGAAGCTCGCGTTCGCCGACCGCGAGGCGTGCTACGGGGATCCGAAGTTCGCCGACGTACCGCTCGGCGAGCTGCTCTCCGACAGCTACACCGAGAAGCGTCGGGCGCTGATCGACCGCGAGCGCGCGTCCGCCGAGCTGCGGCCGGGACTCGGCCGGCTGCCCGCCGGCTGGCCGCGGCTGGCGGCGACCGATGAGCCGGTGCAGTCACTCGAGCCCCAGGCGCTCGCCGTCTCGCGCGGGCGCGGCGACACGACTCACCTGGACGCGATCGACCGCGACGGAAACGCGGTCTCCGCGACGCCATCGGGTGCGTGGATTCCGTCGTCGCCGGTGATTCCGGCGCTCGGCTTCCCGATCGGCACGCGCGCGCAGATGTTCGCCCTCGATCCGGGGCACCCGAACGCGCTCGCGCCGGGAAAGCGCCCGCGCACCACTCTCTCGCCCTCGCTCGCGCGCCTGGCGGACGGGCGGCGGCTCGCGTTCGGCACGCCGGGCGGGGATCAGCAGGATCAGTGGACCCTGCAGTTCTTCCTGAACCTCGTCGACTTCCGCGCGCGCGATCTGCAGAGCGCGATCGACGCGCCGACGGTGCACTCGCACCACATGCCCGACTCGTTCTTCCCGCGCACGGCGCAGCCGCGCGTGGTCACCGCCGAGTCGCGCATCGCGGCCGAGGTGCTCGCCGAGCTCGAGCGGCGCGGACACCTCGTGCGCCGCGGCGGACCGTGGCAGCACGGGCGCGTGCTGGCCGTGAGCCGCGATCCGGCTGGCGCCTGTGAGTCCGCAGCGTCGCCGCGCTTCGCGATCGCCGCGGCGGCGGCGCTGCCCACCTGATGGCCCGCCAAGGCGACTCCGAGCAGATCTACGCGGCCGCGCTGCGCGACCTCGTGGGCGCGCTCGAGACCGGCGAAGCGTGTCGCCGCCTGCTCGCGGGCGCGCTCCGCATCGCACGGGCGCGCGCGGGCGAAGTCGCGCTACGCGGCGCGGACGGCGCCGAGCGCATCGCGGCGCAGCGCGGCCGCGTTCGCGCGCGCGAGCGAGAGACTCGCGCCGAGCTTTCGCTCGCGCTGCGCGCGAACGGCCGCGTCCTCGGCGAACTGCGCGTCCGCGGTGCCCGCGCGAGAGGTCCGGCGAACCGGCGCGCTCTCTCGCGACTCACGACCGCCGGCGCGCGCGCGCTCGCAGCGGCGACCGCTCACGAGTCCGCCCTGCGCCGAGCCGAGCTCGATCCACTCACCGGCCTGGCGAATCACGGCCGGCTCTGGGCCGCGCTCGAGTACGAGACCGCGCGCGCGGAGCGCTACGGCGGCGCGGTCTCGGTCGTGATGCTCGACGTCGACGGCTTCAAGAAGTTCAACGACCGGCACGGTCACTTGGCCGGCGACGAGGCGCTGCGGCGCGCGGGCGAGCTGGTGCGCGCGCGCTCGCGCGCCACCGACACGGCGGCGCGCTACGGCGGCGACGAGTTCGCGCTCGTGCTGCCGGGAACCGCGCGCGCGGGCGCGATCGCCGTCGCCGAGAAGATCCGCGCGTCCGTCGAAGCGCTGCGCGTCGCGGGCGAAGCAGTCACGTTCTCCGCCGGAGTCGCGACCGCGCCCGAAGACGGCCGCGCGGGGGCGGAGCTGCTGCGGGCCGCCGACGCGCGTCTCTACGCGGCCAAGGGCGGCGGCGGGAATCGCGTCGCCGCCGAGGGCTGAGCCCGCAGCTTGAGCGCGGGCGGACGCGCCCCGTACACTGAACAGCCGAGGAGAACGCGATGCAGTTCGGAGCGACCTTGCCCCAGATCAAGCGCAGCTGGGCCGAGGCGCGCGCGGTGGCGGAGGAGCTCGACCGGCTCGGCTTCCACTCGGCGTGGGTCTGCGATCACGTCTACGGCGTGCCGGTTCCGAACCTGCCGATCTTCGAGGCGTGGACGGAGCTGGCCGCGGTCGCGGCGGTGACTTCGCGCGTCGAGCTCGGCAGCTTGGTGACTCCGCCGTTCTTCCGCAATCCCGCGATCTTGGCCAAGCAGGTCGCGACCCTCGATCACATCTCGAACGGCCGCGCGATCGTCGGCCTGGGCGCCGGCTGGTTCGAGGCGGAGTTCCGCGGCACCGGCAGCCCGTTCCCTCCGCTCGGCGAGCGCATGCGCGCGCTCGAGGAGACCGCGGTCATCTTGCGCCGGCTGTTCAGCGAGGAGCGAGTCACCTTCGAAGGCCGGCACTTCCAGGTGTCGGACGCGGTCTGCGAGCCGAAGCCGCTGCGCCGCACGCCGCTCCTGATCGGCGGTTCGGGCGAGAAGGTGCTGCTGCGCATCGCCGCGCAGCACGCGGATATCTGGAACAACCTGGCGGTGTTCCAGGCGCAGCTCGGCGCGAAGGTCGAGGCTCTGAAGCGCCGCTGCGACGACGTGCAGCGCGACTTCGGCGAGCTGCGCGTGTCCCAGCAATGCATCGTGGTGATCGAAGAGAGCGAAGCGCGGGCGCGCGAGTCACTCGAGAAGGCGAAGAAGATCTACGGCGGGCACATGGGCGGCGCGCTCGAGGAGCACGGCATCTGGGGCGCGCCCGACCGCGTGATCGACTGCATCGAGCGGCATCGGAAGCTGGGCGCGACCCTGCTCGTGATCGAGTTCTTCGGGCGAGATACGCGCGTGCCGGCGCGACTGTTCGCGGAGAAGGTCCTGCCCGCCTTCGCAGGCGCGTGAGTCTGCACCCCTTCGATCGGGACACCGCCGTGCGCCGCCTCGCGGACGGCGCGTTCGAGGCGGTGCTCGACCGCCGCTGGTGGATCGTCGTGGGCCCGAACGGCGGGTATCTCGCCGCGATCCTGCTGCGCGCGCTGACCGAGACGGTCGGCGACGCGACGCGAACGCCGCGCTCGCTCACCGTGCACTACGTGTCGCCCGCGCGCGAAGGCCCGGTGCGCGTGGTCACCGCGCTGGAGCGCGCGGGCCGCTCGCTCAGCAATGCCTCCGCCCGACTCGAGCAGGACGGCGCGCTGGTCGCGGTCGCGCTGGCGGTGTTCGCGAAGGTGCGCCCCTCGCCCGAGTTCGCCGACCTGCACGTGCCCGAGGTCCCGCCGCCGGAGTCACTCCCCCGCCTCTCGCTCGCGGGCGAGCGGAGCGTGCCGATGCGGGAGCAGCTCGAGACGCGCCCCGCGTTCGGCGAGCCGATGCGCGCGAGCTCCGAGCACGCTCAGACCGGCGGCTGGATCCGCGCCGCCGAGCCGCGCCTCGCGGACGCGCCCTTCCTCGCGCTGCTCTGCGACGCCTGGCCGCCGGCGGTGGCGCAGCACCGCGCGCTCGCCTCGCACCCGCCGCGCGGCATGCCGACGGTCGATCTCACGATTCACTTCCGCGCGCAAATTCCGGAGGACGCGCGGCCCGAGGACTTCTATCTCGGCGTGTTCCGCTCGCGCACGCTGAGAGCCGGTTTCGTCGAGGAGGACGGGGAGATCTGGACCCGGAAGGGCCTCCTGCTCGCGCACTCGCGGCAGCTCGCGATGTTGGTCTGAGGTGGCGGACGCGGCTGCGGCGACGCTCGTGCTGGTGCGCCACGGCGAGATCGCGGCAAACGCGGCGCGCGTCTGGCACGGCTCGACCGACAGCGATTTGACCGAGCTCGGCCGCGCTCAGGCGGGACTCACCGCGCAGTATCTCGCCCGCCGCAGCCCGCGGCCCGCCGCGCTGTACACCAGCCCGCTGCTGCGCACGCGCGAGACCGCGGCGCGGATCGCGGCCGAGCTCGGCGTCGACGCGCGCCTCGAGCCCGGCCTCGCGGAGTACGGGATCGGCGAGCTCGAGGGCGAGTCGTACGCCGATCTCGTGCGCGTCCACCGCTTCTTCGAGCGCATCGCGGGCGACGCGGAGTTCGCGCCGCCGGGCGGCGAGTCGCCGCGCCAGGTGGTCGCGCGCGTCTGCGGCGCGCTCGCGCGGATCGCGCGCGCGCACCGCGGCGCCGAAATCGTCGTCGTGAGTCACGGCGCAGCGCTCGGTCTCGCGCTCGGGTCTCTCTTGCACGGCGACGCGAATCAGTGGCAGCGCTACCACCTCGCGAACTGCGCGGTCTCGGAGCTCGTCCTCGAGCCGGAGCCGCGGCTGGTCTCCTGGAACCGCACGGAGCATCTGTAGGGCAACGCACGCTTGTGCCGCGCCGCGCGTTCGAGGACGATGCGCGCATGGAACGCGAGAGCGAGAACGTGGATGCGTGGGTGGTCGCGCGGATCGGCGAGCTCGAGCGCGCGAATCGGCGCCTGTGGATCGGAATCACCGCAGTCTTCACGACCCTCGTGAGTCTTGGAATCGCGGGCGTGCTGTTCGCGGCGCATTTCGAGCTGCCGGAGAGCGGCCTTGCGCCCGGCGGGGTGACCGGCTCACTGCGCGTGGGCGACCTCGAGGTGCACCGCAGCCTGCGCGTCGTCGACGACGACGGCCGGAACCTCATCTGGCTGGGGCGCGAGCCGGAGGGGGCCGGGGCTGGCGCCCCGCAAGCGGTGCTCGGGCTCTTTGCGGGGGACGGATCGGGCGAGCCGCAGCAGACCGTCCGCATCGCGACGTCGAAGCTCGGCTCGGCGCTCTCACTCTCGTCGCCCGACGGCGGCTCGTCGTCGTCGCTGTTCGCGGGAGTGAGCAGTGTCTCGCTCGAGCTGCGGCGCGGCGCGAACGCGCGCACCTTGAACGAGACCCGGGACTCCGGCGCGGCCGGCTCGCAGAGCTCGTCGGCGCCGGCGCCCGCCCGGGCCCCGGCAGCGGCGCCGCGCTCGGAGTCCGAGGCGCTCGCCGCGCGCCCGGCGGCCGAGCCGGGCGCGGCCGTGATCGACCTGACCAACCCGACCCTCCAGTCACTCGGTGGCGGCTTCCTCGTCGGGCCGACATCGGTCACCGACTCGAGCGGAGGGCTGCGGATTCGCGGTCGGATCGTGAACTCGACCAGCGTCGACCAGGCGCGGGCCGAGTTCCGCATGGTGATCGGGACGCGCGAGGTCTCGTTCTCGGTCGCGCGCGTCGCCGCGGGAGGCAGCGCGCCCTTCGCGGTGGAGCTTCCGGCGAGCGGCAAGGCGGACGTCCGCGCCGCGCGCATGCGCTGGGTGCGCTCGAGCGTGAGCTACGGCGAGGAGTGACTCGCGTCGGTCGCGGCCGCCGCCAGCCCGCGCAGCGCGCGCAGCAGCACGGCGAGCGCCAGTGAGTCGCGCGCACAGTAGGCGCGCAGCTCGGCGAGCAGCGCGGCAGCGCGCGCGGCGCTGAGCTCGCCGCGGGCGAGCGCGAGCCAGCCGCGCGACGCGGCGCCCCCATCGGCGATGCCCGGCAAGTCGTCGAAGCCGAAGCCGGGCGCCAGCACCGGCGCGACGCGCTTCAGCGAGAACGAGCCGAGAAACGCCGGGTGGTACACCGAGCGGCGCACCACGGGCAGCAGATCGAAGAGCCTCGAGCGGACGCGCTCGAGCGCGGCGGCCAGATCGGGAAACGCGCGCATCTGCAGCTCGAGCACCTCCGACTCGAAGCTCGAGTAGACCGCGACCCGCTGGGTGCGAGCTGCAAAGGCGGCGATCAGACTCTCGGCGAAGCCGCGCCGCGGATCGCCGCTGCCGTCGGCGAGATACTCCGCGTGCTCGAGCGCGGCGTCGGCCGCCGCGAGGTGGGCGGACCACTGGAACGGCACGGGCTCGAGCGGACGCGTGCCCGGGAAGCGCGGGATCTCCGGCAGGATCGCCTCGAAATCGAGATAGTCGGGCGCCGGGCCGAGCTCGGCGAGCGCGCGCGCGAGATCCGGCGCTGCGATGGGCCCGCCCCGCTGGGCGCTGCGGCGCGCGTTCCGCTGCGGAGGCGAGAGCGGGAAGTCCTCGGGGACGTCCCCGATCCGCGCGACCGCCGCCTCGGCGAGCGCCGCATGGGTCTGCGGGCGGAGCGCGGGCAGATACCCGATCCAGTCCGCCGCCTTCGCACGCGTGCAGCGCTTCCAGAACACGCACGTGCGCGGTCGGCGGCAGTGGGGCGAGGGCTCCACGGGAGGCTCCTCCGGCGACGCGAGCACGCGCGCCTGGTCGCCGACGCGAGCCGCGAGATCGCGCGCGAGGAACGCGACGTCGCGCGACACATCCGTGTGTCGCAGGAACGCGCGCACGTCCACCGGCCCGGGACCACGCACGTAGTCGGGGTCGGGATGCAGCACGGCGACCGACGCCAGCTCTCGGCCAGCGGCGGCGGCGACGAATACCACGAACGCGAGCTCGTCGAGGTCCGTCTCGCTCGGCCGCGCGCCGGCCGAGACCGCCCGCAGACCGAGCTCGCCGCCGGAGTCACGCACCAGGAAATCGGCGCGCGCCTCGAGACCGCGCGCCGCAAAGACAGCGTCGCGCTCCGCTTCGGGAAGCAGGCTTGCGGCCAGCTCCCGCAGCTCGGCTCGCGCGCGCGCTCCGGCGTCGCGCTCCGCCAGGCCGGCGCGGTCTGCGCCAGCCGGATCGTGCGCCTCGAGCCAGAGCCGGCGCTCGCACTGCAGCCCGGCGAGGTGCAGCCCGGCGTCGATGCGGTCGGGCACGCGCCGCCCGCCGTGGCTCAGGCGATCGCCTTGCTCTCGCGCAGCGTGCGGATCTCGTCCGCCGAGAAGCCGAAGCTCGCGAGCACCTCCGCCCCGTGCTCGCCGGCGCGCGCCGGCGGGCGAGTCACCTCGGGCGCGGTGCGGCTGAAGCGCGGCGCGGGCGCGGGCTGAGTCACTCCGCCGACGTCGATGAAGGTGCGGCGCGCGGCGTTGTGCGGGTGCGCGGGCGCCTCGCTCATCGCCAACACCGGCGCGAAGCAGACGTCGCTGCCCTCCATGATCCGGCACCACTCTGCGCGGCTCTTCCGCTTGAAGACGGCGCCGAGCCGCTTCTTCATGTCGGGCCAGTGCGGGCGGTCGAGCTGTGGAAACTCGGCCGGATCGAGACCCGCGAGCTTCACGAGCTCCGCGTAGAACTGCGGCTCGATCGAGCCGAGCGAGATGAACTTCCCGTCGCTGCACTCGTAGACCTCGTAGAAGTGCGCGCCGGTGTCGAGCAGATTCGTGCCGCGCGTCTCGGTCCACATGCCGACGTGCTTCATGCCCCAGAACATCGACATGAGCAGCGCTGCGCCGTCGACCATCGCCGCGTCGACGACTTGCCCCCGACCCGAGTGTCTCTGCTCCAGCAGCGCCGCCAGCACGCCGAACGCGAGCAACATGCCGCCGCCGCCGAAGTCACCGACCAGGTTCAGCGGCGGAAGCGGCGGCTCGCCCGCGCGGCCGATGCCCTCGAGCGCGCCGGCCAGCGCGATGTAATTGATGTCGTGACCCGCGGCCTGCGCCAGCGGGCCGTCCTGCCCCCAGCCCGTCATGCGCCCGTACACGAGCTTGGGATTGCGCGCGAGACACACGTCGGGGCCGAGCCCGAGTCGCTCCATGACCCCGGGCCGGAAGCCCTCGATCAGCGCGTCCGCGCCGGCGATCAGGCGCAGCACGGCCTCGATTCCCGCCGGCTGCTTCAGATCGACCGCGAT
>JBIOJK010000091.1:0-15353 GCA_044450765.1 Myxococcota bacterium | reverse complement strand
TCGACATGACCTACAAGGACGCGGTCAAGTTCCACGCGATCGCCGACGGCTACCTCGCGCAGGAGGTGAGCTACGACGCGCAGAAGGTTCCCGACCACGTCGTGCTGCAGCTCGAGGTCCTGCCAAACTCACTCGTCTTTCTCGGCCACACCGAGCTCGCGGGCCGCACCAGTCTGATTCTGCGCACGACCCAGCCGCCCGACGTGCGCATGAGCAAGAACACCTCGATCAGGGGATTCCAGATCGCGCTCACGAAGACGGCACTGAAGCTCGACGGGAAGCCGCAGGGCGGAGGCCACGTCACGGGTCTCGACGCGATCCAGCTCGGTGAGGACGCGATCGTGCGCGTCGAGACGGACGCGCAGGATCTCGAGGTGCGCTCGCGCCAGAGCTACGACGCCGTGCAGCAGCAGCACGTGTACGTCTTCGACATCGTGCAGCCGGGCACGGCGGCGCCGTCGGATGGCCAGATCCGCGCGCGGCTCGATGCGCTGGCGTTCACACCGGACGCGAGCTGCGACGATCGCTTCTCCGCGGCGCTGCGCGAGCGGATCGGCGACGCGTCGCTCGCCGACGCGTTCCGCCCGTCGGGCGAGCTCTCGGACACGTACCGGCGCGAGGCGATGCTGCGGCTCGGGCGTTTCCAGCAGGGCACGGTGCACACGGACACCGGCGAGACACTCCGCACCGGGAGCTCGCTCGAGCTGGCGCTCGCGATGCAGTCGGCGGCGCGCGTGAAGGGCTATCTCGCGCTGCTCGGCGCATTCGCGCGCACGGAGCCCGAGCCCGAGAACGCTCTGCGCAGCCTGATCGCGCCCGCACAGTCGTCTGCGGACTTCGCGCCGGCCTACCAGGCAGCGGAAGCCGCGCGCAAGGACTGCCACCGCTAGCTCCGCCCTGCCACTCACTCTGCGGTGTCCGCCTCGCCCCGAGGGGATCTGCATGGGTGACGGAGACACGGGCTCCGAACGGCCGCGCGAGCGGCTCGAGCGCGAGGGAGCGGAGTCGCTCGCGCTGGTCGAGCTGCTGGCGCTCGTCTTGCGGACCGGGCCGCGCGCAAGCGGCGCGCTCCGGCTCGCGCAGACACTGGTCGAGCGCTTCGGCTCGCTCGACGCGCTGGCGCGCGCCGGCACGGCCGAGCTGCGCGCGGTCCGCGGCATGGGTCCGGCGAAGGTCGGGTCGCTGCGCGCGGCATTCGAGATCGGCGCGCGCCTGCTGCGGACGCCGGTCGAGCCCGGCGAGAAGCTCCACTCGCCGGAGCAAGTCGCGGCGCACTTCAGCGCGCGCATGCGACGCTACCGCCAGGAGGTCTTCGTCGTGCTCCTGCTCGACAGCCGGCACCGGCTGATCGGCGAGGTCGAGGTGAGTCGCGGCAGCCTGAACCAGAGCCTGGTGCACCCGCGCGAAGTCTTCGCGCCCGCGCTGCGCGAGTCGGCCGCGGCGATCCTGGTCGTGCACAACCACCCGAGCGGCGATCCGCAGCCCAGCCGTGAGGACCACGAGGTCACGCAGCGGCTCGTGCGGGCCGGCGAAATCCTCGGGATCCGGGTCGTCGACCACCTGGTGATCGGCGGGCTCGACTTCACGAGCTTCGCGCGGACCGGGCAGCTGATTGGCTCAAGCGACTGAAATGGAGCGCCGATCGTCTCGCCGTAGGGGAAACCGATGACAGCCAAGCGCACAGGGTCGCGGAAAGACCGCCGACATTCCGAGCGCGAGAACATCAAGATCCCGGTCGACTACTCCGCCGTCGATGCCTTCTTCAGCGAGTTCACGACGAACATCAACGAAGGCGGCATGTTCGTCGAGACGGACGCGCCGCAGGCGCTCGACACGCGGGTCCAGCTCCAGGTGCGACTGCCCGATCTCGAGCGCCCGATCAAGATCGGCGGGCGCGTGGCGTGGGTGAGCGACGGCAAGGCCGACTCGCCACCGGGCATGGGAATCGAGTTCCAGGACCTGACCCCGGAGCTCCGCGGCACGATCAACGAGCTGGTGCGGCGGCTGCGCCAGAAGCGCTGAGCGCTCGCGCGCGAGTCAGAACGGGATCTCGTCGTCCGCGCCGGATGACTGGGGCAGCGACTCGTCCGACGCGCCGCGCGCCTGGCTGTCCTCGCCCATCGACGCGCCCGACTCACCGCCCCGCCGCCCGAGCATCTGCATCGCCAGCGCCACGATTTCGGTCGTCTGGCGCTTGTTGCCTTCCTTGTCTTCCCAGTCGCGCGTCTGGATGCGGCCTTCGACGTAGACCTGACTGCCCTTGCGGAGATACTCGCCGCAGATCTCCGCGAGGCGGGCCCACGCAACGATCCGGTGCCACTCCGTGCGGTCCTTCCAGTTGCCTTCCTTGTCCTTGAAGCGCTCGTTCGTCGCGATCGAAAAACTCGCGACCGGCTGACCGCCCTGCGTGTAGCGCAGCTCCGGGTCTCGTCCCACGTTTCCGACGAGGATCACCTTGTTCACGCTGGCCATGCTCTGCACTCCTCTCCACCGTGTTTGGGGTGATGTTTTCGACGACAGGCTAGCACAGGGGCGCGCCCGCACTGCGCGACAAACTTGCCTTTCTCGTCGCTGTCCCCGATCGTAGGTGGCGCGATGGGGGGACGTCGCAGCCCGCGAGCGAAGGGCGCCGAGCCGCGCCTGCCCGGACGGCTCGAAGCCGAGGCCGTCGCGGTCACGTTTGGCGCACTCGCGCTGTTCGCAGAGGTCGCGCTCCTCTCGTATCAGCCCGCGGATCCGCTGTTCGCCCACGGCGCGCGCGTCGAGAACTGGTGCGGGCCGGCTGGCGCGCTCGTCGCGGGGGCGCTTGCCGGGACCTTGGGCTGGGCAGCGCATCTGCTTCCGCTCGCCGCGGGGGTCGTCGCCTGGCGCTACCTGCGCGGCCTGCCGCTGCGGCCGCGCTGGATTCCGCTGGGCGGCTGGGCGCTCTGTTTGCTCGCGCTGTCCGGGACGTTCGAGGTGCTGCACCGGGCGTTTCCCGACGCTGTGAGTGCGCACGCCGCCGGATTTCTCGGCGCGCTGGTCGCGGTCCCGCTCGCTCGCGCGTTCTATCTCACCGGGTCGCTCTTCGTGCTCGCGATCGCGCTCGCGCTGGGTTTGATCGCGGGAACCGGGATGTCGCTGCGCGACGGACTCGGCGCGCTGCGGCGCGGGGCGCGCGCTCTCGCGCGCGAGCTCGGCCAGGCCGCCCGCGTCAGCATCGCGCGGCTCCGGCGCTCGCGCGAGGCGCGCGCGCAAGCCCGCGAGGAGGAGGCGGACGAGGCAGTCACTGCCGGCGCGACGCGCGACGCCGCGGGCGGCGACCCGTCGCGCGCGCGAATTCCCCGCGTCTCGCCGCCGCGCCGCGCGAAGGCGACGGAGCCGGAGGTCGTCGAGCACCGCGTGCTGGCGCAGACCCCGCTGCGCCAGGAGTCTCTGCCGTTCTCGGACGCGCGCGGCGAGGGGCCGTACAAGCTTCCGGATCTCGATCTGCTCGCGCGCGGCCCAGAGTCGAGTCCGAACCTCGACCGCGACGCGCTGATCCGCAACTCGCAGATCCTCGAGAAGAAGCTCGCCGACTTCTCGGTGCTGGGCCGCGTCGTGAAGGTGCACCCCGGGCCGGTGATCACGATGTACGAGTTCGAGCCTGCGCCGGGCGTGAAGGTCTCGCGCATCGTGAACCTGTCCGACGACCTCGCGCTCGCGCTGCGCGCGATCTCGGTGCGCATCGTCGCGCCGATCCCCGGCAAGAACGTGGTCGGGATCGAAGTGCCCAACGTCGAGCGCGA
Source organism: Myxococcota bacterium (assembly GCA_044450765.1). GTDB lineage: Bacteria > Myxococcota_A > UBA9160 > SZUA-336 > SZUA-336 > VGRW01. Next base: position 11,586 of record JBIOJK010000091.1, on the reverse strand, counting down.
CGTGGTCGTGCTGCGCGACGTGGTCGCGCACGCGAGCTTCCAGGAGACGGAAGCCCGGCTGCCGATCGCGCTCGGCAAGGACATCTTCGGCAACCCCATGACCACCGACCTCGCGGCGATGCCGCACCTGTTGGTCGCGGGAGCGACGGGAACCGGAAAGTCGGTCTTCCTCAACGCACTTCTGTGTAGCGTGCTGATGCGCGCGACTCCGGACGACGTGAAGCTCCTGCTCGTCGACCCGAAGATGCTCGAGTTCTCGCTCTACCAGGGGATCCCGCACCTGATCGCCGAGGTGGTCACCAACCCCAAGCGCGCGGCGGCGGCGCTGCTCGGCGTGGTCGGCAAGATGGAAGACCGCTATCGGCTGATGGCCCAGAAGGGCGTGCGGAACATCGAGCAGTACAACAAGGCGATCGCGAAGGACCTCGCGGCGAGCCGCCCGAAGCCCGACGACGAGATCGTGCCCAAGAAGCTGCCGTACATCGTCGTGGTGATCGACGAGCTCGCGGATCTGATGATCGTCGCCGCTCGCGACGTCGAAGAGTCACTGATGCGGCTCGCGCAGATGGCGCGCGCGGCCGGAATCCACCTCGTGCTCGCCACACAGCGGCCCAGCGTCGACGTGCTCACCGGGATCATCAAGGCGAACTTTCCGTCGCGCATCTCGTTCCAAGTCAGCTCGCGCACCGACTCGCGCACCGTGCTCGACGCCAACGGCGCCGAGCGGCTGCTCGGCCAGGGCGATCTGCTGCACGTGCCGCCGGGCAGCTCGAAGCTCGAGCGCATCCACGGGCCGTACATCTCCGAGAAGGAAGTGCAGGCAGTCACCGAGTGGGTGCGGCAGCAGGGCTCGCCCGAGTTCGATCCGCAGCTCATCCGCCTGGCCGAGGAGAGCGAGAAGACCGAGGAGCGCGGCGAAGAGCTCGACGAGCTGTACGACCAGGCGGTCGAGATCGTCGCGCGACACAGAATTGCGTCGATCTCGTTCGTCCAGCGCAAGCTGAAGATCGGCTACAATCGCTCGGCGCGGATCCTGGAGCAGATGGAGCACGACCGCATCGTCGGTCCGCAGGAAGGCACCAAGCCGCGTGAGATCTTCGTCCGTCCGCCCGACGACTAGCCTGCGAGCCTCGCTCGCGGTGCTGGCGATCGCGCTCGCCGGAGCTGGCTCGCCCGACGACGCCGCCAAGACCCTGGACGCCGTCCAGAAGCGCTATGACTCGATCCACGACCTGCGCGCGAGCTTCGCGCAGACGAGCTTCTCCGCCGCGCTCGGCAAGGAGACGGAGGCGCACGGCAGCGTGGTCGTGAAGCGGCCCGGCAAGATGCGCTGGGAGTACGCGAAGCCCGACGGCCGGATCATCGTGCTGGACGGAAGCGCGCTGCGGATCTGGAACCCCGAGGAGAAGCAGCTTCAGATCGCCGCGATGTCCGCCTCGAACGTCTCACCGACGGCGCTCGGATTCCTGATGGGGCAGGGTGTGCTGCGCGACTCATTCAGCGCAGAGACACTGTCCGAGCCGGGCCGCGGCGAGCTGGGGCTGCTGCTCCACCCGAAGGGCGACGCGAGCTTCGAGTCGTTGAGTCTGTGGCTCGACCCGAAGAGCCTCCAGCTGCGCGAGTCAGTCGTCGTCGACCTTTTTGGAAACCGCACGCGCGTGCGCTTCGAGTCGACGGTCGAGAACGCGGGCGCCGAGCCCTCGGTGTTCGAGCTCACGGCCCCGGCCGGCGCGGAGGTGATCGATCTGCGCTGATGCCGGCTCGCTGCCGGCCTGCGGACCGCCGCGCGAATCGACGGGCATGAAGCCGCCATCGAAGCAGAGGAGGAGCGGGAGCGGCGCCGGAGTCTTGACGGTACTCGCGTCGGCGAATCGTCGCGGCCGGCCATGGACCGCGGTTGCGGTCGGAAGCTACCGAGAATCAAGGGGTTTCACAGTCCGGTGCAGAGGGGCGGGCGTTGCAATGGGAAGCCGTTTTGATATAGTGGATCGAGTTGCTAACTGGGCGTCTTTTCACGTGAATTCGGGTCACTCCCGCTTTCCCGCACGGGGCGAATCCGCGCCGGCAAGCGAGAGGACCAAGCCAAGCCCAGGCAAGCAGCCCCCTCGGGCTGCAGCCAGCTCGCGGAAGCTCTCGCAAAGTCAGGCTTTTTCCGGTCCTTCGCGCGCGCGCGCCGGCGCTTGGTCGAGCGCATGTGGCGGCGAGTGGGTCGCCCCCGATTGGTATGTCGATTGCACGACCTCGAGACACGGGGCGGCTGACGTCAACGGGCGGCGTCGCGGACGCAGGGAATCAGCGCAAGACGAGGGATGGACATGAGTGATTCGGGTTCCGGTTCCGGGCGACGGGGGTTCGTTCGGGACGTGATGAAGCGAATCTCCGCATCACGCGGGGGCGATGACGACGAACGGGAGACCCGCTTGCCCGAAGAGATCGACGAGATCGAACGACTGCGCGATGCGCTCCGCTTCCTCGGCCCGGAGAACGCGGACCTCGCGCGCCGCGTCGAGCGGGTGCTGATGGAGTACGAATTGCTCCGGCAGCGCCACGACCGGCAGCGCCAGCAGATCTACGACGGCGAGCGCCAGAACGAGAAGCTCGTCAACGCGCTGCAGGACGCGAAGCAGCAGATCGACCTCCTGAAGCAGGAAGTCGACAAGCTCTGCTCGCCTCCGAACACGTACGGCATCTACGAGCGCTCCAACAAGGACGGCACCTGCGAGATCAACGTCGACGGGAAAATGATGCGCGTGAACGCGCACCCGAGCATCCGCGTCGAGGAGCTGATGGAGGGTCAGCTCGTCGTGCTGAACGAGGCGTTCAACATCGTCGACGCGACGACCTTCGATCCGCGCGGCGAAGTCATGACCGTCTCCGACGTGCTCGACGACGGCCGCGTGATCGTACTCGGCCACGCCGACGAGGAGCGAGTCATCAGCCTGTCGCAGCCGATGCGCCGCGAGAAGCTGAAGGCGGGTGACAACCTGCTCGTGAATCCGCGCACCGGCTTCGGCGTCGAGCGCCTGCCGAAGTCGACGGTCGACCAGGTCGTGCTCGAGGAAGTCCCGGACGTCACGTACGAGGACATCGGCGGGCTCGGCGATCAGATCGAAGTACTGCGCGACGCGATCGAGCTGCCGTATCTCCATGCGGATCGCTTCAAGCGCTACAACCTGTCGCCGCCGAAGGGCATCCTGCTGTATGGCCCGCCGGGCTGCGGCAAGACCATGATCGGCAAGGCGGTCGCCAACAGCCTCGCGCTCCGCATCCAGGAAATGCGCGGCGGCGAGGCCAAGAGCTACTTCCTGAACGTGAAGGGGCCGGAGCTCCTGAACAAGTACGTCGGCGAGACGGAGCACAAGATCCGCGAGGTCTTCAAGAACGCGCGCGAGAAAGCGGAGGAAGACGTCCCGGTCGTCATCTTCTTCGACGAGATGGACTCACTGTTCCGGATGCGCGGCTCCGGGATCTCGTCCGACATGGAGGCGACGGTCGTCGCCCAGTTCCTGTCGGAGATCGACGGCGTCGAGTCACTCCGCAACGTGATCGTGATCGGCGCGAGCAACCGCCAGGATCTGATCGATCCCGCCGTGCTGCGCCCGGGCCGCCTCGACCTGAAGGTCAAGGTGCACCGCCCGGAGAAGCAGGGCGCGCGCCAGATCTTCGCGAAGTATCTCACCGCGGATCTGCCCTTCAGCGAGGACGTACTCCGCAAGTACGCGGGAGACGTCACCGCCGCGGTCGCCGGCATCGTCGAGGAGACCGTCGACAAGATGTACGCGGAGACCGAGGAGAACAAGTTCCTGGAAGTCACCTACGCGAAGGGCGAGCGCGAGATCTTCTACTTCAAGGACTTCTCGAGCGGCGCGATGCTGCGGAACATCGTCGATCGCGCCAAGAAGAAGGCCGTGAAGCGCGCGATCACCTCCGGTGAGGACGGGATTCGCATCGCGGACATGCTCGAGTCGGTGCGCGAGGAGTTCAAGGAGAACGAAGATCTCCCGAACACCACGAACCCGGATGACTGGGCGCGGATCTCCGGTCGCAAGGGTGAGCGCATCATCAACGTGCGCACGCTGATCACCGGAATGAGTCGCGCCGAGCAGTCGATCGAGACGGTCGGCGGATCGGGACAGTACCTCTGATATGCCACTTCCCAGTGTATTGGGCAGCGAGATCGAGTACGGGATCACGGTCCAGGGCGACCCGGACTTCGACCCGATCTCGAGCTGCGTGCTCCTCGTCAACGCCTATCAGGACAACGAGGACGCCCAGATACTCTGGGACTACGAGCAGGAGAACCCGCTCGCCGATGCGCGCGGGTTCCACGTCGAGGGCGAGAAGTACACGCCCAACCAGCAAGAGAACATCGCGCGCAACAAGACGCTGCGAAACGGCGCTCGCTTCTACGTCGATCACGCTCACCCGGAGTACTCGACTCCCGAAGTCACGAACGTCCGGGACCTGATCGCGTACGAGCGCGCCGGCGAGCGCACGATGGAGGCCGCGAGGCGAGCGGCCACCGCGCTCCTGCCCGCGGGCCAGACGCTGCTGATCCACAAGAACAACAGCGATCGCAAGGGGAACTCGTACGGGAATCACGAGAACTACCTGATCGAGCGGCGCACGCCGTTCCGCGAGATCGTCGAGCACATGACGCCCTACCTGATCACGCGGAACATCTTCTGCGGCGCGGGAAAGGCCGGCAGCGAGAACCGCTCGCAGCAGTGCGAGTACCAGATCAGTCAGCGCGCGGACTTCTTCGAGACCGAGGTCGCGCTCGACACGATGGTGAAGCGCCCGATCATCAACACGCGCGACGAGCCGCACGCCGACCGCGAGAAGTACCGCCGCTTCCACGTGATCATCGGCGACTCGAATCTGTGCGAAGTGTCGACTTACTTGCGCGTGGGAGTCACTTCGATCGTGCTCGGGCTGATCGAGGACGGCGCGATCCCGCGCCCGCTCGCGGTCTGCGATCCGGTGAAGGTGGTGAAGGAGATCTCGCACGACCTCGCCTGCAAGCGCCAGTTCCAGCTCGAGCGCGGGGGCCGGATGACCGCGATCGAGATCCAGAAGGAATTCCTCGACGACGCGCTGCGCTACTTCTCGTCGCGCAGTCTCGACCCGATCACGAAGGACGTGCTAGTCCGCTGGGAGCGCGTGCTCACCGCGCTCGCGGACGATCCGATGCAGCTCGAGCGCGAGCTCGACTGGGTCGCGAAGCACAAGGTGATCCGCAGCTACATCCAGCGGCACAAGGTCGACTGGCACCACCCGCAGGTGCACATGCTCGACCTGCAGTACCACGACGTGCGGCCCGACAAAGGCCTGTTCTTCCTGCTCGAGCGCCGCGGCGAGGTCGACCGCATCGTCGAGCCCGAGGAGATCGAGCGCGCCGTGACAGCGCCGCCCAGCGATACGCGCGCCTACTTCCGCGGCGAGTGCATCCGCCGCTATCCTGAGGCGGTGTTCGGTGTGAACTGGGACTCGATCTCGTTCAATGTCGGCGAAGAGCCGATCAAGCGCATCTTGATGAACGAGCCGCTCAAGGGAACCCGCGCGCACGTGGAAGATCTCTTGAACGCGAGTCCCACCGCGTCCGTGCTCGTGCGCAATCTGACTTCGTGAGGACCCAAGGAGAGTAGTCATGGCCTCGGGCGAACAGACACAGAAGAACAAGCAGGGCGGCGGAGAGTCGGGCGGCGCCGCCACTCCCGACGGCGCCGGCCAGAAGAAGATCGCCAAGAAGGGCGAGGAGCTCAAGGAAGAGATGGACAGCCTCATCGACGAGATCGACGAGGTCCTCGAAGAGAACGCCGAGGAGTTCGTCAAGAATTACGTCCAGCGCGGCGGCGAGTAACTCGTGTTCAGAGGCCAGAGTTACTCCGGCGACAGCTTCTACGAGTTTCTGCGCACGGATCATCCGGATCTGCTGCCGAACTGGGGCGGCTCGAACTGGGCGGAAGTCTCGCTCCTGCACGGGACGACCGTGCTCGCGATCGTCTGCAAGGAAGGCGTGCTGATGGCGGGCGACCGCCTCGCGACCGAGGGCCACGCCGTCGGCACGCGCGACCTCGAGAAGGTGTTTCGCATCGACAGCGCGTGCATGATGGCGATCGCCGGCGCGGCCGGCCCTGCGGTCGAGATGGTCCGCATGTTCCAGCTCGAGCTCGAGCACTTCGAGAAGCTCGACGGCCAGCCGCTCACGTTCGAGGGCAAGGCCAACCGACTCTCGTTCCTGCTGCGCCAGAATCTGCCGGCGGCCATGCAGGGTCTGGTCGTGATGCCGATCTTCGCGGGCTACGACCACGAGAAGGGGCGCGGCCGGATCTACAAGTTCGACATCACCGGCGGTCGCTTCCGCGAGGCCGACTTCTACGCGACAGGCTCCGGCGGCAAGGACGCGCGCGGCAGCCTGAAGAAGATCCTGCGCCACGAGGAGCTCTCGCGCGAGCAGGTGATCGCGGCGGCGGTCGAGGCGCTGCTCGACGCCGCGGACGAGGACCGCGCGACCGGCGGCATCGACGTCGTGCGCGGCATCTTCCCGACCACGAAGATCGCGACACGCGGCGGTGTAGAGGACGTCGGCGACGACGAGCTCCGCCGCGTCTACGAGGGAATCATCGCACGCCGAAGGGCCGACGCATGAGCACTCCGTTCTACGTCTCTCCCGAGCAGTGGTATCAGGACAAGGCGGAGTACGCGCGCAAGGGCATCGCGCGCGGCAAGCCGATCGTCGCGCTCGAGTACGACACGGGCCTGGTGATCATGGCGGAAAATCGCAGCGCGACCCTGCGCAAGATCTCCGAGATCTACGACCGGATCGCCTTCGGCGGCGTCGGCAAGCTGGACGAGTACGAGAACCTGCGGAAGGCGGGCGTCCGCTACGCGGACATGCGCGGCTACTCGTTCTCGCGCGAGGACGTCGCCGGGAAGAGCCTCGCGAACGAGTACTCGACGGTGCTCGGCTCGGTCTTCACACGCGAGATGAAGTCACTCGAGGTCGAGATTCTGGTGGCCGAGATCAAGGATGTGGCGAGCGCGTTCTATCAGATCCGCTACGACGGCAGCATGACCGACACCACTCACTACGCGAGCATCGGCGGCGACGGCGACAAGCTGATCGACGTGATCCGCGGCGGCTGGAGCGCGGGCATGTCGCTGAAGGACGCCGCGCGGCTCGGACGGCGCGCGCTCGCGGGCTCGGGCAACGGGTCGTCGATCGACGACCTCGACGAGCGCACCCTGGAAATCGGGATCCTGGATCGAAAACGCCAAGGCCGTACCTTCAGGCGCATCAGCGGGGAGGAGTCGCGAGGCCTGTTCACCGGCTGAGCGACGAGCGAAAAGTGCAGAAGCGGATCTACGGCCTCGAGACGGAATACGGGATCATCTTCACGCCCGAAGGGCGGAAGACGCTCCCGGTCGAGAAGGCGATCCGCTTCCTGTTCGAGAAGCTGATCACGACGGAACACTTCCTCAACGTGTTTCTCGAGAACGGCGCCCGCTTCTACCAGGACACCGGCTGTCATCCCGAGTACGCGACGCCGGAGTGCGCGAGCCCGCGCGACCTCGTGATCTTCGACCGCGCCGGCGAGCGCATCCTCGAAGACCTGCAGCTCTACGCGGAAGAGAAGATCCGCGAGGAGCGCGTGCCCGGCAAGCTCTCGATCTTCAAGAACAACACCGACTTCGTCGGCAACTCGTACGGCTGTCACGAGAACTATCTCGTCGACCGCGACGTCGACTTCTACTACCTGGCCGAGCAGCTGATCCCGTTCCTGGTCACGCGCCAGATCTTCAGCGGCGCGGGCAAGGTGTTCCAGACTCAGGACGGCGTCCACTACTGCATCAGCCAGCGCGCGCAGCACATCTATCAGAAGATCAGCGGCACCACGACGAACGACCGCTCGATCATCAACACGCGCGACGAGCCGCACGCCGACCGCGAGAAGTTCCGCAGACTGCACGTGATCGTGGGTGACTCGAACATGAGCGAGTACACCAACTTCGTGAAGATCGCGACCTGCGCGGTCGTGCTGCAGATGATCGAGGACGGCTTCATCAACAAGGACTTCACGCTGCGTCACCCCGTGAAGGCGATCAAGGACATCTCCTACGACACGACCTGCAAGCGCAAGCTGCGGCTCGAGAACGGCCGCGAGTACTCGCCGATCGAGATCCAGCGCGACTACTGCGAGATGGCGCAGCGCTACATGGAGCAGTTCCCCGTCAGCGACCAGCTGAAGGAAGGCGTCAAGGAGTGGCAGTACATCCTCGACTGTCTCGACTCCGATCCCGAGAAGCTCGACCGGAAGATCGACTGGATCATCAAGCGCAAGGTTCTGCGCGGCTACATCGAGAAGCACCAGATCTCCTGGCACGATCCGCGCGTGTTCATGATCGACCTGCAGTTCCACGACATCCGCCAGGACCGCGGCTTCTTCTACATGCTCGAGCGCAACGACCACGTCGACCGGCTCTACGCCGACGCCGAGATCGAGAAGGCGAAGACCGAGCCGCCGCAGGACACGCGCGCGCGCATGCGGGGTGACTTCATCAAGCTCGCGCGCCAGAACAACATCCAGTACGACCTCGACTGGTCGAACATCCGGCTCGGCAACCTGTTGAACGTGCGAGTCATCTGCAACAATCCGTTCGAGACCGACACCGAGAAAGTCACCGAGCTGGTGCGCACGATCCAGAAGACCAACCTGCGCCGCACGTCGCTCTCGAAGCTCGTGATTCAGAGCTAAGGGCGCGCGGTGGAGCAGGAACCCAAGCTGCGCTCGATCCCGCCCGGCGGCTTCGGTCCGCGCGGCGGTGCGAGCGCGCGCGGGCCGCGTGACTCGGCGCAGGGCCGGATTCACTTGGCGCTCGGCGTGGCGCTCGCGATCGCGCTCGTGCTGCTGGTCTGGAGCTACTTCTCGCTCGGGGCGCGCATCGATGCGCTCGAGGGTGAGACTCATACGCTCCGGCAGGCCGTCGCCGAACGCGACGACGTGATCTCGGCCCAGCGCACCCGCCTCGACGCCGTGCGCGGCCGACTGCAGGAGCTCCTCCAGCTCGTGGATCAACCGGTGCCGGGCGCGCCCTCGACGACCGCGACCGCGCCCGAGCCCGCCCCCGCCCCCGAGAATCCGTAGCCGGGGAGCGAACGCGCGGCTCCCGCTCAGGTTCCGGAACCCCCTGCCGATGAATGACGTTGTTCGGGGTTCCTCACCCCGCGATGCACGCGGAGCGCACAACGATGTACAAGTGGCTGGCGGGGCTCTTGTCGAACGATCTCGCGATCGACCTCGGCACCGCGAATGTCCTCGTCTATGTCAAAGGTCGGGGAATCATCTGCAGCGAGCCCTCGGTGGTGGCGGTTGCGGACGGTCCGAACGGCACGCGCAAAGTGCTGGCGGTCGGCACCGAGGCGAAGGAGATGATCGGCCGCACGCCGGGCAGCATCCGCGCCATCCGGCCGATCAAGGACGGAGTCATCGCCGACTTCGAAGTCACCGAGGCGATGCTGCGCTACTTCATCCAAAAGGCGCACAACCGCCGCCGCTTGGTCCGCCCGCGCATCGTCATCTGCGTGCCGCCGTGCATCACCTCCGTCGAGAAGCGCGCGGTGCGTGAGTCCGCGATCTCGGCCGGCGCGCGCGAGGTCTACCTGATGGAAGAGCCCATGGCCGCCGCGATCGGCGCCGGGCTCAACGTCACCGAGCCCACGGGCAACATGGTGATCGACATCGGCGGCGGCACCACGGACGTGGCCGTCATCTCGCTCGCCGGTATCGTGACTTCCAGCTCCGTTCGCGTCGGCGGTGACAAGCTCGACGAGGCGATCATTCACTACGTGAAGCGCAAGCACAATCTGCTGGTCGGCGAGCGCACGGCCGAGATCATCAAGATCACCATCGGCACCGCCCTCTCGAACGGCCAGACCAAGACCATGGAGATCAAGGGCCGCGACCTCGTGGCCGGAATTCCCAAGATGATCGTGCTGTCGAGTGACGAGGTGCGCGAAGCGCTCGCCGAGCCGATTCACCAGATCATCGACACCGTTCTGCAGACACTCGAGCGCACGCCGCCCGAGCTCGCCGCGGACATCGTCGACCGCGGCATCGTGCTGGTCGGCGGCGGCGCACTGCTGCGCGACTTCGATCAGCTCCTGCGCCAGGAGACGAAGCTGCCGATCGTGCGCAGCGACGATCCGTTCACCGCCGTCGCCAACGGCGCGGGCAAGGCGCTGGACAACATCGAACTCCTGCGGGAAGTCGCGATGCCGACCTGAGCGGGGCCCGGGCGGGCAAAGCCCGCCCACCCGCTGCTTCGCTCGGCTGCGCCTCGCTGCGCGCGCGCCTTCGGCAGGCGCTTGCCGCACTACCGAGGACGGGAGTCACTCACTCCGGGGTCATGATGGCCATCGCCATCTTCATCGGGACTTCGACGTTGCCGGCGAGGTTGAGCTTGCCGGTCATGAAGGCGCCCTGAAGGTCGAGCTCGCCGGCGATCAGCTGCTGGAAGGCTTCGTCGCCGATCGCGACCGTCGTGGTGGGCGCGGGGATCGGCGGCGCGCCGAAGTGCAGCAGCACGCCCCAGGGCCGCTCGCCGCTGACTTCGATGCGCATCGTGCCCTCGATCTCGCGCAGCGCGGCGAGCCGGGCCGGCGTGAGCACGAAGTCGGGGTTGCCGGCGACTCCGCCGAGCAGGCTCATCGGCGACGCACCGACGCTGTCTTCCAGCCGCAGGCAGTCGTCCGGCGAGAGACCCAGCGTGATCACGGGCTTGGGGTCCGCGCTCGCGAGCGCGCGCATCGCGCCGCCGTCGACGCGCAGGTGGTACCGCTCGCCGCCGTCGACGGCGATCTCGAGCGCGAAGTCCGCTGCGCGCATCTTCGCCAGCAGGTCGGCGCCCTCCGCGCCACGCGCCGCCTGCGCCGCGAGGCGCTGGTTCCACGCCTCGGGCACGCGCTTCTCGAAGTAGCTAGCGGCGCTTCCCATCCTTGGCCCCGGCTCCCTTCGCGCCGACTTCGTTCTTCGCCTGGCGGCGCATCTGATAGCGTTTTACCGCGCGGTTGTGCTCGGTCAAGGTCGCGGAGAACGCGTGAGTGCCGTCGTTGCGCGAGACGAAGTAGAGGTACGGAGCGTCCGCGGGGTGGAGCACGGCGCGGATCGCGTCGAGCGAGGGGTTCGCGATCGGGCCGGGCGGCAGACCCGAGCGCGTGTAGGTGTTCCAGGGGTTGTCGCCGCGCAGGTCGACGATCTTGAGATCCCCGTCGAACGCGCCCTGTGTCTGCAGCACGCCGTAGATGACCGTCGGATCCGACTGCAGGCGCATGCCGCGGGCGAGCCGGTTGCGGTACACGCTCGCGATCAGCGGCCGCTCGGGCCCCGGCACGCTCTCCTTCTCGACGATCGACGCGAGCGTCACCACCTGGTGTAGCGACAGGCCCGAGCGCTCGATCGCGGCGAAGTCGTCGGCCGACAGCCGCCGGCGCAGCTCGTCGAGCATGCAGCCGAGAATCACTTCCGGCGCGGTGTCGCGCCGGAACCGGTACGTCTCGGGATACGCGTAGCCCTCGAAGGTGTC
>JBIOJK010000090.1:0-15435 GCA_044450765.1 Myxococcota bacterium | reverse complement strand
GCTCGACGCGTTCCTCAACACCGTTCAGATCAACGGGTTTGTCTCGGCGTCGTACCAGTACCAGTTCAACAACCCCGACAACCCGCTCTTCTCCAACACGACCAACCAGTTCAACGTGGACCACAACACGTTCGCTCTGGATGCGGCGAAGATCGAGTTCTACCGGCCGGCGACGAATCCGGGTGACGCGGGCTTCCAGCTCGATCTCACCTACGGCGCCAACGCTCTGATCCTCGGCGGCACTCGCGGTCTGTACTCCACGACCACCATGGCGAACGAGGGCTTCTACATCCAGGACATGAACGTCCAGTACAACTGGGACGACGTGCTGTTGAAGTTCGGCCAGTGGGAAACGCTCATGGGCTACGAAGTGATCGACTCGATCCAGAACAAGAACGTGACGCATGGTCTGCTCTTCACCTACGCGATTCCGCTGGTGCACACCGGTCTCCAGGCGAGCGGGAAGATCGGCGGAAACGACTCGGCCTGGGGCTGGGCCGGCGCGGTCGTGAACGGCTGGAACAACTCGACGGATACCAACGACAACAAGGGCCTCATGGGGCAGCTGAACTACAGCGCCGGGGCAGTCGCGACCGCGTTCAACATGTACTACGGCGCCGACGGCAACACGGGCTTCGCGGGCGGGACGAGCATCAAGACCCCGAGCACCGCGCCGGCGATCGTGCTCGACTGGAACGGCACCTTCACCGCGAACGACAAGCTCTTGTTCTGGAGCAACATCGACTGGGGCATCCAGAAGAACGTGCTCTACGCGACGGGGCCGAACGCGGGACAGAACATCGACGCCGTCTGGTACGGCATCGCGCTCGGGACGCAGTGGACGTTCGACGAGAAGACCACGCTCGCGCTGCGCGGCGAGTTCCTGAAGGACGCGGCCGGGTACCGGATCCTGACCGGCGACAACACGTCCGCCTACTCGCTCACCAGCACGCTCGGCTACAAGCTGACTTCGAACCTGCTGGCCCGCGCGGAGTTCCGCTACGACGGTCTCTCGACCGACGGGGTCGGCGATCACTTCTACCCGTCGGGGCGCAACAACCTCTCGAAGAAAGACTACCAGAGCATCATGAACATCTCGTACATCTTCGACTGAGCGGGGGGCGGAACGCTGGGCTGCACAGAGCCTGAGCGGAAATGCTCAGGCTCTGTGCAGACGTTCGCCCGGTGGCGCGTCCGGCCGCTCAGGCGGCAATCGCGCGTGGTATAACCGTTGCTTCATGCGCCCGGCGGAAAGGTCGGATCCGATGCAAAAGGTCGAGGCCATCATCAAGCCCTTCAAGCTCGACGAGGTGAAGGAGGCGCTGAATGCGATCGGCGTTCAGGGCATCACTGTCTCGGAGGTGAAGGGGTTCGGCCGCCAGAAGGGCCACACCGAGCTCTATCGAGGGGCCGAGTACGTCGTGGACTTCTTGCCCAAGATCAAGCTCGAGATCGTCGCTCCGGACGATCTGATTCCGAAGGTCATCGGGGCGATCCAGAACGCCGCCAACACGGGTCGCATCGGCGATGGGAAAATCTTCGTATTGCCCGTGATCGAGGCCGTGCGCATCCGCACGGGAGATCGCGGCGAAGACGCGATCTGAACTAGATCGCGAGAGAGGTCAACATGCACAAGGACCGGTCCCCCAAGGAAGTTCTCGCCTACGCCAAGAGCGAGGGCGTGAAGCTCGTCGATTTGAAGTTCGTGGACTTCGTCGGGCAGTGGCAGCACAAGACCCACCCGCTGCACGAGTTCGACGAAGGCACTTTCGAGAACGGTCTCGGCTTCGACGGCTCGTCGATCCGCGGCTGGAAGTCGATCGACAACAGCGACATGCTGCAGATCCCGGATCCGCGCACCGCGTTCATCGACCCGTTCTGCGATCAGCCGACTCTGTCGCTGGTCTGCAACGTCGTCGATCCGATCACGCGCGAAGCGTACAGCCGCGACCCGCGCCAGATCGCGCAGAAGGCCGCCAACTACGTGAAGTTGACCGGCATCGCGGACACGAGTTACATGGGTCCCGAGGCCGAGTTCTTCATTCTCGACGACGTGCGCTACTCGACCAACCAGCACTCGAGTTACTACTACGTCGACTCCGTCGAGGGGAAGTGGAACAGCGGCCGCGAGGAGCATCCGAACCTCGGCAACAAGCCGCGCTACAAGGAAGGCTACTTCCCGGTTCCGCCGATCGACACGCAGCAGGACATCCGCAGCGAGATGGTGCTGCAGATGGAGGAGCTGGGGATCATCGTCGAGACTCACCACCACGAGGTGGCGACGGCGGGTCAGGCCGAGATCGACATGCGCTTCGCGCCGATCGTCGACATGGCCGACCAGCTCATGGTCTACAAGTACGTGTGCAAGAACGTCGCGCGGCGCGCCGGCAAGGTCGTCACCTTCATGCCGAAGCCGCTGTTCGGCGACAACGGCTCGGGCATGCACACGCACCAGTCACTCTGGAAGGACGGCAAGCCGCTGTTCGCGGGCAACGAGTACGCCGGCCTCTCGAAGATGTGCCTGTACTACATCGGCGGCATCCTGAAGCACGCGAAGGCGATCGCCGCGTTCTCCAACCCGACCACGAACTCGTACAAGAGACTCGTGCCGGGCTTCGAAGCGCCGGTGAACCTGGCGTACTCGAGCAGGAACCGCTCGGCCTCGATCCGCATCCCGATGTACTCGGCCAGCCCGAAGGCGAAGCGCATCGAGGTGCGCTTCCCCGATCCGACCTGCAATCCGTATCTCGCGTTCTCGGCGATGCTGATGGCGGGTCTCGACGGAATCGAGAACAAGCTCGATCCGGGCGAGCCGCTCGACAAGAACATCTACGCGCTCTCGAAGTCCGAGCTCGCGAAGGTGCCGACCATGCCGGGCAGCCTCAACGAGGCGCTCGAGAACCTGGAAGAGGACCACGACTTTCTGCTCAAGGGAGACGTGTTCACCACGGATGCGATCGAGGCGTGGATCGAATACAAGCGCGATGCCGAAATCGCGCCGGTGGCGCTCCGCCCGCATCCGCACGAGTTCGAGCTCTACTTCGACATGTGAGTCACCGACTCACTCGCAGATCGGACGGCCCGGCCGAGACAATCGGCCGGGCTTTTCCGTCTCGCTCAGCCCAGCACGTCTCGCATGGCGTAGAGACCGGGCGGGCGGCCGACCAGCCAGCGGGCGGCGCGCAGGGCGCCGGCGCTGAAGTTCTCGCGCGAAAGTGCGCGGTGCGCGAGCTCGATCCGCTCTCCCGCGCCGGCGAAATACACGGTGTGCTCTCCCACGGAGTCCTTCAGGCGCAGTGACTGCAGGCCGATCGCCCGCGGGTCGCGCTTTCCGGTCTGTCCCTCGCGGGTGTACACGGCGACGCGCTCCAGGTCCTGGCCGCGCACCGCTGCCGCGGCGCGAGCCAGCGCGAGCGCGGTGCCGCTCGGGGCGTCGACCTTCTGGTCGTGGTGCATCTCGAGGATCTCGATCTCGTAGTCCGAGAGTCGGCGCGCGGCTTCGGCCACGAGCTCCAGGAGCACGGTCACGCCGATCGAGAAGTTCGCCGCGCGCACGATCGCGAGCCGCGCCGCCGCGCGCGCGACGCGCGCCTCGTCAGCGGCGTTCAGGCCGGTGGTGCCGATCACGAGCGGAAGGCCGCGTGACTCGGCCGCGTCGAGCAGCGCGAGTGTCGAGCTCGGGCTCGAGAAGTCGACCGCCACGTCGGCTTGCGCGCAGGCCGCGAGCGGATCGGAGCCGAGCTTCACGCCGGGCGCGAGCTCGGCGCCGAGCCGCAGATGCACCGGGTGCTCGAGCGCCGCGCCGAGCTTCAGATCGGACGCCGCGGCGATCCCGCGCAAGAGACTCTCGCCCATGCGCCCCGCGGCGCCCACGACCAGCACGCGGATCATGCGCGCGGCAGCTCGGCCAGCGCGGCCTCGAGACGGTCGCGATTGGCCTTCGAGATCTCGGTCAGCGGCAGCCGCAGGGTCGCCGACGGAATTCGCCCGAGAATCGCGAGGGCCGTCTTCACGGGAATCGGATTCGACTCGATGAACAGCGACTGAGTCACCGGCAGAAGCTCGTAGTGGAGAGCGCGCGCGCGCGCGTGATCGCCCGCGGCGTAGGCACGAGTCAGCTCGGCGGTCGCCGCGGGCGCGACGTTCGCCACGGTCGAGATCGCGCCGCGAGCGCCGATCGCGAGCATCGGCAGAGTGAGTGCGTCGTCGCCGGAGAGCACCGCGAAGCCCGGCGCCGACTGCGCGATCGTCTCGGAGGTCGCGATCAGGTCCGCGCCGCTCTCCTTCAGCCCGGCGACGCCTGGCACGCGCGAGAGCCGCGCGCTGGTGTCCGGATCGATTCGCGACGCCGTGCGGCCGGGGATGTTGTAGGCCACGATCGGGAGCCGCGTCTCGTGCGCGACCGCGCGGTAGTGCTGGAAGATCCCCTCCTGCGTCGGCTTGTTGTAGTAGGGCGAGATCAGCAGCGCGGCGTCGGCGCCCGCGGAGCGCGCGGCGGAGGTCAGCTCGATCGCCTCGCGCGTCGAGTTCGAGCCCGCGCCGGCGACCACCGGCACGCGCTTGCGCGCGACCTCGACGACGTGGCGCACGACGCGCACGTGCTCCTCGTGCGAGA
Source organism: Myxococcota bacterium (assembly GCA_044450765.1). GTDB lineage: Bacteria > Myxococcota_A > UBA9160 > SZUA-336 > SZUA-336 > VGRW01. Next base: position 10,820 of record JBIOJK010000090.1, on the reverse strand, counting down.
GCGTCGCCGCTTCGCCGGTGCTGCCGCACGGAACCAGCCCGTCGACGCCGCTCGCGATCTGCCACTCGACCAGAGCCGCGAGCGCGTCGAGATCGAGCGATCCGTCCGTGCGGAAGGGAGTCACCAGCGCCGTGTAGGTGCCTGAGAAGGTCAGGGCCATTCGAGCTCTCCGTCGAAGACGTGGGCAGCCGGACCCGTCATGTATACCGGCCCGTCGTTCGCAGGCCAGCGAATCCGCAGCGTTCCGCCGCGCAGCCGGATCGAGACGTCGCGCGACGAACGACCCGAGAGCACACCCGCGACGGCGGCCGCGCACGCGCCGCTGCCGCAGGCGAGTGTCTCGCCCGAGCCGCGTTCCCAGGTGCGCTGCACGAGCTGGTCCGGCGAGACCACTCCGACGAACTCCACGTTCACGCGCTCTGGAAAGGCGGCGTGATTCTCGATGCGCGGGCCGAGCCGCTCGACCGGGGCGTCCTCCGGATCGCCGACGAACACCACGCAGTGCGGGTTGCCCATCGAGAGCGAGCTGACGCTGAGCCGCTCGCCGTCGATCTCGAGCGGGACGTCGACGAGCGGCGCGCGGCCCGCGAGGCGGGTCGGGATCTTCTCGGGCTCGAACACGGGTCGGGTCATCTCGACTTCGACCTGGTCGCCGCCCAGCCAGCGCGGCGTGACGATCCCGGCGAGTGTCTCGACGCGGATCCGGTCCTGCGACGTGAGTCCCTTGTCGCGCAGGTACTTCGCGAACGCGCGGATGCCGTTGGCGCACATCTCGGCGCTGCTGCCGTCGGCATTGCGGATCGCCATCGCGAAGTCCGCCTCGCGCGACGGGCGCACGAGCAGGAGCTGATCGCCGCCGACGCCGAGCCGGCGGTCGAGGGCGAAGCGCGCGAACGCGGCCCAGTCCGCGACCGGGTCGCCCGCGAGACAGTCGACCACGATCAAGTCGTTTCCCGCGCCGTGCATCTTCGCGAACGGGATGCGCCGCGAGTGACTCACGGGCTTGCTCCGCCCGGAGTCGCGTTCGGATCCTGAACGGCCGGGGCGGGAGCGGGGGCCGGCGCTGCGGTCGCGGCCTTCGGCGGCGCGCTGTCCGCGCGCTGCGGAGGTCCGTACTTGCCGCAGGCCGCGAGCGCCAGCGCCGCGGCGAGTGCGCAGGCGACGACCCTCGTCACGCGCCTCCCCTGGCGAGCTCGGCACGCGTGCGCTCGAGCTCGGCGCGCGCCTCGCCGAGCGCGCTCTGGACCGCTGCGCGGGCTGGCGAGCCGGGCGCGCGCCGCGCCTCGAGCGAGCGCTCGACCGAGAAGAATTCCGCCGGCACGACGTCGAGCGCGGGGTGGAACGAGCGCAGTGTCTCGCCCGAGAGCTCTGCCAGCGAGACGCCGTCGGCGAGCGCGCGCGCCACGACCCGGCCGACGATTCCGTGCGCCTCGCGGAACGGCACCCCGCGCAGCACCAGGTGGTCGGCGAGATCGGTCGCGATCAGCATCGGATCGGAGGCGGCGCGCGCCATCGCGCCCGCGTTCACGCGCAGGGTCGCGATCACGCCGGCGAGCACGGCGAGACAGTCGCGCGAAGTCTCGACTGCGTCGATCGCCGGCTCCTTGTCCTCTTGCATGTCTCGGTTGTACGAGAGCGGCAGGCCCTTCAGAGTCACCAGCAGGCTCACCAGGTCGCCGATGACTCGCCCGGTCTTTCCCCGCACCAGCTCGGCGGCGTCGGGGTTCTTCTTCTGCGGCATCAGGCTCGAGCCCGTCGCGAACGCGTCGTCGAGCTCGATGAAGCCGAACTCCGCCGAGCTCCACAGCACCAGCTCCTCGCACAGTCGCGACAGATGCACCATCAGGATCGCCAGCGCGCTCATCAGCTCGAGCGCCGAGTCACGCGCCGAGACCGCGTCCAGGCTGTTGCGCGCGGGGCCGTCGAAGCCGAGCTCGCGCGCGGTGCTGTCGCGCTCGATCGGCAAGCTGCTGCCCGCCAGGGCGCCCGCGCCGAGCGGCGAGTGAGACATGCGGCGGCGCGCGTCCGCCAGTCGGCCATCGTCGCGCGCGAGCGCGCGCTCGTGGGCCAGCCAGTGATGCGCGAGCCGCACCGGCTGCGCGCGCTGCAGATGCGTGTAGCCGGGGACGGCGATGTCGACCTCGCGCGCCGCGCGTTCGAGGAGCGCAGAGCGGAGCTCCGCGAGCGCGGCGCGCAGCTCGAGCGACTGCGCGCGCAGCCAGAGCAGGAAGTCAGTCGCGATCTGGTCGTTGCGGCTGCGGCCCGTGTGCAGCTTGCCGGCCACCGGCCCCACCAGCTCGAAGAGCCGCCGCTCGATGTTCGTGTGCACGTCCTCGAGCGCCGGGTCGAGCGTGAGCCCGCCCGTCTCGAGCTCGTGGCCGACGCGCTCGAGCCCCTTCACGAGCTGCTCCGCCTCGTCGCCCGAGAGGATCCCCTGGCGCCCGAGCATGCGCGCGTGCGCGATGCTCCCGCGCACGTCCTCGCGGAACAGCTTGCCGTCGACCTGCACCGAGGCCGAGAAGCGCTCCATGCGCGGGTCCGTCGCCTTCGCGAAGCGACCGCCCCAAGTCTTCTCCTGCCCGGACTTGCGGACACCGGACTCGGGCTTCTTCGCGTCGGCCATGGCTCACCTCGGGCCGGTCGAGAATGCCGGCGGGCCGGGGGTGCCGCAAGGACCCGGCACACCTACCCTACGCACGTGCTCGACCGCTGGCTGCGCAATCCGACGGCAAGGATCGCGGCTCTCGCCGCGATTCTGCTCGCCCTCACTGGCGTCTGGGCGGCGCGCGCGCTCTCGCAGCTCCAGGAGCGCGTCGAGGCGCGCTTCCGCGGCCAGCTGTTCGCCGTTCCGTCGCGCGTCTACGCGCGGCCGGTGACTCTGCGCGCGGGCTTCGACGTCGAGCGCATGCGCCTGCGCGCGCGGCTCGAGCGCATGGGCTACGTGCGGGCCGTCGGCGCGAACCCCAAGCTGAAGCCGGGTGAGTTCGCGATCGCGCCCGGCTCGTTCCAGATCTTCCGCCGGCCGTCGAGCTTGCCGAACCGCAACGGCGGGGCCGAGCGGCTCCAGCTGCGGCTCGCCGGCTCGCGCGTCACGGCGGTGCGCGGGGCCGACGACGAGCTCTTGAGCTCGGCCGAGCTCGAGCCCGAGATCATCGCGCAGTTCCACGGCGCGGAGCGCGCCGACCGCCGGCTGATCGCGCTGGCCGACGTCCCGCCGCTCCTGGTCGAGGCGATCATCGCCGTCGAAGACCAGTCGTTCTACGAGCACCACGGGATTCAGCCCTGGCGCATGGCCGGCGCGCTGGTCGCCAACCTCCGCGCCGGGAAGGTCGTGCAGGGCGGTAGCACACTGACTCAGCAGCTCGTGAAGAACTTCTATCTGACGCGCGACCGCACGTTCGCGCGCAAGCTCACCGAGGTCGCGATGGCGCTCCTGCTCGAGCGCAATCACACCAAGCAGGAGATCCTGGAGGCCTATCTCAACGAGGTCTATCTCGGCCAGCGCGGCTCGATCGCGATCCACGGCTTCGGCGAAGCGGCGAATCACTACTTCGGGAAGCCGGTGACTGACTTGACCCCGTCCGAGTCCGCGCTGCTCGCGGGCTTGATCAAGGGACCGAACATGTACTCGCCGTACCGCAGCCCGGAGCTCGCGCGAAAGCGCCGCGACCTGGTGCTGACCGCGCTGCGCGAGCAGGACAAGATCAGCCGCGACACCTACGAGAGCGCGCTGGTCGCCGACCTCGGCGTGCGCGACGTGGTCAGCGACGAGAACGTCGCGCCGTACTACGTCGAGGAGCTGCGCGAGGAGCTGACCGAGCGCTACGGCGACGAGATCCTGCAGAGCGCGGGCATGGCGGTCTACTCCACGCTCGACGCCGAGCTGCAGCGCGCGGCGAACGACGCCGTGACTCGCGAGCTCGCGAAGCTCGAACGGGACTTTCCGGTGCTGCGGCGCAAGGAGTCGCCGCTGCAGGCCGCGGTGGTCGCGCTCTCGCCCAAGACCGGCGAAATTCTCGCGCTGGTCGGCGGCCGCGACTACGGCAAGAGTCAGTTCGATCGCGCCTCGCAGGCGCACCGGCAGCCCGGCAGCGTGTTCAAGCCGATCGTCCTGCTGAGCGCCGTCGGACGGGGCGCCGGCACGCCCGCGTTCACCCTGGTCTCGAAGCTCGAGGACGCGCCGCTCAGCTACGCGCAGCCGAGCGGAGTCTGGGAGCCCGTGAACTACGACGGCGAGTACCGGGGCTCGGTCACCGTGCGCCAGGCGATCGAGCAGTCACTCAACGTTCCGGTCGCGCGGCTGGGCATCGCCGTGGGTCCCGACAAGGTGATCGCGACCGCGCGCGCCCTCGGCGTCCAGAGCCCGCTGCTGCCGGTGCCGAGCGTCGCGCTCGGCGCGTTCGAAGTCACGATGCTGGAAGCGGCGCGCGCCTACGCGGTGTTCGCCTCCGGCGGCCTGCGTCCCGAGCTGCGCTCCTACACGCAGGTGGTCCAGTACGACGGCCGCGTGCTCGAGCAGCGCACGCTCGACGCCGTGCGCGCCTTCGACCCGGCCGAGGTCTTCATCGTGACTTCCGCGCTGCAGGGCGTGGTCGACCGCGGGACGGGCGCGCCGCTGCGCCGGCTCGGCTTCCGCGGCGACATCGCGGGAAAGACGGGCACGAGCAGTGACTACCGCGACGCCTGGTTCATCGGCTATACGCCCGAGATCGTGATCGCGGTCTGGGTCGGCTTCGACGACGGCGCGAGCGTGCGAGTCACCGGTGCGACCGCGGCGCTGCCGATCTTCGCCGACGTCCTCGAAGTCTCGCGCGGCAAGGCCGAGGCAGAGGAGTGGACCGTGCCGACCGGCGTCGAGTTCGTCGACGTCGACCCGAGCTCCGGGCTGCGCTCCGGCTTCGGCTGCACCGGCGCGTCCGAGGTCTTCCTGCGCGGCACCGCGCCGACGGAGAGCTGCGGACTGTTCAACTTCGCGTCCAAGGACGCGCCGCCGAAGAGCGGTGCGGCGCCCGAGCCGGAGCAGAAGCGAGGCGTCTTCCAGCGCCTGTTCGGCTGGCTCGGGCGATGATGCCTTGCCTGTGGTAGAGAGGCGCGCATGAGCCCCAAGCTGCGAACCCTGCTGATCCTGATCGCGGTGATCGTGCCGCTCGACCAGCTCACCAAGTATCTGGTCGTGACCCACGTCGAGCGCGGCAGCTACGCCGTGCCGATCGCCGCGCTCGACGGCTTCTTCCACATCACGCACTCGCGGAATCCCGGCGCCGCGCTCGGCCTCGCGCAGAACGTGCACGTGTACTTCTTCGTCGCGCTCACCTTGGTCGCGCTTGCTCTGATCGGCTCCTTCTTCCGCCGCATCGAGGCCGCGGACCGACTCTCGGCGGTGTCGCTCGGCCTGATCGTCGCGGGCGCGATCGGCAACCTGCTCGACCGCGTCGTGCGCGGCGAGGTCATCGACTTTCTCCAGTTCAACCTCGGGCTGTTCATCTTCCCGGACTTCAACGTCGCCGACAGCGCGATCGTGATCGGCGTGGCTCTGCTGCTGCTCGACGTCGTGACTCAGGAGACCGAGGCCAGTGTCTCGTCGAAACGTCCCGGGGAGCGCGAGCCCTGAGCGTCTACGTCGGGATCGGCGCGAACCTCGGCCGGCCGGCGGCGCAGGTGCGCGGGGCGATCGCCGAGCTCGCCAAGTGGGGACCCGCGCGGGCGTCGTCGCTGTGGCGCAGTGAGCCGCTGGGCGGAGCGCCCGGACAGCCCTGGTACGTGAACGCGGTGGTCGAGCTGGAGCTCGCGGGCGACCCGCTCGCGTGTCTCGCGCGCCTGCACGAGCTCGAGCGCAGTGCGGGTCGGCCGGATCGGCGCGAGCGCTTCGCGCCGCGCGTCCTCGACCTGGACCTGCTGCTCTTCGGCAGCGCCGTCGTCGACGAGCCGCGGCTGGTGCTGCCGCACCCGGGGCTGACCCGCCGCCGATTCGTGCTCGCGCCGCTCGCGGAGCTCGCTCCGCAGCTCGTGCCGCCGGGCGAAAGCCGCTGCGTTGCCGAGCTCTTGCGTTACCTTGACGATCCCCTGCGAGTCGAGAACCTTGGCTCGGGAACGGAGGACGCGAAATGAAGTTCTTCCTCGACACCGCTCACGTGCCCGACATCCGCGAGGGCGTGGCGCTCGGTCTCTGCGATGGAGTCACGACCAACCCGACCCTGCTCTCCAAAGAGAAGGGCGACCCGCGCGAGGTCGTGCGCGAGATCACCAAGATCTGCGAGGGCCCGATCAGCGCCGAGGTGATCTCACTCGACTCCGAGGGCATGGTCCGCGAAGGGCTCGAGTGGCGGAAGGTCGCCTCGAACATCGTGGTGAAGATCCCGATGACGACCGAGGGGCTGAAGGCGATCCGTATCCTCTCGAGTCAGGAGATTCCGACCAACTGCACGCTCGTCTTCACGCCGATCCAAGCGCTCATGGCGGCGAAGGCCGGCGCGTCGTACGTCTCGCCCTTCGTCGGTCGACTCGACGACGTCGCGCCCGAGTCGGGCATGAACGTGATCGCGCAGATCGTGGAGATCTTCGAGAACTACGACATCGCGACCGAGGTCCTGGTCGCGAGCGTGCGCAACGCGGGCCACGTGATCGAGTCGGCGCGGCTCGGCGCCGACATCGCCACCATGCCGCCGGCCGTGCTCTTCGGCCTGGCGAAGCACCCGCTCACCGACAAGGGCATCGAGCAGTTCCTGGCGGACTGGGAGAAGGTCAAGAAGCGCTGAGACGCCTGGCGTCCTGCCCTTCCCGGTCGGCGTGGTATCCTCGTCGCCCCCTTTGGGATAGGACCGCCCGTTGAACACCATCAAGAAGCAAGCGCTCGCCTACCACCGCGACGGGCGCCCGGGGAAGATCGAGGTCGTTCCGACCAAGAGCGTGAAGACCCGGCTCGATCTCTCGATGGCCTATACGCCGGGAGTCGCGGCGCCGTGCCTCGAGATCCAGAAAGCGCCGGACGACTCCTACCTCTACACCTCGCGCGCGAACCTGGTCGCGGTGGTCACGAACGGCACCGCGGTGCTCGGACTCGGCAACATCGGCGCGCTGGCCGGGAAGCCGGTCATGGAGGGCAAGGGCGTCCTGTTCAAGCGCTTCGCCGGGATCGACGTGTTCGACATCGAGCTCGCGACCGAAGACCCGGAGCTCGTGATTCAGACCGTCAAGCTGCTCGAGCCCACCTTCGGCGGCATCAACCTCGAGGACATCCGCGCTCCGGAGTGTTTCGAGATCGAAGAGCGGCTGATCGAGTTGATGGACATCCCGGTCTTTCACGACGACCAGCACGGCACCGCGATCATCAGCGGCGCCGCGTTCTTGAATGCGCTCGAGCTCACCAATCGCCGTTTCTCGGAGGTACGCGTGGTGGTCGCCGGCGCGGGCGCGGCGGGCATCGCGTGCGCGGACCTGTACGTGAAGCTCGGCGTGCGGCCCGAGAACGTGCTGATGACCGACTCGAAGGGCGTCCTTTACGAAGGGCGCACCGAGGGCATGAACAGGTACAAGGCGCGCTACGCGCGGAAGACCCAGGCGCGCACTCTGGCCGATGCGCTGCGCGGCGCCGACGCGTTCGTCGGTGTCTCGTCGGCGGGCACGGTGACTGGCGAGATGGTCGCGTCGATGGCGCCCAAGCCGATCATCTTCGCGATGGCGAACCCGGATCCGGAGATCACGCCCGCCGAAGTCGCCGCAGTGCGCGGAGACGCGATCATGGCGACCGGGCGGTCGGACTACGCGAACCAGGTCAACAACGTGCTCGGCTTCCCGTTCATCTTCCGCGGCGCGCTCGACGTGCGGGCGCGCAAGATCAACATGGAGATGAAGCTCGCCGCGGTGCACGCCCTGGCGGAGCTGGCGCGCCTGGGCGAAGCCGGACTCCCGGACGCCGTGCGCCACGCCTATCCCGGCGAGCGCTTCCACTTCGGCGTCGACTACATCATCCCCAAGCCGTTCGACCCGCGCGTGCTGATCCACGAGTCGATGGCGGTGGCCAAGGCCGCGATGGAGAGCGGCGTCGCGCGGCAGCCGGTGGATTTGGAAGACTACCGGCACTGCCTCGAGGAGCGGCTCGAGGAGATCGCGGCGCTCTAGCGGCGGCACGCGCGAGGGCCGCCGGAGAACGAACGCATGGAGATCGAGACGCCGGAGTTCGCGCTGCGCAACCCGCTGGCGCCGCGACCTGCGCTGAAGCGCAGCGACTCGTCTCACCCTTCCGCGGCTTTCTACGAGGAGTCGATCGAGCGCGGGCTCGAGCTGCTCGAGCGACCGAAGCGCGGCGGCGGCCCCGCGCGCGTGCGCGTGCAGCACGCGAAGAACCGCATGACCGTCTTCGAGCGCCTGAAGGTGCTCACGAGCCAAGAGCCCAGCCTCATGTGGCAGAACTGGGGCAAGGGCCTCGACGGGGCGTCGATCGTGACCGGCATCCTGTCGATCGGCGGGCGCGACGTCGCGGTCTACGGCCACGACTTCACCCTGCGCGCCGGCTCGATGGACGCGACGAACGGCGCGAAGCTCGCGCGGCTGATCTACATGGCGGCCGAGCGCGGCATCCCGCTGATCGGCATGAATGACTCGGCCGGCGCGTTCGTGCCGGCCGGGGTCGGCGGGCTCGACGGCTACAGCGAGGCGTTCACCGCGCTGCGCCGGATCTCGGGCGTCGTGCCGTGCATCAGCTTGATGTTCGGCTACAACGCGGGCGGCGGCGCCTATCTCCCGCGCCAGGGCTCGTTCATGATCCAGTGCACGGACACGTTCATCGGACTCACCGGACCGGGCGTCGTGAAGTCGGCGATGGGCGAAGACGTGACGGCCGATGCGCTCGGGGGACCCGGCGTGCACGGGCTGAACGGCGTCTGTGATCTCACGACGGCCGACGAGGTCGGATCACTGCGCACGGCGCTGCGCCTGCTGTCGTATCTGCCGAACAACAACCGCGAGCTGGCGCCCTTCGCGCCGACGAGTGACCCGATCGGGCGCTTCACGCTCGAAGAGGACATTCTCTTCCGCAAGACGTTCGACTCGGCGGCGGGCATGAGCGCGCCGCTCGACATCACGCTCTTCCTGCAACAGATCGTCGACCACGGCGAGTATTTCGAGCTGCAGCCGGCGCGCGCGCGCAACATGATCACCGCGTTCGGGCGCATCGGCGGCCACGTGGTCGGCTTCGTCGCCAACAACTCCGCGGTCGCGAGCGGACAGATCGACGTCGACGCCGCGCGCAAGGCCACGCGCTTCATCCGCTTCTGCAATCTCTACAACGTCCCGATGATCTTCCTCGAGGACGTCGCGGGCTTCACGCCGGGAACCGAGCAAGAGACCCGCGGCATCATCCTCGAGGGCCGCCGCCTGCTCGACGCGATCATCGACCTGCGCGTGCCGTCGATGACCCTGATCATCCGCAACGCGTTCGGCGGCGCCTACGCCGCTTACAACTCTCACTTCACCGGCGCCGACGCGGTGTTCGCGATGCCGATGGCGCGCATCGCGGTGATGGACGCGGGCGGCGGCTCGCAGTTCATGTTCAAGGACGAGATCCGAGCACTCGACGCCGAGCTGCAGAAGTCACTCGCCGACGGCACGTCCGAGGTCGAGGCGCGCCGCCTGCGCGACGCGGGTCTGAAGCTCTTGCGCGAGCGCTACGAGCGCGAGCTGATGAATCCGAACGAGGCGCTCTCACTCGGCTCCGTCTCGCGCATCGTGATGCCCGGCACGAGCCGGCGCGTGCTGGGCGAGCACCTGAGCTTCCTGATGCGCACGTACGGCGCGTCGCCGATGGCTGGCCCGCAGCGGGAGTTCGAGTAGTGCTCGACCGCGATCTCGTGTCGCGCCGCTTCGACGACTGCGCGAGCCCGTGGCTGCGCTCGTTCTCGCTCGGTCACTTGAAGGTGCTGGTCGTGTGTCGCGGCCCCGTGCGGCTCGAGGCATTCCAGGTCTTCGACGAGATCGGCGTGCGCGAGTACGGCATGCTGCTCTCCGAGAAGGACTCGGTCGTCTACCCGCGCTGTCTCGCGCCCGAGCTGCGCAGCTTCCGCTTCCCGCAGAACGTGCACCGCGTGCCGGACTACACCGGAGCGGGTCAGGAGCAGAAGCAGAAGCGGATCCGCGAGATCGTCGAGATCGCCGTCGAGCACGGCTACACGCACGTCTTCGCGGGCTACGGCTTCATGGCCGAGGACGCGGAGCTGGTCCAGGCGATCGAGCGCGCCGGCGTCGGCTTCATGGGGCCGTCGTCCTCGGTGCTGCGGCGCGCCGGCGCGAAGGACGAGGCCAAGAAGCTCGCGCGCAGCCTGGGCAACGCGGTGATTCCCGGCGTCGACGACGTCGCAGCGCGCGCACTGCTCGCGAAGGCGAAGGACCGCGGGGCGCTCGAGAAGCTGGCCAAGAAGTCGGGGCTGGCGTTCGGCTTCGATCACAAGGTGAGTCTTTCCGAGAACGCCGAGTCACTTCTGCAGGCAGGCTACGCGAAGACCGTCGAGCTGGTGACGATCGCCGATCTGCAGGCGGAGGCGGAGCGCGTCTGCAAGAACATCTGGGTCGAGTATCCGACTCATCGGATCCGCTTCAAGTACATCGGCGGCGGCGGTGGCAAGGGCCAACGCGTGGTCTCGAAGACCGAGGACATTCCCGCGGCCGTCCTGGACGTGTGCGCGGAGTCGAAGGTCGTCGAGCCCGGCTCGAACCGGAACTTCCTCGTCGAGCTCAACATCGAGCGCACCCGGCACAACGAGATCCAGCTGATCGGCAACGGCTCGTGGTGCGTCTCGCTCGGCGGCCGCGACTGCTCGGTGCAGATG
>JBIOJK010000089.1:0-15692 GCA_044450765.1 Myxococcota bacterium | reverse complement strand
GCGGCGCGCGGCGGACCGAGTGACTCGTTCGCGGAGATCGCGCGGCTCGTCCCGGAGCTCGCCGAGAGCCCGGCGGCCCGGGGAGGCACGCTCGCGGCGGACGGTCCGGAAGCGCGCTTCCGGTTCTACGACGGGGTGGCCGCGTTCTTGCGCGCGGCGTCTCAGCGCGAGCCGCTGGTCGTCTTTCTCGACGATCTCCACTGGGCAGACACCGCGTCTCTGCAGCTGCTCGCGTTCGTCGCGCGCGAGATTCGCGAGTCGCGCATGCTCGTCGTCGGCACCTACCGGCCCGAGGACCCCACGAGGGGTGGGCTCACGCAGGCGCTCGCCGAGCTCGCGCGCCGGCCCGAGCACGAGCGGATCGCGCTCGCCGGCCTCCACCGCGACGAGGTCGCACGTTTGATCGCGCGCGGCGCGCGAGTCGCCCCCGAGCCCGCCCTCGTCGACGCGATCTGCGAGCGCACCGACGGAAATCCGTTCTTCATCCGCGAGCTGGTGCGCATGCTCGAGGCGGAGGGCCGGTTGGCGGGCTCCGAGAGCCGCAGCGCGTGGAAGAGCGCGATCCCGCCCGCGGTGAAGGACGTGATCGCGCGCCGTCTCGCGCGGCTCTCGCCGGAGAGCCGCGAGCTGCTCGGCGCCGGAGCCGTGATCGGCCGCGACTTCGCGCTCGACGTGCTCGAGCGCGCGAGCGGAGTGACTCGCGCGGCGATGGCGAGCCAGCTCGGCGAGGCGGAGCGCGCGCGCGAGATCCGCCCGCATCCGACCGATCCGCAGAGCTTCCGCATCGTGCACGCGCTGATTCAGGAAGTGCTCTATGACGACCTCGGCGCGGTGCGCAGGCGCGCGCTCCACCGGCGCGTGGCCGAGGCGCTCGAGTCACTCGTCACCGAGCGCCTGGACCCTCCGCTCGCCGAGCTCGCGCACCACTGGTGTCTGGGCGCTTCCGTCGAGGACGCCCCGGCGCTCGCCGGCGCGAGTCTGCGCGCGGCGCAGGCCGCGCAGGGGCGGCTCGCATACGAGGCTGCAGCGGCGCTCTGCCGCCGCGCGCTGGCCACGCTCGACGCCCTGCACGCATCGGCGCCGGCGGCGCGCTGCGATCTGCTCACGACCCTGATCGAGGCGGAGTTCGACGCCGGCAACGGCCCCGCCTGGCGCGAAGCCCTGCGGCAAGCCACCGAGGTCGCGCGCAAGCTCGGCACGCCGCAGCGCCTCGCTCACGTGGCGATTCACGTCGGCGAGATGGTCACCGGCGTCGTCGACTGGCAAGCGGTCGGCCTCTACGAGGAGTCACTGGCCGGCATCGCCGCCCGGGACGAGACGCTCCGCGCCGAGCTGCTCGCCGGACTCGCGTGCGCGCTGTACTGGTCGCCGTCGGATCGCGAGCGCGTGCGCGCGCTCGCCGACGAGGCGCTCGCGATCGCGCGCCGGGTGGGAAGTCCGGAGCTGCTCGCCGCGGTGCTCCACAACCGCCACCTGGCGATCTGGGGACCCGACTCACTCGAAGACCGCACTGCGACCTCCCGCGAGCTGCTCGAGATCGCCGAGCGCCAGCGCTCCAAGGTCTGGATGCACCACGCCCACCAGCGCCACCTGCTCGACGCGCTGGAGAGCGGCAACCGCGAGTCCGCAGAGCGCGACCTCGCGGCGATCAGCCGCCTGGACGCGGAGCTCCGCTATCCGGGCTCCGCTTCGCCCGCGGGCGGCGCGCTCCGCGCGCTGCTCGACGGCCAGCTCGAGGAAGCCGAGAGACTCGCCCGCGAGCGCTTCGAGCTGATCCAGGCTGCCGGCTTCAGCAACGCCTCGATGTTCTTCGCGATCCAGCTCGCCGGGGTGCGGCGCGAGCAGGGCAGGCTGGGCGAGCTCGAGCTCGGCCTGCGCTCGATCGCCGCCCAGCTTCCGAACATGCCGACCTGGCGCGCAACGCTCGCGTTCTTGTACGCCGAGGACGAGCGCGCGGAGCCGGCGCGCGCCGAGCTGGAGAAGCTCGCGGGCAAGGACTTCGCGGACCTGCCGCGCGACACGACCTGGCTGACGACGACCGCGCTGCTGGCGGACGTCGCGTCGTTTCTGGGCGACGCCCCGCGCGCGCGCCAGCTCGCAGCGCTTCTGGCTCCCTACGCCGACCGCATGGTCGTCGTCGGGCCGTCGCTCTCGGTCCCGACCTCGGTCGCGCGCGCGGTCGCGCGCGCGCTGGCGACCTCGGGTGACTCCACGGGAGCCGAGCGCAGCTTCGAGCAGGCGCTGGCCCTCGAGCAGCGCATGGGCGCGCGCTGCCTGGCGACGCGCACCCGGCAGCAGTGCGCCGCCATGCTCGCGGAGCGCGGTGCGGCCGGAGATCGAGACCGGGCGCGAGCGCTCGCGGCCGAAGCGCTCTCGACCTCGGAGTCGATCGGCATGCAGGCGGTCGCGAAGCGGGCCCGCGCGCTCGTCGAGGACCTGGCGGGCGTGATTCCGATCGGCCGCCGCCGGCTGCGGGACGCCTGAGCGCTGAGACTGCGCCGAGCGAATGCTGAGGGAAAGCTGAGCGAGCGCTGAGGACTCGCGCGGAGTCACCGGGCTAGCGTGCGGCCATGACACGCACCTCACTTCTGGCAGTCACGTCGCTCTGTCTCCTCGGCTCCGCCGCGCTGGCCGACCCGCCCGCCGCTCCCCCGCCCCCGGGGGTCTCGCAGGGCTGGCTCGACGCCGTGCGGAAGGACATCGCCGCGCGCGAGTACCACTTCACGGCGACCGGCGACGGCGCATTTTCGGCGCCCAACCGCGCGAAGGACTTGAGGAGTCGCGTCGCGGCCGCCGGTGTCCAAGTGGTGTCGCGCACGCAGGGCGAGCAGGCCTTCAAGCTCGACCTCCGGCTGGCGCGCCTGGGGCGCGGCGAATCACTCCGCGAGGTGCCGGCCGGCGCGGCGCAGCTGCGCGGAGAGCGGGTCGAGATTCACCGCGTCGGACTCGAGCTGGTCGAGTGGTACGCGAACGACGAGCGCGGACTCGAGCAGGGCTGGACGATCGCGGCGCGCCCGGCCGAGGGCGACGCGAGCGGCCACCCTTTCGTCCTCGAGCTCGCTTCCGACGGGTCGTTGCGACCGATCCAGCGCCCGCAAGACGGCCGCATCGTGTTCGTCGACGGCACGGGAGCGGGCCGGCTCTTCTACGGCGACCTGGTCGCGCGCGATGCGAACGGCGTGGAGCTCGACTCCGCGCTGTCGGTCGCCGGCGGCCGCGTGCAGATCCGCGTCTCGGATGACGGCGCCACCTACCCGATCGCGATCGATCCGGTGATCCAGCCCGCGAGCTGGAGCGTGGAGAGCAACGTCTCGAGCGCGCTCCTCGGCGCGTCGGTCGCGACCGCGGGCGACGTGAACGCCGACGGCTACAGCGACGTGATCGTCGGCTCGCCCGGCGAGCTCGGCGGCGAGGGCAAGGCGTATCTGTATCTCGGCGGCCCGGGCGGGCTCTCCACGACCGCGGTGTGGACGGGACAGGGCTCCAGCGCGAGCGACCATTTCGGCGCCTCGGTCGCGGCGGCCGGCGACGTGAACGGCGACGGCTTCGCCGACGTCGTGATCGGCGCCCCGGGCGCGAACGCGGGCTCGGGTTACATCACGGTCTACCAGGGATCCGCGACTGGCCAGCTGCAGAGTCCCGTGACCATCGCCGGAACGAGCTGCTTCACGACGTTCGTCGCAAACTCGAACTTCGGCGCCTCGGTCGCGACCGCGGGCGACGTCGACAAGGACGGCTTCGACGACGTGATCGCGGGGGAGCCCGGACTCACGATCGACATGAACCGCTCCGGCTTCGTGTGCATCTTCCGGGGCTCGGCGACCGGGGTCTCCGCCAGCTCGAAGTGGACGATCGGCCCGCAGGTCAGCATCAGCCAGACCCAACCGACCGACATCATCCAGTCGTTCGCCTTCGGCCAATCCGTCTCGACCGCCGGCGACGTGAACGGCGACGGCTTCGCCGACCTCATCATCGGCGCGCCGGCAGCGCACACCGTCGCCAGCGTCGCGCACGCCGTCGGCGCCGCGCACGTCTTTCTCGGCTCAGCGAGCGGGCCCCAGGTGCCGGCGGTCTGGATCCAGACCGGCGACGACCTCTCCTCGTTCGGTGGCGCGGTCGCCAACGCCGGTGACTTGAACGGCGACGGCTTCGCCGACGTGATCGTCGGAGCGCCCGACGACAGCACGGCGGGCAGCGGCGCGGGAGCGGTCTTCATCTTCCACGGCTCGGCCAGCGGAGTCAGCGTCGCGGGAGCGAACTGCTACCTGAGCAGCGTGCCTTCGCAGTACTGCGAGTTCGGAGCCAGTGCGAGCGCGCGGTTCGGCGCCTCCGTCGCGACGGCCGGTGACTTGAACGGGGACGGCTACGCCGATGCGGTGCTCGGAATGCCGGGCTGGAGCAATCCGCTCGGAGGGATCGGAGCGGTGGAGTTCCTCTACGGCCGAGCCGACGGGAACTACGTTCTGGCGGTGTCGGAGCAGCTCATGTCGAGTGAGCCCGCGGCGATGGGCAACGCGGTCGCGACCGCCGGCGACACCGACGGCGACGGCTTCAGCGAGGTGATCGTGGGCGTGGCGGGTCACTCCAACGGTCAGACGAACGAGGGGCTCGCATCCGTGTACCGGGGCTCGGGGAATCCGCCGCAGACCTCGACTGGCTGGAACTTCACGCTCGCCAACGCGGCGCGGGCCGGTGACTCGATCGCGATGGCCGACGTGAACGGCGACGGGCGCGCGGACATCATCATCGGCGCGCCACTCTTCGACGGCGGACAGACGGACGAGGGCGCGGTGTTCGTGTTCGACACACCGCAGTCGGTCCTCTTCTCGGCGCCGCCGCCGACCACCTCGACCGCGATCCGGAGCTATTTCGGGAGCGTGGCGAGCGAGCAGTTCGGGCAGTCCGTGGCGAACGCGGGAGACGTGAACAACGACGGCTTCGAGGACCTGATCGTCGGAGCGCCCGGAATCAGTCACGCGTATCTCTACGACGGCAGCGCCAGCGGCCTGCCCGCCACTCCGACCCAGGATCTGGCGGGCCCGAACGCGGCGTCGCGCTTCGGTCAGTCCGTGGCGGGCGCCGGGGACGTGAACGGCGACGGCCTCGCGGACGTCGTGATCGGCGCGCCGCTGGACGAGACCACGGGCGCGCTCGCCGACGAGGGCATCGTCCGCCTGTATCTCGGCGGCGGCGGCGGACTGCTTCCGTCGACCTGGTCCGCGCACTCGGGGCAAGCGGGCGCGCAGCTCGGGGCCGCAGTGGCCGGCGTCGGCGACGTGAATCGCGACGGCTACTCGGACGTGCTCGTCGGCGCTCCCGGGCTCACGGTCTCGCTCGGCGGGATCTTCTCGCTCGACGTCGGCTTGGCCGAGCTCTTCCGCGGCAAGCCGGGTGGCCTGGAGACGGCGCCCGTGTGGAGTCTTTCGGGCGGCGGGTCACTCGCCGCGCACACGACCGTGGGCGCCAACCTCGGCTACCTGGGCGACTTCAACGCGGACGGCTTCAGCGACTTCTGGATCGGCTCGACCGGGGCCGGTCGAGGTACGGTGTCCGGCATCCTCATCTACAGCGGTCAGGCGTCGGGCGTGCCGGTGTTCTTCACGAACTTCGCGGGACTCACTGCCGCGGGCGGAGACGTGAACGGCGATGGCTACAGCGACGTGATCGTCGGTGACTCGGGCGCGCTCACGGCGAGCGCCTATGCCGGCCCGCTGCTCGCCTCGACGCCGATCTGGACGGTGACCGGCCCCGCGAACAGCGAGTTCGGCGGGAGAATCGCGACCGGCGACGTCAACGGCGATGGCGTCTCCGACGTGCTCGTCGCCGCGCCGGCCTTCGACAACACGTCGACGGACGCGGGGCGAGTCTCTCTCTATCTCGGCAATCTGGGCGTCTTCGACGACGGGCTCCCGATCAACGCTGCCCAGGTCGACGGGTCCTGCTTCCTCTGCATCATCCGCAGGATCTCCCCCTTGGGGCGCCCGACGACCTCGCCCCAGGCCTTCTTCCTGGAGGCGACCGTGCGCAGCCCCGCGGGTACCGCGCGCAAGATGCGCTTCCAATGGGAGCTGAAGCCGCTCGGTTCGGTGTTCGACGGTCTGTCGGGGACCGGGCAGACCGGGCCGTTCGCGCTCGCCGCGCCGGGAGGGGTGAACAGCGCGGGTCTGGCGCTTCCGACCACGACGCCGCAGCACTGGCGGATGCGTTTCACGAACAGCAATCCGTTCTTCCCGCACTCGCGCTGGGTCTCGCTGGCGGAGAACGGCCCGAACGAGAGTGACTTGCGCGGCACGGTCGACCAGGACGGCGACGGGCTGATCGACTCCGCCGACAACTGCCCAGTCACTGCGAACCCGAACCAGGCGGACGCCGATTCGGACGGCGTCGGCGACGCCTGCGACAACTGCGTGAACGTGCCGAATCCGCGCGTGACTCCCGACGTCGCCACCTACCTCGCGGCGAACCCGTGGGCCACGCTCACGGGCGGTCAGCGCGACGACGACCACGACGGCTACGGAAACATGTGCGACGCGAAGTTCGTGGGCACCGGCCTGGTGGGCGGAGCGGATCTCGCCGAGTTCCGCGCCTCGAACAACAAGTCCCGCACCGGCGATACCTGCGGCACGACCGGCACGCGACCGTGCGCGATCTTCGATCTGGACGAGACCGGAACCTTGATCGGCGGCACGGACCTCACCGCGTTCCGCGCGCTCAACAACCATCTGCCGGGACCGAAGTGTGCCGCCTGCCCGCTGCCCTGCACTGCAGGCACCGCCGGGACCTGCAACTAGCGGGGATTCCACGTAGTCTTCGAGCGCGCTCCGGGAAGTCGAGGCCGCTCCATGACCGATCGCACGTGGCAGCTGGGGATCTGCGGGACGTTCGACGTCCAGAACTACGGCGATCTGCTGTTCCCGCCGATCGCCGAGCGCGAGCTCTCCCGGCGGCTCGGGCGAGTGACGTTGCAGCGCTTCTCGTACGGCGCGCGGAAGCCTCCCGACTGGCCGTACGAAGTCCGCTCGCTCAGCGAGCTGCCGGCGGCTGCGCCGGGCCTCGACGGTCTCTTGATCGGCGGCGGTCATCTGATCCGCTTCGACAAGCAGGTCGCGCCGGGTTACTCGCCTCTGACACCGGCGATCCACCACCCGACCGGTTTCTGGCTGTCACCAGCGCTGATCGCGCTGCAGAGCGGCGTGCCGGTCGTGTGGAACGCGCCCGGAGTCCACGGCGAGATCCCCCGCTGGGCGGAGCCCCTGATGCGGCTGGCGATCGGCCGGAGTGACTACGTCGCCGTGCGCGACGAGCCGTCGCGGCGTGCGCTGGCGCGCTTCGCCGACGTGTCACCGATCGCGTGCGTCCCCGACACCGCGTTCGGCGTCTCCTCGCTCGTCGATCTCGAGCGCCCATCGCCGGAGCGGATCCGAATCCGCGACCAGGACGGGCTGCGCGACCGCTACGTGCTGCTCCAAGCCGGCGCCGGTCTCGAGCCGTTCCTGCGCCTGCTGAGGAGTCACCCAGATCTCGTCCGCGGTCACCAGCTGCTGGTGCTGCCGATCGGGCCCGTGCACGGCGAGGACGCGAGCCGCTTTGGCCGCGAGCTGCCTCGGGCGGTTCGACTGTTGCGCTGGCCGAGGCCGCTTCTCCTCGCGGAGCTGATCGGCGGCGCGTCCGCGGTCGTCGGCGCCAGCTTGCACCTCGCCATCACCGCGCTCGGCTTCGGCGTCCCGGTGTTCCGGCCCGCCGGCGTGCGCGGCGCGAAGCACGCCGTGCTGGAGGAGTTCGAGACAGTCACCGAGTTCCCCAGCCGCGGCGCGCTCGACCCGCAGCTCTTCGCCGAGCGCCTCGGCCGGGTGGCGCCCGCGCCATCCGCGCGCGCCGCCGCCACGCGGCTCGCGAGTCACTGGGACCGCGTGGCCGAGGTGCTCAGGGCGCGCGCCGGTCGGCCGGCCTCCGAGGCGCGGGTCGGCGAGTTCTGGCAGTCACTGCCGAACGAGCTGGAGAGCGCAGCGCTGCGGAGCTCGCGGTTCGAGCGCCCGCTCGCCTCGCTGCGCGCTTCGATCTCCTGGGGAGTGACTGCGCCGCTGCGACTGGCGCGCCGCGGGCTTGCGGGCGCGCGGGCGCTCGGGGGCGAGAAGTGATCGACTTCGCGCGCATCGAGAAACACGAGCTCTCCACGGTTCCCTACCGCTGGGCGTTCGTCTGCGATCTGTTCGCGCCCGAAGGCGCCGCGGCGCTCGCCGCTTCGTATCCCCGCGACCAGTTCAAGACGGTGACCGGAAACGACGGCGAGAAGAGCTACTCCTACGAGGCGCGCTCGCTCGTCCACATGGGGGCCGCCGCGCCGTCGCACCCCGAAGGGCTGGCTGCTCCGTGGCGCGAGCTCGCCGCGGATCTGCTCTCGCAGGACTACCGCAGCGCCATGACCCGACTCACCGGCTGCGATCTCCGCGCGGCGCCGATCGAGGTGAACGTATTCCACTACGGGCCGGGAGCCTGGCTGGGACCACACGTCGACCTGAGAGACAAGCTCGCGACTCACGTTCTCTACTTCAATCGCGCGTGGAACCCGGAGGACGGCGGCTGCATGACGGTCCTGCGCTCCTCTGACCCGTCCGATGCGCACGCCCGGATCGAGCCGCTCATCGGCAACTCCTCGGTGCTGGTGCGCTCGGACGATTCGTGGCACGCGGTCTCGCGCGTCGCGCGGGGTTGCCGGCGCTCGCGCCGCAGCGCGACGGTGACCTTCTACCGCCCCGGCTCGATCAGCACGATGTGGCCGCCGGGTGACGCGGCGCGGCTGCACCGCTACCGCGCCGCCGACGACTAGCGACGCCACTGCTCGAGCAGATACTCGAGGTTCCGCTTCTCGCGCGGCGGATCGATGCGGCCCGGCGTCGCGGACTCGTGGTGCAGAAGCACGCTCTCCGCGCAGTAGTAGACCAGGCCGCCGGCGTCGCGCACGCGCAGACAGAAGTCGATGTCCTCGTAGCCGTTCTGGTAGCACTCGTCGAAGCCGCCGAGTCTCTCGAATACCTCGCGCGGCGTGAGCAGACAGGCGCCGGTGACCGCGGGAACCACGCCGGAGCGCGCGACCTCCGGCGCGTCGGCGCGCGCGTAGCGGAAGCGGTGAAACGGCACGCCGTCCGCGAACTCGATCCCCGCGTGCTGCACCTCGCGAGTCACTGGGTAGAGCAGCAGACTCCCCGCGACGCCGACGCGCGCGTCCTTCTCGCAGGCCGCCACGAGCGGCGCCAGCCAGCCCGGCTCGGGCAGCGTGTCGTTGTTCAGAAAGACGATCTCGCGGCCGCGCGCGAGCGCGGCGCCGGCGTTGCACGCGCACGCGAAGCCGCGGTTCGATTCGA
Organism: Myxococcota bacterium; assembly: GCA_044450765.1. Taxonomy (GTDB): domain Bacteria; phylum Myxococcota_A; class UBA9160; order SZUA-336; family SZUA-336; genus VGRW01. The sequence continues at coordinate 6,330 of JBIOJK010000089.1, read as the reverse complement.
AGCGCCGGAGCCGCAGGCCGGGAATCCCTCCGAGCGCCGTCTCGGCCTTGGGCGACGAGCCGTCGTCGACGACGATCACCTCGAAGGAGCCCTCGGTGTGCGCGCGCAGCGCGCGCAAGCAGTCCAACGTGAGCTCGAGCCGATTCCAGATCGGAATCACGATCGAGACCCGCGGCTCGGCGTTCTCGGCGAAGGCGAGCGGCGCCGCCGGCGCGGCGCGCAGCGAGTCACTCTTCGCGTCCGCCGCGCTGACCCGCACAGCGCGCAGGACCAGCGGCTCCGCTCGCCGCGAGACGACGCGGAAGTCGGCGCCGTGGAGCGCGCCGAAGAAGCGCGCGTCGGAGAGCGCGAAGCGCAGATGCTGCCAGCCCCCCGAGGCGGGCAGCTTCTGGTCGGCGGTCGCCTTGAACGCGCCCGGCACCCCGCCCGGGCCGCGCACCGTGCGGTCGGTCGAGTCGTAGTCGATGCGGATCCGGTTCTTCGCGTCCGCGCGCACGTCGAACTCGATCACCAGCGCGCGGTTCGTGAGCTCGTGCGGGCGCTCGACGCGGAAGTAGCCTTGGGCATCGCCGCGCGGGTTGCCGAACGCGATTTCGCCGTCGGCGGCGCCGGGCGCGGCGGGGAGAATCCGTCCGTCCGCGAGGTCGAGCGCCGCGAGCTTCGGCTCGCGCTTGACTTCGCCGGTCACTCGATGCTCTCGTGAAGCTCGCTCACCGGCGCCTCCGTGTCGGAGAAGGAATAGTCCACGTCCCGGAGTTCGCAGTAAAGTCCCGAATCCCCCGCGCTGATCGCCCGCAAAGCCCTGGAGACCGACCGTGAACGTGCTCTTCGACACCTCGATCCTCGGGGCGGCGTATCGCAGTCACCGCGCGCGGACCGGGATCTTCCGGGCCACCGAGCACCTGCTGCTGGCGCTGGCCGAGAGCGGGCAGTGCGTGCTCCGCCTGTGCGCGACGCGGCACCAGGCGGACAGCCTCGAATACTGGCAGTCACAGCCCGGGCTCGCGCGGCTGGTCCCGTTCCCGAACCGGGGTCCGAGCTCCGGACGGATCAGGCGCCAGGTGCCGCTGAAGCGGCAGCTCGCGCGCTTCTACTACGCGCACCAGGACAACCCGTGGATCCGCCTGCCGTTCCGATTCGGTGCGGCGCTGCCCATGTACGCGGACCAGATGATCGATCGCTGGCTCGACCGCCGTGTCTGGCGAGACAACCTGCGCTTCGCCGACATCTACCACGCGCCTCACTTCGAGTGGCTCCCCGATCTGGGCCGGGCTCGCCGCTTCGTGACTCTTCACGACCTCATCCCGATCAAGTTTCCGCAGCTCTTCTCCGGAAGAGAGGCCGCGAAGCTGCGCAACCTGCTCGACCGCCTGCGGCCCGACGACTGGATTCTCTGCTCGTCCGAGGCGACCCGGCAGGACCTGCTGACTTACTTCGACGGACGCGGCCCCGCGCCCCGCAGCCGCGTCGTCCCGCTGGCTGCCGACTCCGGAACATTCCACCCGGTGCGCGATCCCGCGCTGCTGGAGAAGATCCGCCTCGAGTACGGCTTGGACCAGCGGCCGTACATCCTGGCGCTCGGAACGCTGGAGCCGCGCAAGAATCTCAGCACCTTGATTCGCGCATTCTCGACGCTCTGCGACGACACGGGCGCCGACGCGCAGCTGGTGATCGTGGGGCCGAAGGGCTGGCACCTCGCGCCGTTCATGGAAGAGATCCAGCGCGTGCGCCGACTGGGGGACCGCATCGTCCTGACCGGCTTCGCGCCCGACGAGGATCTCGCCGCGCTCTACTCGGGCGCGGCCGTGTTCGCGTTCCCGTCGCTGTACGAGGGCTTCGGCCTGCCGGTGCTCGAGGCCATGCAGTGCGGCACGCCGGTGATCACGTCGCGCGGCTCGTCGCTTCCCGATCTGGTCGGCGACGCCGGGCTGCTGATCGACCCGACCGATCCCGACGAGCTCGCACAGGCGCTCGCCGACGTCCTGCTGAACGCACCGCTGCGCGCGCAGCTTTCCGAGCGCTGCATCCAGCGCTCCGCCGCCTTCAGCTGGGCGCGCTCCGCGGAGGCCACGCTCACCGCCTACCGCGAGTCACTACCCCGCCGCTGAAGAGAGCCCGCTAGGCGCGACTCACGGGCAGAGAGGCGTCGGCGCGTGAGTCCGGCAGCGCGGGACTCTGGGCGCCGCGCTCGGGCCGGTACATGCGAGTTCGGCCGTTGAACGTGGCGCCGCGTGCGACGACCAGCGAAGGCGCCTCGACGTCGCCGTGCAGGCGGCCGGTCGCGTGAATCACGACTTCGCGCGAGGCCACGATGTCGCCGACCACGGCGCCGCGGATCTCGACCGTGCGCGCGCGGATCGGCGCCTCGACGGTTCCGCTCTCGGAGACGAAGACGCTTCGCGCGCTCTCGAGCTCGCCGCGAAACTCACCCTCGACGCGGAGCGACTGCGGGACCACCAGGCGGCCGTTCATCTCGACTCCGCACTGGATGATCGCGAGATCCGGAGCGCCCGCGCCGGGTCCCGACTCGGGCAGGGCGGGCGTCGGCTCTCGCTCCGGCGCGCCGAGCACCAGACGCCGCCAGCCGGCGAGACGCATGTCCATCTGTGAAACTCCTCGCCGCCGCGAATACTTCGCCACGAGAGCTGCGGCTCCAGGAGCTTGCATCGGCGCGGCCGCGATCGGGCTTAAGCCGCGCACTGCGCGGACGGGAGCGCCGAAAATCGAGCTTCCGTCGCGGTCAGAGCCCATCCGCCCACTCGAAGAGAGTGTCTCGGAAGAGCTTGGGATCCTGGCCGTGCATGGAGTGACCCATCGCCGGGAACGACTTGTACTCGACCCTCTGGCCCGCCTGGGTCACGATCTCGCGCACGCGGCTCGCCTGCAGGTCCGACATGGCGCCGAGGAGCCCGCCGGACGCCTCGTCGACCACGCGGAAGTGGTGAGTCAGCAGCACGGGGACCTTCACGCTCGCCAGCATGCGCGCGTGGTCGCAGCTGGCCGCGACGGTGCCCGTGGCGAACGCGCGTCCCCACTCGGGATCGTACTCCTTCAAGTTCTGCGGCGGCTCGCTGCTCGCAGAGGTGTTGAACACCCGGCCCAGGCCTGCCAGGCGCGGCGGAAGCTCACTCGGAGCGGCCGCGACGAACCCGTCCCAGTCGCCGACGCTCCACTGGTCGCCGAGATACTTGCTCCACAGCGCGAAGATCTGGCCGATCGACTGGTGGATCGAGGGGCCGCAGGACGTGTGGAGCTCGGACGCGAAGAGCGGCGGGTCCTCGTAGTGACTCGCGCGCACCTGACCCGGACGCGCGTAGGCCGAGAGCCACGCCGCGAGCACTCCGCCCGACGACAAGCCACTCACCAAGGTCGGGCGGCCGATCGCGAGGTCGATGAAGCGGACGAGGTCGTTCCCCATGTTGTCCAGCGTATATCTGCCCGGCGTGCGCGTGGAACGCCCCTGGCCGCGCAGGTCGACCGCGAACGCCTGGAAGCGCTCGGCGACCAGCGGCAGCGCTGCTTCATATCCCCACCACGACTCCGTCTGACCGGGGATGAGGAGCAACGCAGGCTGGTCGGGCGAGCCCGCGACGGCGTAGTTGAGCTCCACCTCGCCGGTGTCACATCGCTGCTCGGGAACCGAGTGAGCGACGTACGTCGCATCGGGCCGGTGCGGGCCGAAGGCATTCGCAAAGCGACTCACGACTGGACTTCTCCTTCTCGCGTCAGATGGCCATTGATACCACGTGCTCCTATCTGGTTGCGGGATCGGGTCGTCCCGAAGTCTGACAATTGCACTTGATATATCGAATAGAGTTGATGTAGTCTCGGCCCGTGAGCGCTCACCAGCTTCTGCCAGGCCTCCCAGGACCGGAGTTCCTCCAGCTGGCCGGGCATCCGCTGCGCTGGCGCTTGCTGCGTGAGCTGGCACGGAGCGATCGCACGGTGCACGAGCTGACCGGTTTGGTCGGCGAGCCTCAGAACCTGGTCTCCTACCACTTGGGCAAGCTGCGCGAGGCCCGACTGGTTTCGGCGCAGCGCAGCTCCGCCGATCGGCGGGACGCTTACTACACCGTCGACCTGACCCGAGTCGGCGGCCTGCTGTCGGCCACCGGTGGGGCGCTCCATCCCGGCCTCCGTCTCGCGCCGCCCAGCGCTGCCAAGTCACGTGTGGTTCGGGTGTTGTTCCTGTGCACCGGCAACAGCGCGCGTTCGCAGATGGCCGAGGCGCTCGCCCGGGTTCGTTCCCGTGGGGTCGTCGAGGCGTACAGCGCCGGGAGTCACCCCAAGCCACTGCACCCGAGCGCGCTGCGGGCGATGCGAGACGAGTGCGGGATCGACCTGTCCAGTCACGTGTCGAAGCACCTGGGCGTGTTCGCCGACCAGCGCTTCGACTGGGTGATCAGCCTGTGTGACCGGCTGCGCGAGGTGTGTCCCGAGTTCCCGGGCCACCCCGAGACCATCCACTGGAGCATCCCCAACCCAGCGGACGGCGAAGGGGACGACGACGCCCGCTACCCGGCGTTCCAACGGACGGCGGCCGAGCTGGAGACTCGCATCGGGTTCCTGCTCGCCATGCTCGCCGATCAGCGACCGGACCCCCCCCACCCCAAGGAGAGACCATGACCGAGCTGAGTGAGATGGTGAACGTGCGCTACATGGTCGACGACGTCGACGCGGCGGTCGCGTTCTATACGAAGTTACTCGACTTCAAGGTTCTGACGAGCTTCGCGCCCGCGTTCGCGGACGTCGCCCGCGGCAACCTGCGGCTGCTGCTCAGCGGGCCGACCAGCTCCGCGGGCCGACCGATGCCAGACGGCGCCAAGCCGGGGCCCGGCGGCTGGAACCGCATCCACCTCATCGTCGACGACATCGATGGCGAAGTGACTCGCCTCCGCGGCGCCGGTGCGCGATTCCGCAACGACACACTCACCGGGCCCGGCGGCAAGCAGATCCTGCTGCAGGACCCCTCGGGCAACGTGGTCGAGCTGTTCCAACCCGGCGCTCGTTGAGCGAAGGAGAGACACGGTGACGAAACAGACACTACTCACGCGGGCGCTGCTGGCGTGCGGCCTCGTGGCCGGTCCGCTGTACGTGACGGTGACGATGATCCAGGCACTCACTCGCGAGGGCTTCGACTTCCGGCACCACCGCTTCAGCGGGCTGACGGCCGGAGACCTCGGCTGGATTCACCAGTCGAACATGGTGATGGTCGGCGTGCTGACGCTGCTGCTCGCGTTCGGCATGCGCCGGATGCTGCCCACGGGCCGCGGCGCGCGGTGGGCGCCACGGCTGCTCGGGCTGTTCGGGGTCGCCTACATCGTCGGCGGCCTGTTGACCGCGGACGCGGTGGCCGGCTTCCCGCCCGGCACGACGCCAGAGATGGTGCACACCACGTGGCACGGGATCGCCCAGAACGCCTCACGCAGCGCCAGCTCTCTGCTGCTGATCGCGACGAGCCTTGTGTTGGCGGGGCGGTTCGCCGGCGAGGGGCGCCGGGGCCTGGCCTGGTTCTACGGCGCCGCCATCCCCGCGGTGTTCGCGGCCCTGACGCTCGTCGGCTTCGGGATCGGCGGCAACCCCGTCGCCCTGGCCTTTCTCGCGACGCCCTGGATCTGGGTCACGGCGCTGGCCGTGTACCTGTACCGACACGAGGCAGAGCTCGCGAGTCACTGACGGGCTGAACCGGAGTCTCCTGCGCAACCGTTGACGCGGCGCGCCCGCGGGCAGAAGATGCAGGGGGGCGACGGGGTTGGGCGAGGAGAGTTCCATGGCGACTCGCGCTCTTTCGCTCCTGGCGGCAGCGGCGGTGCTGATTCCGGCCGTTTCGCGCGCATCCGCGATCACCTCGGATCCGAACCTGCCTGCCCTCTATCCGGGTGCGGCCTACGTCTACCCGAACGGGCAGCCGACTTACTCGGGCGTCGGGGTGACCGTCGCGTTCGACGGGGTGCAGGACCGCGCGTCGGGCCCGGTGACTCGCACGACCAACGCTGGCGACGAACAGGAGTCGTACAACTCGCTCTGGGTCGGCACGGTGTCGGTGAACGGCGGCGCGAGCGTGGCGATGACGGCGAGCGGGACCGAGCTGACGCTGACTCACGGCAAGGCTGGCGTCACCGCGGGCACCTTCAGCGCAGAGATCTTGGCGATGAGCCTGAGCGTGAGCAGCTCCTACGGGCCGCTCCTGGTTCGCGAGAGCCCGACCAAAGCGTCGACCGGGCAGACCACGATCACTCCGCAGGGCGGCGGGCTCTTCCAGATCGACAGCTTCTTCGACGTGTTCACGGAGCTCTCGGTCGACGGCGGGCAGACCTGGATTCCCTCGTC
>JBIOJK010000088.1:0-15874 GCA_044450765.1 Myxococcota bacterium | reverse complement strand
GCGAGCGGGTTCAGCTTGATGCGTCCTTCGTGGACGTCGTCGACCTCGACCGGCGCGACGGCCGCGCGAGTCACGCTCTGCTCGGGTCGCAGGCCGCTGATCCAGGCGTCCAGGTCGGCGAGCGCGCGGTTCAGCGGCTCCACCTTGCGGATGCCGCAGCAGAGCTGGCGCTTCTCGGGTGACTCGTAAAAGAGGTTCATGCCGTGCGCGCGCACCATCTTCTGCACGCGCTCGGGATCGGGGAAGTACACCTCGACCTCGACCTCGTAGCGGTCGCGCACGCGGTCGATCAGGTTGTAAGTCTCTTGCGGCAGGCGGCCCGTGTCGATCGTGAACACCCGCGTCCGCTTCGGGTCGATCTGGTGCATCATGTCCAGCAGCACCATTCCGTCCGGCGAGCCGAAGCTCGCCGAGAGAGCGATGCGCGGGAAGAAGCGGTCGAAGCCCCAGCGCAGCAGCTCCGGGGCGGACCGCTTCGCGAGCCGATCCGAGCGGATCTCCTCGAGCACCGATGCCGCGATCTCGTGCTTGCCCATGCCACGCTCCCTGAGCCACGTGAACCCGATGGCAATTCCAGTCTACGAAGCTCGGAAATAGCAGCGCAAGCGCCGCGAATTCCCGAGCTCTCTGACGTGCATTGCCGCGCTCAGGTTTCCCCTTCGCAGGGCCGTTGCAGGCCGCGTGAGACTCCCCCTGTCCTATTGCGCGCTGATCGCGCTCGGAGCGCTCGCGTCGACCGCCTTCGGGGCGGATTCCAGCGCGCCGGCGGGCTATCGCGCCGACTTGTTGCCGGGGGTCGTGCCGGGCGCCCCCGACCAGGTCGAGCTGCTGTTCGGGCCCGGCGCTCGCGCTTGGCCAGTCTCCGTGCGCGCTGACTTCGGCGACCGCGTGCGCGCTGAGTGGCCGGTCGAGCGCAGCTACGGAGCAGTGGTCGCGAGCCTCGGCGCCGAGCTGCGCTGGCCGCTCGTGACCGCGCAGCAGAGCGGCGCGGTGCTGATACCGGTGGTCGAGTCTGGCCGGATCGCCATCGACGGCCGGCTGATCCTGCCTTCCGCGCGCGGCCCGCGGCGCGTGGTCGTACTGCTCGACGCGTCCTCGAGCGCGAACGAGCTCGCGAGCTTCGAAGCTCCGGACGGCACGCGCGAGCGAGTCAGCGTGCTCGAGGCGGAGCGCCGCGCGCTCGAGCATCTGGTCGATGGCCTGCAGGGTGACTGGCTCGAGTTCGGGGTGATCGCGTTCGGCGAGAGCACCTGGCCGATCGCCGCGCCGGGCGCCTCGGCCGCGGAGCTCCGCGCCGCGCTCGCGCGCTTCCGCAGCGAGCGGCCGGTGGGCGAGGGCCGCACCGACGCGGTCTGCGCGCTGTGGACCGCGTGGGACTGGCTCGACGACTCGCCGCGCGGGGTGACTCGCGAGATCGTGGTGCTCACCGACGGCGACGCGCCGTTCTCGGGGCGCTTTCTCGACGGAGCCCAGCGGAACGCGAGCGCCTGCCCCGCGAGCCACCCCCTGTCGCTCGGCGGCGGCACGTCCGACCCGCTGCAATTCGTGAGCTTCGCGCGCCACGTGCACGGCGAAGCGACGGTCACGCCGCTGATCTTCGAGCCCGAGCGCCGCGCGCTGCCGTGGCGCCAGCTGGCGGAGCGCAGCGGTGGCAGACTCGTGCGCGTGCCCGGGCCGGCCGCCATCGACGCCGTGCTGCCTGCGCTCGTCGCGAGCCGGATCGAGCGCGCGGTCGCGCGCAACGCGACGACCGGCGCAGTCAGCGGCGATCTCCTGGCGCCGGACCGCGTGAGTCTGTCCGGCGCGCTCGAGCTCGCCCCGGGCCCGAACGACGTCGAGCTCGCGGTCGAGAGTGACCGGGGCACCGCGGCGCTCTTCCGCTTCCGCATCTACTCGGCGCCGGACGAGCGGGCGCGCGCGCCCGCCGAGCTGCGCGCGCGCAACCGGGCGCTCGAAGCGCGCGCCAGCGCTCTCGACGACGAGGCGCGCGACGAGCGGACGGCCGCTCGCCGCCGCGCGCTCGAGCTCGGCGCCGATCCCGCGGCGCCCGCAGCCCCCGCGCCCTGAGTCGCGCCCGCTATACTGGCCGCGTGGCGCCGCGCGTCTTCATCGATGGTCATGTCGGCACGACCGGGCTGCGCATCCGCGACTGGCTCGCCGGGCGCCGCGATCTCGGCGTCGTCGAGCTGCCCGAGTCGCTGCGCAAGGACTCCGCCGCGCGCCGGGACGCGATCGCGGGCGCCGACGTCGCGGTTCTCTGTCTCCCCGACGCGGCGGCGCGCGAGGCTGCGGAGTTCGCGCGCGAGAGTCGCGTGCGCGTGCTGGACGCGAGCGCCGCGCACCGCGTCGCACCCGGCTGGGTCTTCGGCCTGCCCGAGCTCGCGGCGACTCAGCGCGCCGAGATCGCGGCTGCGCGCGCGGTCTCGAACGCGGGCTGCTGGGCGAGCGCAGCGATCCTCTTGCTGCGGCCGCTGCTCGACGCGGGGCTGCTGCCGCGCGGAGTCGCGATCCACATCCACGGTCTCTCGGGTTACTCGGGCGGCGGGCGCGAGATGATCGCGCGCTGGGAGGATCCGGCGGGCGGCCTGCTGACTCACGTCTACGAGGCGCCTTACTCACTGGACCGAGTGCACAAGCACGTGCCCGAGATCGTGCGCCACACCGGCCTGGCTCACGAGCCGGTCTTCGTGCCCGCGGTCGGCCCGTTCCGCTGCGGCATGCGCGTGCAGATCCCTCTGCACGCGGAGCTCGCGCCGGGGCTGGCGGGCGGCAAGAGCGTCTTCGAGGCGCTCGAGGCCCGCTACCGCGGCGAGCGCTTCGTGAAGGTGCACGCGATCCGCGAGCCGCTGGACTCCGACGAGCGGAGCTTCGACCCGCGCGCATGCAACGACACGAACCGGATCGAGCTGCGCGTGATCCCGCACCCGAGCGGACACCTGCTGCTGGTCGCCGTGCTCGACAACCTGGGCAAGGGCGCGGCAGGGGTCGCGATCCAGAACCTGAACCTGATGCTCGGCCTGCCGGAGGCGAGCGGTCTGCCGAGTTAGCCGGTGACTGGATCGCTCGAGCTGAGTCCCCCGGTGCGCGCCTGGTTCGAGCGCCGCTTCCGCGCGCCGACCCCAGCGCAGCAGGCGGGCTGGCCCGCGATCGCGAGCGGCGCGGACGTGCTGATCGCCGCGCCGACCGGCTCGGGCAAGACGCTCGCCGCGTTCCTCGTGCTGATCGACCGCCTGGTCCGGCGCGCGCTCGCCGGCGAGCTCACGGACCGGCTCGAGGCGATCTACGTCTCTCCGCTGCGCGCGCTCTCGCACGACATCCAGCGCAACCTCGAGGCGCCGCTCGCCGAGATCCGCGCCGAGGCGCGCCGGCTCGGCTGCGAGCTTCCGGCGCTGCGCGCCGCGGTCCGCACGGGAGACACTTCGCCGAGCGAGCGACAGAGCATGCTGAGGCGCGCCCCACACATTCTGGTGACGACCCCGGAGTCACTCTACGTGATGCTCACGTCCGAGCGCAGCCGCAAGCTGCTCGCCACCGCGAGCACCGTGATCGTCGACGAGATCCACGCGCTCGCGCGCGACAAGCGCGGCTCGCACCTCGCGCTCTCGCTGGCGCGGCTCGACGCGCTCTGCGAGAAGCCGCCGGTGCGCATCGGCCTCTCCGCGACGCAGCGGCCGATCGACGCGATCGCGCGCTTCCTGGTCGGCAGCGCCGAGCGCCCGTGCACCGTGATCGATCTGGGCCACCAGCGCGACCTCGACCTCGCGATCGACGTGCCGCCGAGCGAAGACCTGGCCGCGGTCGCCTCGAAGGAGCAGTGGGACGAGCTGATCGAGGTGATCGCCGGCTACACCGCGGCGCACCGCACGACGCTCGTGTTCACCAACACGCGCCGCCTGGCCGAGCGGCTGGCCCACCGGCTGGGCGAGCGGATCGGCGCGGAGAACGTGGCCGCTCACCACGGGAGTCTCTCGCGCGATCGGCGCCTGCGCGTCGAGGCGCGGCTCAAGTCGGGTGACCTGCGCGCGCTCGTGGCGACCGCGTCGCTCGAGCTCGGCATCGACATCGGCGAGATCGACCTCGTGTGTCAGATCGGCTCGCCGCGCAGCATCGCGACCGCGCTGCAGCGGATCGGCCGGTCGGGTCACGCGCTCGGGCTGCGCCCGAAGGGCCGGCTGTTCCCGACCTCGCGCGACGAGCTGGTCGAGTGCGCAGCGCTCGTGCGCGCGGTGCGCGCGGGGCGACTGGATCAGATCGCGATCCCCGAGGCGCCGCTCGACATTCTGGCGCAGCAGGTCGTGGCCGCGTGCGCGACCGAGGACTGGAGCGAGGACGCGCTCTACACGCGTCTGTGTCAGGCGTGGCCGTACCGGGCGCTGGCGCGCGCCGACTTCGACGCCGTGCTCGAGATGCTCGCGGACGGCTTCGAGACGCCGAGGGGCAAGCGCGCCGCCTACCTGCACCGCGACCGGATCAACGGCCGGGTGCGCGGTCGGCGCGGCGCGCGCATCGCGGCGCTGATGTCCGGCGGCGCGATCCCGGAGATCGGCGACTACCGCGTCGTGCTCGACCCCGACGACACGACCGTCGGTACGGTCAACGAAGACTGGGCGATCGAGTCGATGGCGGGCGACGTCTTCCTGCTCGGCACGCACAGCTGGCGGATCCGGCGCGTCGAGTCGGGGATCGTGCGAGTCACGGACGCGCAGGGCGCCCCGCCGACGATCCCGTTCTGGCTGGGCGAGGCGCCGGCGCGCACGCTCGAGCTCTCGCGCGAGGTCTCGCAGCTGCGCACGGACGTCGCCTCGCAGCTCGACGGCGGCGAGGAGGCGGCGGTCGAGTGGCTCGAGCGCGAGTGCGCGCTCGACTCACACGGCGCGCTGCAAATCGCGCGCTACGTCGACGCGCAGCGGCGCGCCGTGGGCTTCGTGCCGACCTGCGACGAGCTGCTCGCCGAGCGCTTCTTCGACGAGGCGGGCGGAATGCAGCTCGTGATTCACTCGCCCAACGGCGCGCGCCTGAACCGCGGCTTCGGGCTCGCGCTGCGCAAGCGCTTCTGCGCCTCATTCAACATGGAGCTGCAGGCGGCGGCGACCGACGACGCGATCGTGCTGTCGCTCGGCAGCCCGCAGACGTTCGATCTGGAGCAGCTGCCCCGCTTTCTGAACTCGCGCACCGTCGCGGAGGTGCTCGAGCAAGCGCTGCTCGGCTCTCCCATGTTCGCGGCGCGCTGGCGCTGGAACGCGACGCGTTCCCTCGCCGTGCTGCGCGCGCGCGGCCGCGGCCGCGTGCCGTTCCCGATCCAACGCATGCAGGCGGACGACCTGCTGGCCGCGGCGTTCCCGGAGCAGGCCGCGTGTCAGGAAAACGTGACTTACCCGATCGAGATTCCGGATCACCCGCTGGTCGCGCAGACGATGCGCGATTGCATGTGCGAGGCGGCTGACGTGCGCGGGCTCGAGTCGCTGCTCGCGGCGATCGAATCCGGGAGCGCGCGGATGCGCTGCCTGGACACGGTGGAGCCCTCTCCGTTCGCGCACGAGATCCTGAACGCGCGCCCCTACGCGTTCCTCGACGACGCGCCCCTCGAGGAGCGCCGCACGCGCGCCGTCGCGATGCGGCACGCGCTGCCGGCCGACGCGCGCGATCTGGTGCGCCTGGACGCGGCGGCGATCGCGCAGGTGCGCGAGGAGGCGGCGCCCGACGTGCGCGACGCCGACGAGCTGCACGACCTGCTCGGCGATCTCGTGGTCGCGCGCGCGTCCGAGCTGCCGGCGCTCGGGCAGGAGCTCGAGTCACTGCTCGCAGCCGGGCGCGCGGCGCGCGTGCGCTCGCCGGACGAGCCGCGTGTCTTCGCCAGCGAGAGCGCGGCGCTCGTGCGCGCGCTCTTTCCCGGCTGCGCGCTCGAGCCCGAGCCGGTCCTGCCGGCGGCGCTCGCCGAGCGCGGCGCGGACGCCGAGAGCGCGCTCGATCTCGCGCTCCGCGGCCACCTCGCGCTGCTGGGGCCGGTCACGTCCGCCGCGCTCGCGGCGCGCATCGGCGTCGGCCGCGGGGCGGTGGAGTCGGCGCTGGCGCGGCTCGAGTCGCGCGGCATCGCCGTGCGCGGGCGCTTCGAGGGCGCCGACGCGGGCGAGCAGTTCTGCGAGCGCAGCCTCCTGGCGCGCATCCACCGCTACACGCTCGCGCGGCTGCGCCGCGAGATCGAGCCGGTCAGCGCGCGCGTGTTCCTTCGCTTCCTGCTCGAGTGGCAGCACGCGGCTCCGGGAACCGCGCTCGCAGGCGAAGGAGGTCTGCTGTGCGCGCTCGAGATACTCGCGGGATTCGAGGGCGCCGCCGGGGCCTGGGAGACGGAGCTCCTGCCCGCGCGCGTCGACGGCTACAAGCCCGCGCTGCTGGACGCGCTCTGTCTCTCGGGCGCTGCGGCTTGGGGCCGGGTCGTGCCCGCCAGCGCCGAGCGCGGAACGCAGCCGTCGCGGCTGACGCCGATCGGTGTATTTCCGCGCGCGGAGCTCAACGAGCTCCTGCACGCGGGAGGCGCGCGTGCCGACGTGACTGGCCTGCGTGGCCCCGCGGAGCGCGTGCTGGGCGTGCTGCGCGCCCGCGGTGCGCTCTTCGCGCGCGAGATCGAGGCCGCGACGCGCCTGCTTCCGGTCGAGCTCGAGGAAGGACTCCGCGAGCTCGTCGCGCAGGGGCTCGTGAGCTGTGACGGCTTCGCTCCGCTGCGCCGACTGCTCGGCCGCTCCGGGCGGCGAGACACCCGGCGCCGGCCCGGCCGCACGCGCGTTCTGCCGAGCGGTCTCCCGGTGGCGGAGGGCCGCTGGGTCACGCTCGCGCCGCTCGGCGAGCCGCCCGAAGCGGAAGAGCGCGCGGAGGCGCTCGCCTGGAGGCTGCTGCACCGCTACGGGGTCGTGTTCCGCGACCTGGTCGCGCGCGAGTGGCTGCCCGACGGCTGGCGCGCGGTCCATGCAGGACTGCGACGGCTCGAGGCGCGGGGGCTGGTGCGCGGCGGCCGCTTCGTGACTGGCTTCACCGGCGAGCAGTTCGCGCTCGCAGATGCGATCCCGCGCTTGCGCCGCGCGCGCTCGCGCCCCGACTCGGGCGAGATCGTGCGCGTCTCCGCCGCCGATCCGCTGAATCTGGTCGGCATCCTCACTCCCGGCGCGCGGGTCCCCGCCGGCCACACCCGCTGGATCGTCTTCCGCGACGGCTTCCCGATCGCCTCCGAAGGTCGCGACGGCCGGACGTCACTGGAAGCCGAAGCAGCCCCGCAAGCCTCAGTCGCGCAGTGAGGCGCAGCCGAACGAAGGCCGGAGTGCGCGGACGCCCGCGCGCGTACAGGGGCTGAGGCCTAAGTCCTGAACTGCGAGACGAGTGACTTGAGCTTGGCCGACAGCTCGAGCAGTGCCTGCGAGCGCTTGCGCACGGAGGAGGCCTCGGTCGACGAGTCGACGGCCGACAGGCGCACCGCTTCGATGTGCGAGCCGACCTCGAGCGCGCCGCGCGACGCCTTGCCGGCGTTCTCGGAGATGTTCGAGATGCCGCGCATCAGGTCCGAGGCCTTGCCCGCCACCTCGGCGGCCATGTTCGAGGCCTCGCCGATGTTGCCGGTCACGTCGGCGATCATCTTGGTCGAGTCACTGGTCGCCTCGAACACCTTCGCCGACGTCTGGGTCTGGTCCTCGACGGCCTTCGCGATCGCGGAGTTGATCGCGTGCGCGCCTTCCATCAGCTCGATGATCTGGCCGATCGCGCCGACCGACTGGCGCGTGAAGCTCTGCATGTCGCTGATCTGCAGCTCGATCTTCTTGGTCGCCTCGGTCGTCTCGCGCGCGAGGTCCTTGACCTCGTTCGCGACCACCGCGAAGCCCTTGCCCGCGTCGCCCGCGGAAGCGGCCTCGATCGAGGCGTTCAGCGAGAGCAGGTTCGTCTGGTCGGCGACTTTCTGGATCAGCGCGACGATCTTCCCGGTCGCCTCGGCGCTCTCGGTCAGCTCGCGCAGGAGCTGCTGGACCGGCGTGGCCTTCTCGGCGCCCTGCCGGCTCACGGTCGCGGCCTTCTCGGTGTTTCCGCGAATCGTGGCCATCGCGTCCGAGATGTCGCGGATCGAGCCCTCGACCTCGACGGCGTTCGACGCGACCGCCTCCGCGGCGAGCGAGACCTGCGCCATGTTCTGACTCATCTGGTCGGTCGAGCTCGAGACGGCCGAGACGTTCCGCGTCGCTTCCTGCGCGGCGCTCGCCACCGCTTCGATGCTGGAGGACACCTCGTGAGTGCGCTCGGCGACCGCGCTCGCGCCCTCGCTCACCGACTGACTGTTCTCGACCAAGCGGTCCGAGATGCTGGCGAGCTCGTTGGAGGCGGCCGAGAGCGTGACGGCGTTCTCGGCAACGTCGCTCATCAGCGCCTGGAGCTTGGCGAGGAACCGGTTGACTTGCTCGGCGAGCTGGCCGACCTCGTCGCGCGACTCGACGCGCAGCCGGAACGTGAGGTCGCCCTCGCCGCCGGCCAGATCGCGCATCGCCTCGCCGACGCGCACCATCGGCGCCGCGATCGAGCGGCCGACGAAGAACGCGACCGCGATCAGTGACACGCCCAGCAGGAGCGACGCGCCGACGCAGAGCCAGAAGTTGTGCTGCAGGAGCTGTTGGAGCGTCTCCGTCGAGAAGTCGATCCGGAAAAAGCCCTTGTACGCGCCGTCGCTGTAGACCGGCGAGCTGACTCGCAGCAGGCCCTCGCCGTCGAGCCGCTCGACGGCGAAGCTGCGCAGCGGCGCGACCGAGTCGCCCACGCGCCCGCCGTCGTTGTAGCCCGCCAGGCGCGCGCCGTTCTCGCCGTAGATCGTCGCGCGCTCGACGCGCATCCGGTCGCCCGCCTCGCGCTCGTGCGGCGCAGCCCTGCCGGTCGCATCGCTCGCCAGGCTGTGGAGCGCCGCGTCGAAGATCTGCGCGCCACCCGAGCCCGCCGACGCATAGGCGGGCTCGATGCTCGCCGCGAAGAGGCTCGCGACCGTCGCCGCCGAGTCGGTCATCAGCCGCTCGCCCGTCTTCGACGCCTGTGCCGGGAAGAAGGCGACGATGAAGACCGCGAACGCAACGGACGTGAGGACCGCGTAGGCGCTGATCCGAAGCGTGATGGTGAGCCTGCGCATCTCGGCTTCGATTCGTGTTTTTCGCCGCGGGCCTTGAGCGGCGCGTCGCGGTCGTTTGAGGACGTCTGGCGACACGCGCGCGCTGGGTGCTCACGGCGAGACGGCTGCGCCGTGCCGGACTTCGGCTCAGGGAGTCAGTGCCCCGGGCCACAGGTAGTAGAAGCCGGGAGCGAGGGCGCTCTGGCGCAGCGCCGCGAGCGACAGCGCGAGCGCCTGCAGCGAGAGATCGGGTGAGCGGCTGTAGACGTTCTCGCTGAGCGAGTTCGAGCGGTGATACTCCACGACGCGACTCTCCTTGATGTTCGCGCGCTTCTCGATGCCCTTCACTGCGTCGTCGAGGTAGCCGAGCTCGTCGACGAGTCCGGCCGCAAGCGCCTGCCGGGCGCTGTAGACGCGGCCGTCGGCCAGCGTGTGGATCTTCGCGGCATCGAGACCCGGGCGTCCCTGCGCCACGACGTCGGTGAAGCGCGCGTAGAGGTCGTCGATCACCGACTGCATCTGCGCGCGCTCGTCGGGGCGCATGTCGCGGAACATCGAGCCCGTGTCTTTGAAGCGGCCGCTCGTGATCGTCTGGTCCGCGACGCCGTACTTCTCCATCAGGCCCTCGAAGCTGAGCCCCGGCATGATCACGCCGATCGAGCCCGTGACCGCCGCCGGGTGCGCGACGACGCGGTCGGCGGCCATCGCGAGGTAGTAGGCGCCGGAAGCCGACATGCCGTTGAAGAACGCGACCACCGGCTTCTTGTTCGCCGCCTTCCAGGCCATCAGCTCGTGGTAGATCGTGTCGCTCGCCCAGACCGACCCGCCCGGCGAGTTGATGCGCAGCAGCAGCGCGGCGACGCTGTCGTCGTCGGCCGCGCGGTCGAGCACGTTCTTGGTCTCGGCGACCATGCTCGGCCGCTCGCCGAGCGAGAAGGTCGGGCGCTCGCTCTCGTCCGAGATCACGCCCGAGATGTCGACCAGCACGATCTTCGGGCCGCTCGTCCCCTCGAGCACCGTCTCGCGGAGCTCGCCAGGCCCGCCCAGCGCGCCCAGATCGATCGGCGAATACAGAATGCAGCCAGTGAGTCCCAAAGAGAATGCGAGAGAAATGACTCCGCGCGGAAGCATGCGGCGGTCCTCGTTCGGCTTGAGGCGTTTCGGGGCCAAAGCAAACGCGGGGTGAGCTCCGCTAGGGAGCCCACCCCGACGTTGCGACGATCTGCGATCCGTCGTCGGTCTTACTTCTTCTTGCGCTTGCTGCGGTACTTCGCCCAGCGGCGCTTTGCCGCCAGTGAAATCGCACGGCGCCCCGCTGCGGACAGCCGGTTCGTGCGCTTGCGGGCTGTGCCTCGCGCCCCAGCCTTCTTCTTCATTGCCACGCTAGTCACCTCCGCTAAGTCGGTCACGAACGCAAAAGAGGCGCCTCACCAGAGACTCCTCTTCTTGTCGCAGGACGCGAACCGCGACCTGAATGCGTTGCCAGGACATTTAGAACTCCCTTCCCAATCCTCACTGACCGGTCTTTCACGGAGACGGGTCAGTGATTTCCAGATGCCGAGAATGAGTCGTGAGACTCGGGGGTAGATTAGGAGGCAGTTGCGCGAGTGTCTAGAGGAATTGCAACTCGTTCGCAGATTTCCGCACGGAACGTCTGCGCGAACACTCCGATCCGGCGACTTTGCGCCGGGTGTTCACCACGGTGTACGATCCGCGGCGCCGCTCTAACAAGATGGAAGGGAGTCGTGACGTGCGCCTCGGACTGACCGTCGGTTACTCGGGCCGTGGGATGGGGATGCCGCTCGACTTGATTCTCGAGGCCGAGCGGCTCGGCTTCGACTCCGTGTGGACCGCCGAAGCCTACGGATCGGACGCAATCACTCCGCTCGCGTGGATCGGGGCGCAGACCACGCGCGTCCGGCTCGGAACGGCGATCATGCAGATACCGGCGCGCACGCCGGCGATGTGCGCGATGACCGCGATGACGCTCGACGCGCTGTCGGGGGGCCGCTTCATCCTCGGACTCGGACCGTCCGGTCCACAAGTCGTCGAGGGCTGGCACGGCGTGCGCTACGGGAAGCCACTCACTCGCACCCGCGAGTACATCCAGATCATCCGCCAGATCCTGAAGCGCGAGAAACCGGTCGAGTTTCACGGCGAGGAGTACGAGCTGCCGTATGCCGGCCCGGGGGCGACGGGAGTCGGCAAGCCGCTCAAGAGCATCCTGCACGGCCGCGCGGACCTGCCAATCTACACCGCGGCGATCGGCCCGGCGGGGGTGCGGACGGCAGCGGAGCTCGCCGACGGCTTCTTCCCGATCTGGATGTCGCCCGAGAAGTGGTCCGTGTTCGCGCCCCACGTCGAAGAGGGCTTCAAGAAAGCGGGTGGCGGCAAGAGCCTCGCGAACTTCGACGTCGCGCCCTTCGTGACCTGCATCGTCGGCGAAGACCTGGAGAAGTGCCGCAACGCGGTGAAGCCGATGCTCGCGCTGTACATCGGCGGGATGGGCGCGCGCGGCGCGAACTTCTACAACGACTACGCCAAGCGGCTGGGATACGAGGAAGCTGCGGTCAAGATCCAGGACGCGTTTCTCGCCGGCGATCGCGGCGCGGCGATGGCCGCGGTTCCCAACGCCCTGGTCGACGAGGTGGCGCTGATCGGCTCGCGCGAGCGCATTCGGGATCGCATCGCCGCCTGGAAGGCGTCGCCGGTCGGCACGCTGTGTCTCGGTACCGGTCAACCCGAAGCGTTGCGCATGCTCGCGGAGCTGGTGCTGTAGCCACCGAACCTCCGATCGAGACGTGTGAGTTGGTGCGCACGGTGTCCGTCGACGGCGGGCTCAGCGTCCGCGCGCTCGTCGCCACCGGTCTGGTCGCGGAGGCCGCGGCGAGACATGGCACGGCGCCGACCGCGAGCGCCGCGCTCGGGCGGGCGCTGATGGGTGCCGTGCTTCTGGCGGCGGGCGCGGAAGAGGACGAGACACTGCAGCTCCAGTTCCGCGGCGACGGACCCGTCGGTCAGGTCACTGTGATCTCGGATCACCTCGGCCGGGTGCGCGGCTACGTCGGCGACCCGTCCGCGCATCCGCCGCCGCGCGGCGGGAAGCTCGACGTGGGGGCCGCCGTCGGCAAGGGGATTCTCGCGGTCGTGCGCCATCACCCGGCCTGGCGCGAGCCGTACTCGGGGATCGTCCCGCTGGTCTCGGGCGAGGTCGCAGAGGACATCGCTCACTACCTCGCGGTCAGCGAGCAGACGCCCTCGGCGCTCGGCGCCGGCGTGTTCGTCGAGAGCGACGGCAGCATCGGGGCCGCCGGGGGATATCTCGTGCAGACACTGCCCGGGGTCGAGGAAGCGGTGCTCGAGCGACTCGAAGTCACGATCCGGGCGCTGCCGTCGCCGACGGCGCTGATCCGCGGCGGTCTGGGAGCCGACGGCATCGTCGACGCGTTGCTCGGCGCAGCCGGCGGCCGGGCGCGCGAGCGCTCGTCGCCGAGATTCTTCTGCTCGTGCAGCGCCGACCGGGTCCGCCGCGCAGTGGCGCTCTTGGGGCGCGACGAGACGCGCGAGATCGCGAGCCGCGGCGAGGTCGTGGACGTGCGCTGCGAGTTCTGCGCAACTCACTACCGTCTCGCGCCCGACGAGGTCGGATCGCTGCTGCCGGACGCTTGAGCGGGAGCGGAGTGGACGTCGAGCTCTTCATTCCCTGCTACGTCGACCAGCTCGCGCCGCAAGTCGGGTTCGCGACCATCGCGGTGCTCGAGCGGCTCGGCTGCCGCGTCCACTTCGACTCGAGACAGACCTGCTGCGGGCAGCCGTTCGTGACGACCGGGGCGCGCGCCGAGGCGCAGCGACTGGCGCGCCGACATCTCGCCATCTTCGAGCGCGCGGACGCGGTCGTGTGTCCGTCGGCGAGCTGCGTCGCGACGGTGCGCCACCGGTATCGGGAGCTGGTCGGGGAGGCCGCTGCGCGCAGCCTGGCCGCGCGCACGTTCGAGCTGGGCGAGTTCATCGTGCGCTCGCTCAACCGCAGCGATGTCGGCGCGCGCTTTCCGCACAGAGTCGCGCTGCTCGAGAGCTGTCACGGGCTGCGCGAGCTCGAGCTCGGCTGGCCAAGCGAGCGCACGGCGCGCGCGCCGCGCGCCGGGGTCACCGAGAGTCTGCTTCGCGCGGTCGGCGGGCTCGAGCTGCGCGCGCACACGCGCGGCGACGAGTGCTGCGGCTTCGGCGGCGCGTTCTCGGTCGAGTACCCCGAGCTCTCCGCTCGCATCGGCCGCGCGAAGCTCGCCGCGCTCGCGGCGAGCGGAGCGGAGTTCGTCACCGGCAGCGACGCGAGCTGTCTGCTCCACATCGACGGCCTGCGGCGCCGCGACGGAGTGGGCCCGAAGCCGCTTCACCTCGCGGAGATCCTCGCCAGTCAGGAAGGCCCGTGAGCGCGCTGCTGGACCGCCGCGCCGCGGAGCTGCTGCCCGTCGGCGAGCGACTCACCGCGCACGACGCGGCGGTCTACTCGCTGCGCGCGAAGCGCGACGCGGCCGGCCGCGCGGAGCCGGACTTCGAGCGTCTGCGCGAGCAGGCGCGGCGCATCAAGGCGCACGCGCTCGATCACTTGGACGTGTACCTGGAGCGCTTCGAGGCGCGCGCGCAGCAAGCGGGCGCGCGCGTCCACTTCGCCGCCGACGCGGAGGAGCTGCGGCGGATCGCGCTCGAGCTGCTCGCGGCCGCCGGCGCGCGGCGCGTGGTGAAGAGCAAGTCGATGCTGACGGAAGAGTGCGGGCTGAACCCGCACCTCGAGGCCCGCGGCATCGAGGTCGTCGACACCGACCTCGGCGAGCGGATCGTGCAGCTCGGCCGCGAGGCGCCGTCGCACATCATCATGCCCGCGATCCACCGGACGCGCGGCGACATCGGCGCGCTGTTCGAGCGCGAGCTCGGCTCCGCGCCCGGGGACACGGATCCCGGTCGACTCACTGCGGCGGCGCGGCGCGACCTGCGCGCGCGCTTCCTGGCGGCCGACGCGGCGATCACCGGGGCGAACTTCGCGGTCGCCGAGAGCGGCTCGCTCGCAATCGTGACGAACGAGGGGAACGCGGATCTGGGCATGTCGCTGGCGCCGCTGCACATCGCGTGTCTCGGGATCGAGAAGGTCGTGCCGGGGCTCGCGGACCTCGCGGTCTTCCTGCGCCTGCTCGCGCGCAGCGCGACGGGGCAGCCGATCTCGGCGTACACGAGCCTGGTGACCGGCCCGCGGCCCGGCGCCGAGCTGCACGTGATTCTGGTCGACAACGGACGCACCCGGCTGCTCGCCGATCCGCGACACCGCTCGGCGCTGGCCTGCATCCGCTGTGGCGCGTGTCTCAACACCTGCCCGGTGTACCGGCGCGCCGGCGGCCACGCCTACGGCTGGGCGGTGCCGGGCCCGATCGGCGCCGTGCTCGCGCCCGCGCTGACCGAGGGCGCGGAGCTGCACAGCCTTCCCTTCGCCTCGACCTTGTGCGGGAGCTGCAGCGCGGTGTGTCCGGTGAAGATCGACCTGCACGACCAGCTGGTCGCCTGGCGGGCGAGTGAGTCTCCGGCGCGCGCGCCGCGCCGGCGGCTCGCGCGGATTGCGGGCGCGGTCCTGACCCGGCCACTCGCGTACCGGCTCGCGGGCTTCGCTGCGCGGGCGATCTGGCCGCTGCTCGCGCGGCGCGTTCCCGGGAATCCCGCGGCGGCCTGGCTCGCGGCGCGCGAGCTTCCGGATCACCCGGGCGCGAGCTTCCGGGCGCGCCTGCGCGCGCGCTCTCGGGCGGGTCACTCGTGAGCTCGCGCGACGAGATTCTCGCGCGGGTTCGCGCGGCGGCGGCCCACGCCGAAGCCGCGCCCGAGGCGTTCGTGCCGTCGCACAGGCGCGTGGACTTCGCGGTCTTCGCCGCGCAGCTCGCGGCGGCGGGCGGCGAGGCGCTCGGCCCGCTGGCGCCGCCGCTGCTCGGACGCAGCGTCGCAGATCTGTGTCAGCGCTGGGCGCCGGCCGGACGCGTGCTCGCGAGCGACGCCGCGATCCTGTGGCTCGGCGACGGCCCGTGGCAGCCGATCCCCGCCGCGGTGGCGCCCCACGCGCTCGCCGACGTCGACGTGGCGATCCTCTGCGGCGCGCTCGGCGTCGCCGAGAACGGCGCGGTGGGCCTCGACGGGCGCGAGGCGCGGCCGCGCGCGTTGCCGGTGCTCTGCGAGAGACTCGTGATCCTGCTCGAGACACGCCGGCTCGAGCCCGACATGCACGCGGCGCTCGCGCGGCTGCCGGAGGGCGCGCTCGCGCAGCACCACTTCACGTTCGTCGCCGGACCGTCGAAGACCGCCGACATCGAGGGCGAGCTCGTGCTCGGCGCGCACGGCCCGCGCGGGCTCACGGTCGTGGGCGTCGCCGGCTAGCCCACAAGCGCCGCGGCGCCAGGTACGCGGGCGCGCCGGCGCACAGCTCTCCGTCGGAGACCGCACGGCGCAGCATCGCGGCTGGCTCCGCTACGATACGCGCCCAGTGGATGCGGCCGACGAGACACCCGAAGGTTCCGAGTCGCGCTTCGCGGTGCTCCGCGAGGCGCCGTTTCGCTGGTTCGCGACGAGCCGCTTCCTCTCGGGGACCGCGATGACTCTGCTCGGCTCCGCGGTCGCCTGGCACGCTTACGATCTCTCGCATTCGGCCGCGCAGCTGGGTCTCTTGGGTGTGATCCGGTTCGTGCCGTCGGTGCTGCTGAGTCTCCCCGCCGGGGCGGT
>JBIOJK010000087.1:0-15993 GCA_044450765.1 Myxococcota bacterium | reverse complement strand
GCGGGGGCGGACGTCGTGTCGGTGGTCCCGTTCCTGAAGAGGACATTGCCGTCGAGAATCACCCGCGACTTCGTGTCGGAACCGTTGGCGGAGCCAGCGAACAGCGAAATCTGGTCCGCAGCCAGAGTGACCTGCTGCGCGCCGGCCGCGGTCGAGCCGATCTCGAGGTTGTCCTTCGAGCCGTCGGCGGTTGCCGCGTGCAGCTCGATCTTGCCGCCCGGTGCCGTCGTGAGATTGCTCGTGAGCTCGAGCGCCTGCGGCGTGGAGGCAGTGAGTGAGGCGAGGATCGGCAGAGAGCTTCCGAAGGTGATTCCGTTCTGACCGGTGATCGAGAGGTTGCTCCCGGCGATGTCTGCGCCGTCGATGTCGACGCTGCCGTCGAGCGACGAGATCTCGTAGTCGAGATTCAGCAGCGCGCCCGGGCCGCCGAAGACGCTCGCCGTCGGCAGCGTGGTCTTGTCGACATCGGCATCTTCGACGATCGCGACCTTGACGGGGTTGGAGACGCCGTCGTGCGCGCGCAGCTGGGCGGTGTCTGCGAAGGTGACCGCCGGCTTGGTGGTGCCGCCGGGGCCGTCGCCCGCGATGAGCGAGATCGAGTCCGCGGAGAGCTTCGAGCTCACGTTGAGGTCGCCGTCGCCCGCGACGCCCGAAGCCAATCTGATCCCGTCCGCGCCGGACGCAGTCACGTCGAAGTTCACGTCGAGCTGCCCGTTCGAGGTGAGCGAGAGCGAGGCGAGATTCAAGCCGCTGCCGGCGTCGGTGGAGAAGCTCTTGCCGTCGATCGTGAGGTTCGAGCCCGCGACCGCCGTCCGCGCGTTCGCGTCGAGCGACACCGAATCGCTCGAGCGCAGCGTGACGCTCTCCCCGCCGAGCCCGGGCAGGGGTGTGGTGGAGGAGGTCGGCAGGACGCTGAAGCGCGACAGCACGTTCGTGGTCGCCGCGCTGATCGCGCCGTCCTGACCGAGGGTGACGCTGCCCGGCAGGGCTGCGATCGTGTCGGTGGCCGCGCGATCGACGAGGACGAAGCTGAGATCGGGGCCGACGGACACGCTGGCGGTCGTCCCGGCTGCGTTGCCGTGCGTGTCCTTGTTGCTGGAGTCCGAGGCCGTGAGGACGATCTTGTTCGACTGCACCGAGATCGGCCCGTTGCTGCGCAGAACCCCGGTCCCCGGCGTATTGAAGGCCACGGTGAACGACGTGTTCGAGGTGACGTTCCCGCCCAGGATCACGTCGCCGGTCGTGTTGTCGATGGCGAGTGAGTCGGCCGTCACGTCGCCACCGGTGCTCGTGATGCCGGTCCCGCCGAGCTCGAGCGCCACGGTGCGCGCGACCGGCGCTTTGTTCGGGTCGGTCAGATCCAAGCCGGGGTGCACCCCCTTCTTGAGCGCGATGTCGCCGCCGACGATCGTGACGTTGTTCGCGCCGAGCTCGAGCTCGCCGTCGATGGTCACGCTCCGATCGCGGCTGGCGCCCGTGTTGCCGGTCGTCGGGTCGTGCGCGTCGAGATTTCCAGTGACGACGACGAGCGGCGCGCTCAGCGCGATCTCGCCGTGCTCGGGCGTCGCCGGCTGCCCCGCGGAGGGCGCGGTCGGCGGATCGCCGCCGCCGGTCTGAACGCTGCCGACGGTCACCTGGCTGCCGGACGAGATCCGCACGCTGCCGCCCGAGAGGGTCGGCGCCGAGGTCCCGGTTGCGGTCGGCTCACCGCGCGTGTCGATGCTGTCTCGCACGATCACGTCGCCCGTCGCGTCGATGGTCACGTCGCCGCCGGCGGTGGGCGCGTCTTTCTCGGCGTGCTTGCGGCCCGTCGTGTTGATCGCAGTCACCGCCACGGTCTGCGTCTGCTGCGCGCCGCTGGCGTCGGTGAAGCCGATCTCGAGGCGCGGCGCGATCGAGCCCGAGATGTCGATGATTCCACCGTGGCGCGCCCCGGTGTCGTCGACCGTGCCGATCGCGACTTTCTTGCCCTCGATGCGCAGCAGGCCGCCGTTGCTCGTCGTGATGTCGCTGTCGACCGTGATGTCGCCGTTGTGAGCCGCCAGCAGAATGCCGACGGTCGGGTCCGACCGGCCGGCCGGGTCGCTCGAGAAGCCGAGGTTCGTGTGCGCATCGATGTCGCCGGCGGTCGCGATGAGACTCGCGTCGCTCTCCGTCGTCGACGCCTGCAAGGTCAAGCTGGCGACCTCGAGGGGGTCCCGGCCCTTGATGTCGATCACGCTCTGCCCGGTCAGGCTGAGCTGGGTGTCCTTCACCAGCGTGCGGTCGTCGACGGTGAGCACGCCGCTCGACGACTTCAAGGTGACCGCGGTCTGCCCGCGCGCGGCGTCGCCGATCTCCAGATTCTTCAGGCTCGAGGTCTTCAGCCCCGCCTTCTGCTCGGCGTTCACGGCGGTCGGCCCGGCGGTCGGGTCAGTGACTCCTCGGAACTGCAGGCCGGCGCCAACCTGCAGATTCCCCTTCGCGCCGGTCGCGAGCAGATTCACCGTGTCCGCGTTGATCGTCTGCGTCGTGCCCGCCGCGCCCGCGCTCACGAGCTTCCCCGCGCTGTTGCCGCCGAAGGTCGCGCCGAGCGTGTTGGCAGTCACGTCGCCGCCGAGCGCGACGTTCCCGCGGTCGTCGGCTTGCAGCGCGAGCTCGCGCGCGTGGATCGCGCCCTTGCTGAAGATCGCGGTGCCGTAGAGATCGCCCGCGCCGAGAGTCACCTTGCCGCCGTTGGAGGGCGTGGTGGCGTCGGGCGTGGCTTCGAGCGTGCCCGTGTTCTCGACGCCGGTCGCGCTGCTGCTGAACACGGCGCCGGCCGCGCCCTCGACGCGCAGCAGGATGCCGTTCTTGTTGTCGTCGCGGCCGATCAGCACGTCGCGGCCGGCGGCCATGATGATCCAGCCGCCGTCGGCCGTGACCGACCCGGAGTTCGAGACCTTTCCGCCGACCAGACTCACCGCGCCCGCCGTGATCTGGCCCGCGTTCTCCACCCGGCCGCGCAGCCCCGTGAAGTGATCGGTGTTGTTGCTGAAGTCGCGGTCGGAGAGATGGCCGGCCGCCGCCTGCAATCCGGCGACGTTGACCTGGGAGCCGGAGCCGAAGAACACTCCCGCGGGATTCACGATGTAGATCTGCCCGTTCGCCGTGAGCGTGCCGTCGATCCTCGTCGGTGCGGCGCTGAAGATGCGGTTCAGCGCGCGCGAGTCGGCGCTCGGCTGCACGAACGTCACCGTCTCGCCGGATTTGATGTCGAAGCCCGAGAAGTGAATGATCGATCCGTTCGGCGCGGTGACCGTCCAGACGTTGGAGTTGTCCACATGAACCATCGAGGCCTTGCCGTTGCCGCCGGTGATGTTGCTTGGACCCGCCCATCCCGTGGCGGCCGGGCCGACGGCGATCGCCGCCGTGAGCGCCGACACCAGAATGTGTCGCAGGATCGCCGAGATCGTCCGCATCGTCCTCATCCGTCAGTACCGCATCAGCGCAGCGAAGTGCGCCTCGCCGTTCCCCACCGAAACGTTCGCCTGGGGGATCTCGAGCAGCGCGAAGCCGTAGTCGAGGCGCAGCGAGAAGTTGCGCCGCACGATGATCTCCACACCGACGCCGAGCGAGGCGAGTGAGTCGTTGTGCTCGCCGAGCACCTCGTTCGCGTTCATCACGCGCCCGTAGTCGGCGAACGTGCAGAGCACGAGATCCCAGTCCGGCATGCGCAGCGAGTCGTCGGGGGCCAGCCGGAACGGGCCGAGCCACGGCACCTGCAGGGGAGCCAGCCCGCGCAGGGCGAGCGGGATGTGGTAGCGGTACTCGAGACTGCTGTTCACGAACGAGTCACCCGACACGACCGACTGCGGATAGCCGCGCACCGTCGCCGCGCCGCCGAGCACTCCCTCGACCTGCGGAATGACTCGTGTGCCGAGCGAGCTCTGCCCAGAGAAGCGCCAGGCCAGCTCCTGCGTCATCTCGCGCGGGCGCAGCGCGCGCACGTCGTAGAAGCGGGTGCCGTGGAACCAGGGCTGCAGGTAGACCGAGCCGCCTAGATCGAGCGAGAGGATCCGCCAGTTCGAGTCGAGGTCCGCGCGAGTCCCGTCGGAAAACGCCTGCATGTCGCTCGACGAAGTGCCGGCGATCGCGGGCACGCTCTGCTCGAAGCCGAGCCGGGCGTGCAGCCGCGTCGTCGACCAGCTCCGATCGAGCGTGACTCCCAGCGCGGGCACGAAAAACGGCATGCTCGGGTGACCGAAGGAGGTGTCGATGTTCACGAAGTCGACGTTCATCCAGCGCGTGCCGAAGTAGGCATCGACGAAGAACCCCGGCTCCGCGATCAGGCGCTGGAGCAGCGTGCCGTTCACGTCCCACTGCGTGCCGCTGAACTTGATCGCCGCGCCGAACTGATCCGAGGAGTACTCGCTCCAGTCGCCGCCCACGCGCCAGCGCGTGCCGTCGAGGAACGGCATGCGGCCCTCGTAGGAGCCGCTCACCGAGTTCGTGTTCGCGAAGTCCGACGTCGTGTAGTCGACCAGCAGCGAATCGTCGCGGCCGGTCAGCTGGTAGTTCGCGAACGCGAAGTGCTGCCGGTTCTTGCCCGTGCTGTCGGTGCCCGTGTTGGAGTAGTCACTCGAGATCGTCCACGGGCGATCCTCGGCGACGAGATAGTCCAGGTTCACGACGCCCGGAGTCAGCGTCGGAGTCAGCACGGCGTCGACCATCCGGCCGGGCAGGCGGTTGAGATCGGCCAGGTACGCATCGAGCTTGTTCTTGTCGAGCGGATCGCCCGCACCGACCGGCTGCAGCGGCGAGCGCGCCGCGATCGACTCGCGGTCGTCGCTCTCCTGGTCGGCGGCGGGGGCGGCGGCCGCCAGCAGCTCCGGCGCGCGGAACGTGCGCACGGCTTGCACGCGCCCGGTGTGGACGACCAGGTGGAGCTCCGTGCTGCCCTGGGGGCGCACGTCGCCGCCGGTGTCTGCGTCGATGTCCGCGGGCGACGGGGCGACATACACACCCATCATGCCGCGCTCGCCGAGCTGCTCGACGATCTGCTCGCACAGGTCCTGAAGACCGGTCGCGTACACCGGCACCGGCTCCGTGACGCCGAGCTCGCCGAGGTGGAACCAGACGTTCTTGCCGCCGCGCCGCGCGCCGACGTAGCCGTCGGAGGCCTGGCCCAGCGCGTAATCCGCGCCGACCAAGAGAGCGATCGGCGGCTGCAGCGGGTGCTCGTTCGCGTACGCGAGATAGACGCGCCCGATCCAGTAGCGCGGGCCGTCGCTCTGCGTGTGGTCGCCAGCGGGCGGATCGGTCGGGTTGAAGCTCGCGCGGGCGGGAGCGGCGAACAGCGCAGTGACTGCGAGCAGGGAGGCCGCGCGAGCCAGCCGGCGAACGCGCATCGTCTTCCCCCTCACATCAGCCTCGAAAATCAGCGTCGAAGACCGGAGCAAAACGCCGGTGTCGGGAACGCGAGCCGGCGCGCGTACTGTAGTCCGAACCGGCGCCAATAGCAGCCGCGCCGCCCGGTCCCTTTGGAGTGACGTTTTCCGGGCTTTGGTGGCGCTCATTCCCGTGACGGCGCGCGGGCTTGGGTCCTGAGCCGTGTACGCGCGCGGGCGGCCGCGCGCTACGGCCTTCGCTCGCCTCCGGCTCGCTGCGCGCTGCGCTTGCAGGGCTCCCGAGCTGTAGTTCGCGCCCCCGCGGGACAGCGGACTGCGGGCCGCTGTCGGGCCGCGCGCTGGCCTTCGCGCGGCCGCGGCCGGCGGCTACGAGGCCAGGCCGGCAATGACGGGAAGTCGCGCCAGGGCTTCCGGGAGCTTGGCGGCGTCCGGGCCGCCGGCCTGGGCGAAGTCGGGGCGACCTCCGCCGGTGCCGCCGAGCTCCTTCGCGAGCTCGCGCACGAGGTCGCCAGCCGAGAAGCGTCCTACCAGGTCCTTCGTCACGCCGAGCGCCAGCGCTGCTTTGCCCTCGTGGCGCACGCCGATCAGCACGATGCCCGAGCCGATGCGCTGCTTGAGCTCGTCGACCAGGCTGCGCAGCTCCTTCGGCGTGGCGTCCTCGACCTCGCTCGCGAGCAGCTTCACACCCCCGACCTCGCGCACGCTCTGCAGCGGGTCGCCGCTGCCGCCGCGGCGCAGCTGCGCGCGCGTCTTCTCGAGCTCGCGCTCGAGGTCGCGCTCGCGCTCGAGCAGGCGAGTGACTCGCTCCGGGAGCTCGACCGGGGACGTGCGCAGCAGCGCCGCGGTGTCTCGCAGCGCGCGCGCCTCGCGCCGGGCGTGCTCGATCACGCCGAAGCCCGTCTGCGCCTCGATGCGGCGGACTCCGGCGCCGATCGCCGCCTGGCCGACGATGCGGAACGAGCCGATGTCTCCCGTCGCGTGCGCGTGCGTGCCCCCGCACAGCTCCGTCGACGGCCCGAGGCTCACGACGCGCACGCGGTCGCCGTACTTCTCGGTGAACATCGCGATCGCGCCTGCGTCGAGCGCCTCGCGGTACGACTTCTGCTCGACGTGCGCCGGAACGTTCTGGAGGATCAGCGCGTTCACCCGATCCTCGACCGCGCGCACTTCGTCGTCGGAGAGCGCGGAGTCGTGCGTGAAGTCGAAGCGCAGCCGCTCCGGCGCCACCAGCGAGCCGGCCTGAGTCACTTGCGGTCCGAGCACGTCGCGCAGCGCCCACTGCAGCAGGTGCGTGCCGGAGTGATTGCGCACGGTCGCTGCGCGCGCCGCGCGGTCGACGCGCAGCGACACGCGCTCGCCGACCGCCAGCCGGCCGAGCGCGACTCGGCCCTTGTGGACGATGAGCCCATCGACCGGCTTCTGCACGTCCTCGACCTCGATCTTCCCCTCGGGGCCTTCGATCGCGCCGACGTCGCCGACTTGGCCACCGCTCTCCGCGTAGAACGGGGTCGCGTCGACCTGGACCTCGACCCGGTCGCCTTCGCTCGCTTCGCGCACGAGCGCGCCATCGCGCAGGAGCGCGCGGATCTGCGACTCACCTTCGGTCGCGTCGTAGCCGGTGAAGGTCACCGGGTGCGCCGCCAGCGCGCCGTAGACCTCCGCCGGCGCCTCCTGCCCCGAGCCCTTCCACGCGGCGCGCGCCCGCTCGGCCTGCTCGCGCATCGCCGCGTCGAACGCCGCGCGGTCGTAGTCGAGCTGGTGGCCGCGCAAGATGTCCTCGGTGAGATCCGTCGGGAAACCGAAGGTGTCGTAGAGCTTGAACACGACGTCGCCCGCGAGCCGCGTCTGCTTCGCGCGCTTCGCGCGAGTCACTTCCTCGTCGAGCAGCGCGAGCCCGCGGCCCAGCGTCTTCCCGAAGCGGTCCTCTTCCTTCTTCACCGCATCGACGACGAACGCGCGCCGTTTCGCCAGGTCCGGGTAGGCGGCGCCCATCTCGTCGATCACGGTCTCGACGACGGCGTGCAGGAACGGCCCCTCGACGCCGAGCAGGACGCCGTGGCGCGCCGCGCGCCGCAGCACGCGCCGCAGCACGTAGCCGCGGCCTTCGTTCGACGGCAGCACCCCGTCGGCGACGAGGAACGCGCACGCGCGCGCGTGGTCGGCGACCACGCGCAGCGAGACGTCGCCGTCCGCACCGGCGCCGTAGCGGACGTTCGCGAGCGCGGCCGCCTTCTCGATCAGCGGCCGAAACAGATCGGTGTCGTAGTTGGAGGACTTGCCCTGCAGCAAGCGAGTCACTCGCTCGAGGCCCATCCCGGTGTCGATCGAGGGCTTGGGCAGCGGGGCGCGCGAGCCGTCGGCGCGCTGCTCGAACTGCATGAAGACCAGGTTCCAGAGCTCGACGAAGCCCGGGCCCGACGGATCCCCGCCGGCCGCGAAGCGCGCGCGGTCGGTGATCATGTGGATCTCGGAGCACGGCCCACACGGTCCGGTGTCACCCATCTGCCAGAAGTTCTCGTCGTCGCCGAGCTTGAAGATGCGCTTCGGGTCGAGGCCGACGCCGTCGCGCCAGAGCGAGTACGCCTCGGCGTCTTCCCGGTGCACCGAGACCACCAGGTCGTCGGGCGAGAGCTTGAAGACCCGCGTCAGCAGGTCCCAGGCAAACTCGATCGCGTCCTTCTTGAAGTAGTCGCCGAAGGAGAAGTTGCCGAGCATCTCGAAGAACGTGTGGTGACTCAGCGAGCGACCGACCTCCTCGAGGTCGTTGTGCTTGCCCGAGACGCGCATGCACTTCTGCGAGGTCGTGGCGCGCGTGTAGGCGCGGCGCTCCTCGCCGGTGAACACGCGCTTGAACTGCACCATGCCCGCGTTGGCGAACATCAGCGTCGCGTCGCCCTGCGGCACCAGCGACCCCGACGACACCACGGAGTGCCCGCGCTCCGCGAAGTAGTCGAGGAAGGCCTTCCTGATCTCATTCCCGGTCATGGCGCGAGAATAACGCGCCGGACCGGTCCGGAGCGTCTCAAGCTAGATCGGGGCGACCGGAAGGCGGGGCGAGAGCCGCCTCGAGCCGAGCCCGCAAGCGGCGAAGCCGCGCGCAGCGAGCCGCAGGCGAGCGAAGTCAATCAGAAGCGATCGATCTTCAGATCGTCGTCGTGTTCCTCGGTCAGAGAGATCTCGTCGTCGCCCTTGGCTTCCTTGTCGAAATCGTCCCAAGAGCTGTCCGACGTGCCCGAGATCCCCTTGAAGCGCAGCGCGAAGTCGTCCGGGTTCGAGACGTGGAGCAGCGCCTCTTCGTAGGAGACGATGCCCGCCTTCACGTGCTGCATCAGCGACTGGTCGAAGCTCTGCATGCCGTACGTGGTGAAGCCCTTCGCGATCGCGTCGTTCAGCTCCTTGGTCATCTCGGCGTCCGCGATGCACTCTCGCACGCGCGCGGACGCGACCAGGATCTCGACGGCGGGCACGCGGCCCTTGCCGTCGGCGCGCGGCACCAGACGCTGGCTGATCACGCCCTTGATGATGCTCGCGAGCTGCAGGCGGATCTGCGGCTGCTGGTGCGGCGGGAAGACGGACACGATGCGGGTGATGGTCTCTGCCGCGTCGATCGTGTGCAGCGTCGACATGACCAGGTGACCCGTCTCGGCGGCGGTGAGCGCCGTCTCGATGGTCTCGAAGTCGCGCATTTCGCCGACCAGAATGACGTCCGGGTCCTGGCGCAGCGCTGCGCGCAGGGCCGTCGCGAAGCTGTTCGTGTCGACGCCGATCTCGCGCTGATTCACGATCGAGCGCTTGTCGCGGATCAGGAACTCGATCGGGTCCTCGATCGTGATGATGTGACACGTCCGGTTCGTGTTGATGTAGTCGATCATCGCCGCCAGGGTCGTCGACTTGCCGGAGCCCGTCGTGCCCGTGACCAGGATCAGACCGCGCGGCTCCATCGCGACGCGCTCGACGACCTTCGGCAGCACGAGCTGCTCGATCGTCTTCACGCCGAATGGAATCACGCGGAACACGACGCCGACCGTTCCGCGCTGCATGAAGGTGTTCACGCGGAAGCGCCCGAGGCCGGCGATCGAGTACGCGAGATCGACCTCGTGGAACTTGTCGAAGTGCGACTTCTGGCCGGGCGTCATGATCGACGTCGCGATCCCGTGCAGGTACTCCGGTGTGAGTCGCTCGCCGTTCTTCAGCGGCACGAGCGCGCCGTCGACGCGGAACAGCGGCGGCAGCCCCGCCTTCAAGTGAATGTCCGAGGCGTTGCCCTTGATCGCGATGGTCAGGATGTCGTTGAGTTCCATGCCCGCCCGGCCCCTTCCTCGCGCATGAATCTCACGCGGATATGCAAGGGTATCTGCGGGTGGATCGTCCCGGCCGATGGCGTTCTTGAGAGAGCGGCGCGCCGCGCGCTAGGCGGGTTCGGGCTCCTCCGCGAGGACCGCGTCCGCGACGGGGACCTTCTTCTTGATCCCGGCGTTTGCGTAAACGAGCTCACACACGCGGTCGTACACGTCCGGGTTCGCCGCCAAGAACGCCTTCGCGTTCTCGCGGCCCTGGCCGATGCGCGTGCCCTCGAAGCTGTACCAGGTGCCGCTCTTCTCGAGCAGGCCGAGCTCGGAGGCCAGGTCGAGGATGTCGCCTTCGCGCGAGATCCCGTGGTTGAACATCAGATCGAACTCGGCCTGGCGGAACGGCGGCGCGCACTTGTTCTTCACGACCTTCACGCGCGTGCGGCTGCCGATCGACGTCTCGCCATCCTTGATCTGCCCGATCCGGCGCACGTCGAGGCGCACCGACGCGTAGAACTTCAGCGCGTTTCCGCCGGACGTCGTCTCCGGGTTGCCGAACATGACACCGATCTTCATGCGGACCTGGTTGATGAAGATCAGGCACGCGTTCGAGCGCGACAGATTTCCGGTCAGCTTGCGCAGCGCCTGACTCATGAGTCGCGCCTGCAGGCCGACGTGCGCGTCGCCCATCTCGCCCTCGATCTCCGCCTTGGGCACGAGCGCGGCGACCGAGTCGATGACGACGATGTCGACCGAGCCCGAGCGCACGAGCATGTCGGTGATCTCGAGCGCCTGCTCGCCGGTGTCGGGCTGCGAGACGAGTAACTCCTCGACCGAGACACCCAGCTTCTTGGCGTAGCTGACGTCGAGCGCGTGCTCCGCGTCGATGAACGCGGCCACGCCGCCCTTGCGCTGGCACTCGGCGACCGCGTGCAGCGAGAGCGTGGTCTTGCCCGACGACTCCGGCCCGTAGATCTCGACCACGCGTCCCTTCGGCAGACCGCCGATGCCGAGGGCGATGTCGAGCGACGGCGAGCCCGACGAGATCACCGCGATCTCGCGGTCGAGCTGCTCCTGACCCATGACCATGATCGAGCCCTTGCCGAACTGCTTCTCGATCGACGCGACCGTGAGGTCGACGGCCTTCTGCTTGTCGTCCTTGGAACTCGATTGCCCTCGCGACATTTTTATCTCCTAGCTCTCTGGGGCGAATTCGTTGTTGAGCGGGTCCAGTCCCGCGCCAAGCGCGAGGTGGGCCAGGGGAACGTACCGAGCGCCGTCGGGGGCGAGACGACTCTCGTAGAGTACGACCTCCGCGACGGTCCAGGTGACTGAAGTCGGTGGCGCGAGGCGCTCGATCTCGACGCGCGCGGGCTCGCGCAGTCGGCCGAGCGTGAGGTGCGCCGAGAACGGCCGGCGCTCGCGCTCCGCGCCCGCGATGCGCGCCGCCGAATCGAGCTTGCGCGCGAGCTTCGCGAGCGCCGACGAGCCGCGCGCGACGCCGAGCCAGAGCACGCGCGCGTCGCGCGCGCTCGGGAACGCGCCGAAGCCGGCGAGCGCGATCTCGAACGGCGGAACCGAGGCGAGCTTGGCGCTCGCGCGCTCGACCAGCGCGTCGACGCGATCCTCCGCGATCTCGCCCAGAAACTTCAGGGTCAGGTGCCGATTCTCCGCGGGCACCCAGCGCACCCCGGCGGGCACTGCGCTCTGCAGGCGCTCGACGGCCTCGGCCGCGCATGCGCGCGCCTCGGGCGCCAGATCCACGGCGATGAACGCGCGCAGGCGGTCACTCACTTGCGCGCCTCGCGCGCGCTGATCAGGCGCGGGAACGTCTCGGCGCTGATCGGGAGGCCGAGCAGTCGCCGGCGAATCCAGTCGAGCGCGAGTTGACTCGCGAGCTCCTTGTTGCGCGCGCGGTCCGTCATGAGCTGGTAGCGGTGCGCGATCGTGCCCGCGCCGTCGGCCAGCGCGAGCCAGAGCGTGCCGACGGGCTTCTCGGCGCTGCCGCCGTCGGGGCCGGCCACGCCGGTCGTGGCGAGGCCGATGTCCGCGCCGGCGATCCTGCGCGCGCCTTCGGCCATCTGACGCGCCACCGGCTCCGACACCGCGCCGTGTTGCGCCAACGACTCCGGTGAAACTCCGAGCGTGCGCACCTTCGCATCGTTCGCGTACGCCACGACGCCCTCGAGCAGATACGCGGAGCTGCCCGGGACGTCGGTGAGTCGGCTCGCGATCAGGCCGCCGGTGAGCGATTCGGCGATCGCGATCGTGCGCTTCCGCTCGCGCAGCAGCTCCGCGGCCACTTCCTCGAGCGCGCGTTCGCCGGGGCCGACGACCAGGTCGCCGAGCCGCGCGCGCACCTCGCGCTCGAGCTGGTCGAGCCGGGCCTCGGCGCCGCGCTCGTCGGCCGCGCGCACCAGGATGCGCACGAGGTTGTCGGGAAACTGGGTGCGGAAGCCGATCACCGCGTCGGGATCGCCCTGCGCCAGGTCGACCAGCATCCGGTCGAGGTTCGACTCGCCGATGCCGAACGTGCGCAGCAGCCGCGCGCGCACCACGCGCCCGCGGCCGAGGCGCGCGGAGATGCGCGGCACGACCTGCTCGTCGAGCATGCGGTACAGCTCGCGCGGGACTCCCGGCATGAAGAAGAGCTGCGTCGGCGGCTCACCCGCGGAAGCCGACGGCACGTCGAGCATGAAGCCGGGCGCCGTCCCGATCGGGTTCGGCAGGATCTCGGCGCCCTCCGGGAAGTCCGCCTGCTTCGCGTTGTTCTCCGCCATCTCGCGGTTGAAGCGCCGAAAGAACGCGCGGATCTGCTCGAGTGACTCCGCGTCGCGCACGAGCTTGCGCCCGAACGCGCGCGCCGCGATCTCGGTGGTGAGGTCGTCGCGCGTCGGGCCGAGGCCGCCCGAGACGAGCACGTCGCGCGCGCGCGCCGCCGCTGCGCGCAGCACTTCTTCCAGCGCGCGCGGATCGTCCGGTACGCTGACGTGGCGCGCCGTCTCGAGCTCGAGCGGGAGCATGCGCTGCGAGAGATGTGACTTGTTCGAGTCGACGATCTCGCCGCGCACGAGCTCGTCGCCGATCGTGACTACCCAGACCGGGTCGCGGCTCGAGCCCTGACTCAAGCGCTCGCCCCCGCCGCGAGCAGCCGCCAGACGAGCTGGCCGCCGAGATTCGCGTAGACACCGGCGACGAGGTCGTCGGCCATCACGCCCAACCCGCCGGGCAGACGCTCTGCCGCGCGGGCCGGGAACGGCTTCCAGATGTCGAAGAGTCGGAACAGCAGGAAGCCGACCCCCGCCACTTCCCAGCGGGCGGGCAGCCAGGCGAGCGACAGAAGCATGCCCGCCACTTCGTCGATCGTTATGCGGCCGTCGTCGTGGTTGCCCAGGATCTCCTCCGCGCGACCTGCGGCCCAGACTCCGAGGGCCGTGATCGCGGCGCAGGCGCCCGCGTAGGGAAGAGGCGCCAGGCCTGCGAGGCCGATCCAGAGTGCGAGCCCGACCGCGGAGCCGACCGTGCCCGGGGCGACCGGCGAATAGCCGGAACCGGCCCCGGTCGCGAGCGCGAGAATGAAGATTCTCATGTAATTCCGAGCACTTCTGCCTCTGTTGCCGATGCTAGGTCGCCGCTGGCGGGGGTGTCAAGGAAGGCGAAGAAATAGCGAAATCAGCGCATTGCGCCAGGGCTGCGATCAAGCTGCCGGTGCGCGTCGCCGATGTTCCGCACTGGAGTTTCAGGCGGCGGCGGCATGCGCCGAAACACGGCCTCCGAAGAAGATCTCGCTCCGCTCGTGCTCGAGCTGGCGCGCGCACTGCGCGCGCGGCGCGTTCATCCGAGCGGCCATCCGGTCGTGGTCGACGCGCTGCAGCGCGCCGTGGCCGCCTGGCGCGCGCTCTCCGCGGCGGGCGGTGGCGAGCTCGCGCTCGACGTCTCCGACGCGGGGCACGCGCGCGCGGGAGGCGGCGCGCTCGCGTCTCCGGGCGCGGCCGAGCTCGCCGGCGAGCTGCGCGCGCGCTCGCTCGCACAGCTCCGGCTGCGCGGCCAGCCGGGGACGCAAGATCTGTCGCTCCTGGTCGAGACACTGAGTCGCGAGCCCGAGTCACTGGCCGGCGCGGGCGGAGCCGCGGAAGCCCTGCGCGCGGCGGGCGCGCGCGACGTCGAGCTGGTCGCACAGGGTGCGCAGGCAGAGGGCGGCGCAAGCGACGAGGCCGAGCCGAGCTCGTTTCTCACACAACACGTGGCGGACCTGGTGCGCCTGCTGGCGGAGCTCGAGCGCTGCGACGACTTCGGCAGCTACAACCTGATCGCGAACAAGATCGAGGCCTGCCTCGACGTGCTCGTGCGCGCGAAGCGCTTGCTCGAGGGCTACCGCGCCGCCGTCGTCTTCAGCCGCCACGCGACCGACCGCGAGCTGCGCTCCGACGCGATCCGCCGCGAGGCGTCCGATCGGCTGCGCCGACTCGCGACCAGCGAGCCTCTGCTCGAGACCGTCGTCGAACAGGCGTGCACCGCGACCGGTCTCGCCAGCGTGCAGGCGACTCAGGTGCTGGTCAGCATCGGCGCGCCTGCGGTCGGCGCGCTGCTGAGTCGCTGCGCGCAGGTGCGCGATGCGTCCCGAGAGCGCGCGGGGCAGACACTGATCGCGATGGGCGACGCGGCGCTCGCGGCCGTCGTCGACGACCTGCGCTCGGGCTCGAGCGAACGCGCCCGGCGGGCGGCGCGGCTGCTCGGCGAGATGCAGAACCCGCGCGGAGTCCAGTTTCTCGCCGACACCCTGCGCTCGAACGACCTGGCGCTCGCGCGCGAGGCGGCGCGCGCGCTCGTGCGCGTCGCGACGGACGCGGCGGTCGCCGAGCTCGTCGCGGGGCTGAAGCTCGCGGCGCCGGTCGCCGAGACCTGCGCCGGCTGCCTCGGCGGCATGCGGCAGGCGTCGGCGGCGCGCGCGCTCGGCGAGCTCCTCGATCTGGAGCGCGAGTATCCCGACGGACTGCGTCGCGAAGCGATCCGCAGCCTGGGGCGGCTCGCGAGCGTCGAGGCGCTGAACCGCCTGAAGCGAGTGCTCGACCACGCGCCGTTCTTCGGGCGCGCGCGCTTCCGCGCGCTGCGGATCGCGGCCGCGCAGGCGATCGGACAGATCGGCGGCCCGGTGGCGATTCAAACGCTCCATCCGCACGCCCGCCGCGGCGACGCCGAGGTGCGCCAGGCCTGTCAGGAGGCGATTCGCAGGATCGAACGCGCGGCGGCCGGAAAGTGACCGCCGTCGCCGGGGCCGCGCGAGACGATCGCTATGATCTGCCAGTGAGAACGCTGGCCTTGGACTACGGCGAGCGCCGGATCGGGGTCGCGATCAGCGACCCGACCGGCATGATCGCTCAGCCGCTCGAGACGATCGCGGCCACCGCGGGCGGCGGTTCGGCTGCGCTCGACCGGATTGCGGAGCTGGTGCGCGCGAACGAGGTCGGCCAGATCGTCGTCGGGCTGCCGCTCCACATGAACGGCCGTCCCGGCCCCGAGGCCGAGCGCGCGCGCGCCTTCGGGGAGCGCGTCCGCGC
Organism: Myxococcota bacterium; assembly: GCA_044450765.1. GTDB lineage: Bacteria > Myxococcota_A > UBA9160 > SZUA-336 > SZUA-336 > VGRW01. Next base: position 777 of record JBIOJK010000087.1, on the reverse strand, counting down.
GCGCGCGGGCGTCGCGGTCGACTATCTCGACGAGCGCTGGACCTCGCTCGAGGCCGAGCGCGCGCTCGACGAGGGCGGCGTCAAGCGGCGCGACCAGCGCGGCCGCGTGGACCCGATCGCGGCGGCGCTGCTGCTGCGGACTTGGCTGGAGCTGCGCCGCAAGTGATTCGCGCGGCCCTCGCGATCGCGGTGGCGCTGGCGCTCGCTGCGGGCACGGTCGCCTACTTCGCCGACTCGGGTCTGCGCGAGGCCGCGGATCCGGACGGCGCGCCGCTGGTGTTCTGGGTCAACGCGAACGAGTCACTCGACCCGATCGCGCACCGGCTCGACGCGCAGGGGCTCCTGCCCCGCCGCGCGTTTTTTGGCCCGCGCGTGTTCGCGCTGTATGCGAAGCTCACCGGCAAGGACCGCGCGATCAAGAGCGGCGAGTACGATCTCGCGCCGGCGCTGACTCCGATCGCGATCCTCGACAAGCTCGTCCTGGGCCAGGTGAAGATGCACGAGGTCACCGTGCCCGAGGGGCTGCGGCTCGACGAGATCGCGATGCGCCTGCAGGCCGCCGGAATCGCCGACGCCGGCGAGTTTCTCGCGCGCGCCCGCGACCCGATCTTCGCCCGGCGCAAGGGCCTCGAGGCGGACACCTTCGAGGGCTACGCGTATCCCGAGACGTACCGGTTCCGGCGCGACACCGCGCCGGAAGTGATTCTCGGCTGCATGCTCGACGAGCTGCGCCGGCGGCTGTCGGCCGACGACTTCGCCGCGATCGAGCGCTCGGGC
>JBIOJK010000086.1:0-16074 GCA_044450765.1 Myxococcota bacterium | reverse complement strand
TCGCTGGGTCCCGGCCGGTGGTTGGTCCGTAAACCCCGCCAGGTCCGGAAGGAAGCAACGGTAGCGGCGCTCTCCAGGTGGTCGGATCGGCCCAGCGATCACCGGCGGAGATGGGTCCGATGGGGCCCGCGACGGTCTGTCGCGGGCGGACGTGTGGCGGGCAGCGAGGCGGCGACGGTCTGTCGCGGGCGGACCCGTAAGGGACGCGCGGGTACACTGTCGGAATGAGCTACGAGGTCCTCGCGCGGCGGTTTCGGCCGCAGACCTTCGACGACGTCGAGGGGCAGCGGCACGTGGTCACCGCACTGCGCAACGCGCTGCGACTCGGGCGCGTGCCGCACGCGATCCTGCTCGCCGGGCCGCGCGGCGTCGCCAAGACCACGCTGGCGCGCATCCTCGCGCGCGCGCTGAACTGCGACGAGGGACCGACCGAGAAGCCGTGCGGTCACTGCGTGCCGTGTCGCGAGATCGCCGCAGGCACATCGCTCGACGTGCAGGAGATCGACGCCGCGAGCAACACGGGCGTCGACAACGTGCGCGAGATCCGCGAGAGCGTGCGCTACGCGGCCGCGCCCGGGAAGCACCGCATCTTCATCATCGACGAAGTGCACATGCTCTCGACCGCGGCGTTCAACGCGCTGTTGAAGACGCTCGAGGAGCCGCCGGATCGCAGTCTGTTCATCTTCGCGACGACCGATCCGCAGAAGATTCCGGCCACCGTGCTCTCGCGCGTCCAGCGCTTCGACTTGCGCCGGCTCTCGAACGTCGAGCTGCTCGCGCTGCTGCGGAAGATCTGCTCGGCGGACGCGATCGAGGCCCCGGAGCCCGTGCTGCGCGCGATCGCGCGCGAGGCGGACGGCAGCGGCCGCGACGCACTCACCCTGCTCGACCGACTCACGAGCGCGCTCGGGCCGAAGCTCGGGCTCGCGGAGTCGATCGCGATCCTCGACGTGATCGACCGCAAGCTGCTCGTCGACGTGCTCGAGCCGGTGCTCGCGCGTGACCCGGCGGCGGCGCTGGTCGCGCTGCGCCGCGCGCTCGAGCTGGGCGTCGATCCAGTGCGCTTCGCGGGCGACTTGCTCGAGGAGATCCGCGACCTGGTCGTCGCGCGCCTGGTGGACGATCCGAGTGGACTCATCGACGCGGCGCCGGAAGCCCTCGCCGAGACCCGCGCGCGCGCGTCCGCCCACGACGCGGAGACGCTGCAGAGACTCTTCCGCGTTCTGCTGACGCGGATCCAGGAGCTCGGCAACGCCGCGCGCCAGGAGCACGCGCTCGAGATGGCGGTCGTGCGGCTCGCGACTCTGCCGGCGGCGGAGTCACTCGCCGTCCTGGTGCAGAAGCTCGACGCGCTCGAAGGCGGCGGAGGCGGCCCCGCGCCCGGCGCCCCGAGCGCGTCTTCTGGAAGCGGCGGCGGAGGCACGCCGCGGCCGACCCCGCGCTCCGCCGCGAGCGCGCCGGAACGCCCCGTCCCGCGACCCGCACCAGCGCCGACCGCGCGCGCCGCAGCGGACGCAGATCCGGTGCCGGAGCTCGCCGCGACCGCCCCGACCGCCGCGACCGCGCGCGAGGAGCCGCCGCCGCCCGACGAGGCGGAGCTCTCGTCGCTCAGCTCCACGGAGAACGCGATCCCGCAGCCGCCGCTCTCCGCGCTCTCGCACCAGCAGCGTGCAGCGCTCGAGGCGCGCGTGCGCGCCGAGGCGAAGGCGCACCCGCGCGTGCAGCAGGTGATCGAATCGCTCGACGCCGAGCTGCGCGAGATCCGCATCGAGCGCCCGGGCGAGGCCAAGCGCGGAGAGCTCGCGTGAGCGACGCCCGCGTCGACCTTCCCGCGATGCTGCGCCAAGCCCAGGAGCTCTCCGAGAAGCTGCGCCGCGCGCAGGAGGCGCTGCGACACCGAACGGTGTCGGCCACCGTCGGCGGCGGCCTGGTCGAGGTGACGGTCAGCGGCGCGCTCGAGATCGTCGGCGTGCGCATCGATCCGCACGCGGTCGACCCGCGCGACGTCGCGCTGCTGCAGGACCTCGTCCGCGCCGCGGCGAATCAGGTGCTCGCGCGCGCGAAGCAGCTGGCCCAGGAGGAGATGCAGCGCGCCTCGGGTCTGCCGCTGCCGCTGGGCGGGCTCGGAGGCGCCGCGTGAGCGAGTCGCGCCCGGAGCCGATCGAGCGCCTCGTCAAGGCGCTGCGCCGCCTGCCCGGCATCGGCGAGAAGACGGCGACGCGGCTCGCCTACTTCCTGTTGGCGGCGCCGGAGCTCGTCTCGGGCGAGCTCGGCCAGGCGATCCTGCGCCTGCGCGCCGACGTCTGCCTGTGCGACGAGTGTTTCAATCTCACGGCGCGTTCGCCGTGCGAGATCTGCCGCGACGAGACGCGCTCGCCGCGCGTGGTCTGCGTCGTCGAGGAGCCCGCGGACCTCGCCTCGATCGAGAGCACGGGCAGCTTTCGCGGCCGCTACCACGTGCTCGGCGGGACGATCGCGCCGCTCGACGGCGTCGGCCCGGAGTCGCTGCGGGTGGACGCGCTGGTTGCGCGCATCGAGCGCGGCGGGATCGACGAGCTCATTCTCGCCACGAACCCGAACCCCGAAGGCGAGGCGACCGCCCTCTACGTCGCGGAGCGGGTCGCGCGCTACGGCGTTTCCGTCACCCGCATCGGCTACGGGATGCCGAGCGGCGGCGATCTCGAGTACGTCGACCCGATCACGGTTCGCAAGTCGCTCGAGAACAGGCGCGCCTACTCGTCGTAGCTTTCTCAAGCTCGCCCCACGCGCGCGCCGAAATGCTCCTTGAGAAATTCGGCTCTTGTATCTCGCGGAAGGCCTCTGCTAGCATCGCGCGCGGGGGAAATTTCGTAGGCGGATCGAAGTCTTACGGCTCTCGATACGCAGGATCGGGCGATGTCGCTGACGCCTCAGCTAGTGCTCTTCGAGGAGGACCACCGGAAGCTGCTCGCCGTGTCGGAGCGGCTCGTGGCGGACGCGAACGCCAAGGCGGTCTTTCTCGTCGACCGCAACGGCCAGCTCGTGAGCGAAGCCGGCGAGCTCAAGGGCATCGACACGACGTCGCTCGCGTCACTGGTGGCCGGCAACGTCGCCGCGACGCAGGGCCTGGCGAAGGTGATCGGCGAGCCCGACTTCCCGACTCACTTCCACCAGGGCGAGCGCGACAACGTGCACATCACGCTGGTCGCGCAGCGGATCATCCTGGTCGTCGTGTTCGACGAGCGCAGCTCGCTCGGCTTGGTGCGGCTGCGCGTGAAGAAGGCCGGCCAGCGGCTCTCCGAGGTCTTCGACGAGATCTTCAAGCGCGCCGAGGCGGAAGACGGGGATGGTCCTGCCTCGCCGTTCTCGGAGATCAGCGACGAAGACATCGACAACTTGTTCTCGGACTAGAACTCGATGGCGTTCATCAACTACAGCGCGCGTGAGATCAACTGCAAGCTCGTGTACTACGGGCCGGGTCTGTGCGGGAAGACCACGAACCTCCGGTACATCTACGAGAAGACCGCCGCCGACGCGAAGGGCAAGATGATCTCGCTCGCGACGGAGACCGAGCGCACGCTGTTCTTCGACTTCCTGCCGCTCGCGCTCGGTGAGATCCGCGGCTTCAAGACGCGCTTCCACCTCTACACCGTTCCGGGTCAGGTGTTCTACGACGCCAGCCGCAAGCTGATCCTGAAGGGCGTCGACGGCGTCGTGTTCGTCGCCGACAGCCAGGAAGAGCGCTTCGAGGCGAACGTCGAGTCTCTCGAGAACCTGAAGGCCAACCTGCGCGAGCAGGGCTACGACTACGACAAGATTCCCGTCGTGATTCAGTACAACAAGCGCGACCTCCCGAACGCGGTGTCGGTCGAGAGTTTGCGCGAAGCGCTGAACCCGAGCGGCAAGAACCCGGACTTCGAAGCCGCCGCGCAATCGGGGAAGGGCGTGTTCGAGACACTCAAGGCGCTCGCGCGGCTCGTGCTCCAGGAGCTGAAGAAGGGCTCGCGCTAGAGCGCGCCGCGGGCCCCGCCGCCCGGCGCAGCGCATCGGCGCGCCCGGGTTCGGGGTAGGATGTCCGCGATGCCGTCCTTTCGAACGCGCGGGTTCGCGATCCACCACGAAGTGCACGGCGAAGGTCCGAAGCTGCCGCTGCTCTTGGTCATGGGCATGGGCGGCACGTGTCAGGGCTGGCTCACGGTCACCGTTCCCGACCTCGTCCGGGCGGGCCGTCGGGTCGTGATCTTCGACAACCGCGGCGCCGGTCAGTCCGAAGATCCCGGCGGTCCATTCTCGACGCCCGAGATGGCGGAGGACGCCCGCGCGCTGCTCGATCACCTGGACATGCCGCGCGCGCACGTGCTCGGCGGATTTCTCGGCGGAATGATCGCGCAGGAGCTCGCACTCACTCACCCGGCGCGCGTCGCGAGCTTGGTCCTGGTCGGTACCTACGCCCGCGCCGACGCGAAGCGGCGCATGGTGCTCGACCTCTGGAAGAGCATGGTCGAGCTGCATGTCCCCGCGGAGCTGCGCATCAAGAAGCGGCTGATCTGGACGCTCGGCGACGCGACCATGGAGCAGGAAGACCTGATCGAAGCGATGTGGCGCTTCTATCTGCGCGATGACGCGCCCATGGACGATCGCGTCTTCGTCCGCCAGGCCGACGCGTGCATCGCCCACGACGCGCTGGAGCGGATCGCGGCGATCGCTGCGCCCACGCTCGTCGTCTGTGGCGAGGGTGACATCCTGACGCCCCCGCACATGTCGCGGGAGCTCGCCGCGCGGATCAAGGGCGCGCGGCTGGTGCTGCTGCCGAACGCCGGCCACCTGGTCGCCGCCGAGCTGGCGCCGCGCTTCAACCGGCTCGTGAACCGGTTCTTGACCGAGCAAGAGCGCGCGGATCCTCAAGCGCGGGCGCGGGAAGGCCGATAAGACGCCCGCGGGAGTCACTGACTCGCGGGAGCCCCGGTGCACCAGTTCGCCCTCGTCTGCGTCGGCATCTACACTCTGATGAGCGCCGGCGTCGGCGCGCGCCTCGTCCTGCGCGGATTCCCGACCCGCCGCGCTCCCGAGCTGCTGATGGGCATCGCGTATCTCGCGGCGCCGGGGTTCGGCTATCCGCTGGTGGTGGTCGGCTCCACGCAGCTCGACCGAGCCGGCGGCTTGCTCGCGTTCGCGCTCGGCGAGGTGATGATCGCGCTGGGCGTCAGCTGCTTCTTCTTCTTCAACGCGCGCGTGTTCCGCGCCAAGTCGGTGGCCGCACAGAGTGCGGCGGCGCTCGGCGCGATCCTCTTCTCGCTCTCCTGCGGTGAGATCGTGCGCGGGCACATGGCGCTCGGCGCCGGAGCGATGAGCGTCACGTCGGTGCGCACGGCGAGCGTGACGATGCTGATCGTGCTCGGGTTCGCGTACGCGTGGACGGCGTTCGAAGGCTTCCGCTACCACCGCATGATGCGCCGCCGGGCGCGCGTCGGCCTCGGCGATCCGGTCGTCGCCAACCGCTTCCTGCTCTGGGCATTCGCGGGCGGTCTGCAGGTGATCTCCGACGTCGTCGCCGCGTACTCACTCCAGTCGGGCGGGAACATCACGGTCGACGCCGCGCCCGTGCTCGCGACGTCGCTGGTCGGGATCGTGAACAGCGTCTTCCTGGTGCTGATCTTCATCCCGCCGGCGCGCTACACGCGCTGGCTGATGCGCGACCCACGGGGCGCGCTGGCGGCGGTCTAGCTTGGCGGGCTCCGCCCCGTTCGAAGCCGTCTGCGCCGAGCTCTCCGCAGCGAACGGAATGGACCGCTGGACCGCGCGCGGCACCCTGCAGCTCGCGCTGATGGACGCAGGACTCGACGCCGGAAGCGTGAGCGCCTCGCAGCTCGCGATCGTGATCGAGCGCCTGCTCCCGCGACAGCTCCAGTCACACGGCGGCGTCGACGTCCCGGGGGTCTGCTCGCGACTCGCGGACGTGCTCAGGATGATGCCCGCGCCTGCCGCAGGCGAATCGGCGGACGAGATCTTCGCGCGCCTCGCGCGCTAGGCGATCCAGCCGAGCTCCGCTGCGCGCGCGAGCGCGCGGCCGAGTGACTCGGCGGACTCCGGCCACTCCGCCGCCGCCCGCTCGAGCGGCTCGCCGCGCGCGAAGCCGCGCAGGAGCGCGAGCTCGGCCGCGCTGACTCGCTCGAACCACGTGCCCTGCGGCCCGCGCGAGATCACGAGCTGCACTTCCCCCGAATCGAGACAGAGCGTCCCGTCCGCGCCGGACTCCGGCTGATTGGCTTGCCAGATGCGATCGACCGGCCAGCGCGAGGCGACGAGCCCCGTCCCCGGCGCGAGCTGGAAGCGGAACTCCGCGCGCTCCTGCTCGGGCAGCGCGGCCAGCGCGGCGACGTCGAGCGGCACCGCATCGGGCGCGTGGCGCGCCCGGTGCAGCGCCCACTCGAGACGCGCGACGTCCGGCAGATAGACGAGCGCGCGCGCGGGCTCGAAGCGTTCGAGAAAGTCGCCCAGCGCTGCGCCGTAGTCGTTCAGGTCGGGCGAGCGCGAGGGCACCTCGCGCGCGAAGCGCCGCGCCAGCGCGCGGAAGAAGTCACTCCCGACCAGGCGCAGGCACACCGGGTGAATCGCCTCGAGCGCCCCCGCCAGGCCCGAGAGCACCGTCTCGCGGTGCGTGCGCAGGCGCGCGCCACCGGCGAAGAGCTCGCTCGCGAACGCCCGCTGCAGCTCAACCAGCACGCTGCACCACGCGCGCCAGCAGCGCATCGGCCTTGCGCGCCTCGTCGGCGAGCGCGCCGAGCGGCGGGATCTCGCGGTCGCGCTCCAACACCGTCGGCAGCGCGCCGAAGCGCGCGAGCGCGCGCTCGAACAGCCGCCAGACGGGCTCGGCGACCGGCGCGCCGTGCGTGTCGACCAGCTGCGCCTCGCCCGCGTCGTGACCGGCGACGTGGAGCTGGACCACGCGCTCGAGCGGCAGCGCGTCGAGGTACGCCTCGGCCGAGAAGCCGAGGTTCGCGGCCGACACGAAGACGTTGTTCACGTCGAGCAGAATGAGACAGTCCGCGCGCTCGGCGACCGCGGCCAGGAACTCACACTCGCTGAGCTCGGACTCCGCGAAGCGCGCGTAGCCCGAGACGTTCTCGAGCGCGATGCGCCGGCCCAGCGCGTCCTGTGCGCGCGCGACCCGCTCGGCCACGTGAGTCAGCGCCTCTTCGAGATACGGCAGCGGCAGCAGATCGTGGAGCTGGCGGCCGTCGAGCGAGGTCCAGGCCAGGTGGTCCGAGATCAGCGCCGGCTCGAGAAAGTCGGCGAGGCGGCGCAGCGCGTCCAGATGTCCGAGGTCGAGCGGGTCGCTGCCGCCGAGCGACATCCCGACACTGTGCAGTGTCAGGGGAACGCGGGCGCGCAGCGCCTCGAGCACGCCGCGGGCGGGATCGCGCGGCTGCAGGTGGTTCTCGGCCAGAATCTCGAAGAACGGCAGCTCGGGCTCGCCGTCGAGGACCGCGGAGAAGTGCGCCGGCCGAAGCGCCAGCCCGCAGCGGTCGGGCAGCGCGCGCGAGCTACTTCTTCGCCGAGGCGAGACTTCCACCGACGATCTTCTCGCAGGTACCCTTCGGGACCCAGATCCACTCGGCGGGATCCGAGTCGATCTTCGCCTCGCCGTCGCAGGAGTGATTCGCGGCCGAGCAGTCGTTCTGGCCCTTCTTCGCGATCCCGAAGCACTTCTCCTTCGGTGGCCGCTTTTCCGAGGTCGGCGCCTCGTCGTGGGCGCGCGCCGGACCGGCGAGCACGAGCCCGAGAAAGCTGGCGATCGCGGAAGCTGCGAGTGTTCGATTCGAGTTCATCTGCGCGTGTGACTCCTTGGCACTGTGCGCACTCTAGCCCAGCTCGGGCAGCGCGAGCAGGTCCGCGGGTGTCGGCATCGCCGCCGCCGCGCCGCGGCGCAACGTGGAGGCGCTGCCCGCGCGCACGGCCTCGCGCAGCGCGCGCGAGAGCGGCTCGCCGCGCGCCAGCGCGACCGCGAGCGCGCCATCGAAGGCGTCGCCCGCGCCGGTCGTGTCGAGCGCGCGCACGCGCGGCGCCGGTACGTGTTCGAACCCGGTCGCGTGCACCCAGACACAGCCGCCGGCCCCGAGCGTCACCACGACGTCGCCGCGCGTCTTCGCCTGCAGCGCAGCGCCCGCCGCCGCGGCCGACTCGACGTCGCGGATGTGCATGCCCGAGAGCGCCTCGGCCTCGCCTTCATTCGGCGTGAGAACGTCGACCTTCGCGAGAGTCTCGTCCGCGAGCTCGCGCACCGGCGCGGGGTCGAGAATCGAGCGCACATGACTCGCGCGCGCGAGCTCGAGCGCCGCGTCGATCGTGTCGGGCGGCAGCTCGAGCTGCACCAGCAGCACGCCGGACGCGCGAAACGCGGAGAGCGCATTGCGCACGTGCTCGACGGAGACTTTCCGATTCGCGCCGGCGGCGACGGCGATCTGGTTCTGGCCGGTCGCTTCGTCGACCGTGATCGCGGCGAAGCCCGTGCGCTCGCCGGGCAGCGCCTCGACGTGGGTCGTGTCGACCCCCGCCTCGCGCAGCGCCGAGAGCGCGATCTCGGCGAACGGGTCCGCGCCGACGCAGCCGATCAAGTGCACGCGCCCGCCGAGCCGCGCCGCCGCGATCGCCTGGTTCAAGCCCTTGCCGCCGGCGCCGATCTCGAGCCCGCTCGCGCGCAGGGTCTCTCCCGGCTTCACGAAGCGGGGCACGCGCAGTGAGACGTCGACGTTCAAGCTCCCGACGACGGCGATGTCGCGCATGCGGAGGTGTTAGGCCGCGGCTCCCGCGCGAGCAAGGGAGCGGTTTGGTCTTCGCGCGCGCGCGGCGGTACAAAGGGACGGTGAGCGAGCCAGAGGTCGTCGAAGTCGCCGTGCCCGTACCGATCGACGAGACCTTCGACTACGCCCTGGAGGCCGGCGCGCGCGCCGAGCCGGGCGCTCGCGTGCTGGTGCCGCACGGGGGCCGCCGCGTCGTCGGCGTGGTGATTGCGACCAAGTCGAGCGCGCAGGCGCGCCGGCGCGGGCCGCTGCGCCGCGTGCTGCAAGTGCTCGACGACGAGCCCGTGCTGCCGCCGGCGCTGCTCGAAGCGGTCCTGCGCGCCGCGCACGACGCGCTCTGTCCGCCCGGGATCGCGCTCGCGGCCGCAGTGCCGCCCGGCACGGCGCCGCGCCCGGGCACGCGCGTGTCACTGCTGCCGGCCGGCATGCGCGCGCTCGAGCGCGGGGAGCTGCGCGGGTCACTCGCCAAGGTGCTGTGGGCGCTGGGCAAGCGGCCGCGCTCGGAGTCCGATCTGCGCGCGCGCTTTCCCGCGGCGGTGCCTGCGCTGGCGCGTCTCGAGCGACTCGGCTTCGTGTCGCGCACGGCGGGCACCGATCCGCCGCGCGTGCGCACGCAGACCGAGCGCGTCTATCGAGTCACACCGGGAGTCGATCTGGCGCGCGCGAAGCAGGAGCTCGCGCGCGCGCCGAAGCGCCTCGAGCTGCTGCTCGCGCTCGGGCCAGCGCCAGCGCCGGCGCGCTCGAGCCCGGCGTTGCGCGCGCTCGTCGAAGCGGGGCTGGTGCTCTGCGAGGAGCGCGAGCTGGTCCGCGTGACTCACTTGGATCCGCTCGTGCGCGCGGCCGCCGCGCCCGAGCTCACCGGGCACCAGCGCACGGCGCTCGCCGAGATCTCCGCGGCGTTCGAAGCGGGCCGGCTCACGCAGTTTCTCTTGTACGGGGTCACCGGCAGCGGCAAGACCGAGGTGTACCAGCGTGCGGCCGCGGTGGCGCTCGCGCGCGGGCGCGGCTCGATCGTGCTGGTCCCCGAGATCTCGCTCACTCACCAGGTCGTCGACCGCTTCCGCGCGCGCTTCGGAGAACAGGTCGCGGTGCTGCACAGCGGGCTGTCGGGGGGCGAGCGCTTCGATCAGTGGCGCGCGATCCGCGAGGGCCGGGTGCCGATTGCGATCGGCGCGCGCTCGGCCGTGTTCGCGCCGTACGCCGAGCTCGGACTGATCGCGATCGACGAGGAGCACGACGGCGCGTACAAGAGCGAGGAGGGCTTCCGCTACCACGCGCGCGACGTGGCGCGGCTGCGCGCCGAGCGCGCCGGCTGCCCGCTCGTGCTCGGATCCGCGACGCCGGACGTGGCGACCGCCTGGCGCTCGGCGCACGGCGAGATCGAGCGACTCACTCTGCCGGAGCGCGTCGCGAGCCGGCCGCTGCCGACGGTGGAGATCGTCGACCTTGGCGCCGAGCGCGCGCGCGCCGGGCGGCGCAGCATGCTCTCGCGCCCGCTCCACCAGGCGCTCGCGGAGACGCTCGCCGCCGGCCGCCAGACGATCCTGTTCCTGAACCGGCGCGGCTTCGCCGGCCGCGTCTTCTGCTTCGCCTGCGGGGTAGCGCTCCACTGCAAACACTGCGACGTGTCACTCGTCTACCACGCGAGCGAGGGCCCGCGGCGGCCGCAGGACCCGCTCGAGGGCGAGCTCCGCTGTCACTACTGCGGCTACCGCGAGGATCCGGTCGACACCTGTCCGGGGTGCGGCAGCCGCGAGGGCGGCATGCAGGGCTTCGGCACCGAGCGCCTGCTCGAGGAGCTCGTCGCGGCGTACCCGAGCGCCCGCATCGGGCGGCTCGATCGAGACACTTCGGCGCGGCGGGGCGCGCAGCGCTCGATCCTGACGGCCTTCCACCGCGGCGAGCTCGACGTCTTGATCGGCACGCAGATGGTCGCGAAGGGCCACGACGTCCCCGGGGTGACACTCGTCGGTGTCGTCATGGCCGACCTCGGCCTGCACTTCCCCGACTTCCGCGCGGGCGAGCGCACGTTCCAGCTGCTGACCCAGGTCGCGGGCCGCGCCGGCCGCGGCGACGAGCCGGGGCGCGTCGTGATCCAGACCTTCTTGCCAGAGCACTACGCGATCGCGCTCGCCAAGACTCACGACTATCCGCGCTTCTACCGCGAAGAGATCGCGCGCCGCCGGCCGCACGGCTGGCCGCCGTTCCGCGACCTGCTGCAGATCGCGCTGGCCGGCGCGCGCGCGCAGGCGGTGGAGCACGCGGCGCACGCGCTCGCCGGCCTCGCCAAGACGGTGCCCGCCGACGACGCGGGCGCCGAGGTCGTCGAAGTGCTCGGCCCTGCGCCAGCCCCGCTCTCGCGGATCCGCGACGAGTTCCGCTGGCAGCTGCTTCTGCTGGGAGCGCGCGAGCCGGTGCGCCGCGTCGCGGCGGAGCTGGCGCGCCTCGCGCGCGGCCCCGGCTTCGCGGGAGTGACCGTGCGGCTGGATGCTAACCCGCTGCAAATGCTATGAAGATCCCCCCATGCTCCTGTCGGTCCTGCAGTTCCCCGATCCGCGCCTGCGCGAGAAAGCCGCGCCCGTCGCACAGAGCGACGTGACGCCGGAGCTGCGCCAGCTCGCCGAGGACATGGCGGCGACCATGTACGACGAGCCGGGGATCGGGCTCGCGGCGACACAGGTCGGCGTCGCCAAGCGGCTGATCGTGATGGACCTCGAATGGAGCGAGCTCGGCGAGCAGCATCCGCGCGTGCTGCTGAACCCCGAGATCGTGCTGCGCGAAGGGCGCGCGACCTCCGAGATGGAGGGCTGCCTCTCGGTTCCGGACTTCAAGTCCGACGTCGAGCGCGACGCCCGCGTGCTGGTGCGCGCGCGCACGCTGGACTGGGAACGGGTCGAGTTCGACGCGACCGAGCTCGAGGCGTTCTGCTTCCAGCACGAGATCGATCACCTGGACGGCGTGCTGTTCATCGACCGAGTCAGCAAGCTGAAGCGGGACCTCTACGTGCGGCGCCGGAAGAAGCAGCTCCGGCGCGAACAGGAAGAGCGCGAGGCGGCGGATCATCCGAGTGGTTGACTCTCGGGAGCTGCGCCGATGACGGAACGCGCGCCCCTTCGCCTCGTCTTCCTCGGCACTCCGGAGTTCGCGGTGCCGGCTCTGCGCGCGCTCGCGCGCTCGCGGCATACACTGGTCGGTGTCATCTCGCAGCCGGACCGCCCGCGCGGCCGCGGCCGCCTGCTCGAGCCGACGCCGGTGGCGGCCGCGGCAGGCGAGCTCGGGCTGCCGCTGCTGCAGCCCGAGAAGATTGGCGGGGAAGCGGCGCTCGCCTGGCTGCGCGCGCGCGCGCCCGACATCGGCGTCGTGGTCGCCTTCGGCCAGTTCATTCCGAAGGGCGTGCGCGAGCTGCCGCCGCAGGGGATGATCAACGCGCACGCGAGCCTGCTCCCGCGCTGGCGCGGGGCGGCGCCGATCGAGTGGGCGATCGACGCCGGCGATCCACGCACCGGGATCTCGGTGATGCGCGTGGTGCGCGAGATGGACGCCGGCGACGTGTGTCTCGTGCGCGAGCTCGAGATCGGCGCGGAAGAGACGGCGGGCGAGCTCGCGGCGCGCCTGGCCGAGCTCGCGGCGTCGGCGCTGGTCGAGGCGGTCGACGAGATCGCGGACGGCCGCGCGCGCTTCCGGCCGCAGGACTCCGCGCGAGTCACCCTGGCGCCGAAGCTCGACCGCGCGTTCGCCGTGCTCGACCTGCGCGAGCGCGCCGAGCGGGTGCTGCGCCGGATCCGCGCCGCGACGCCGCGCCCCGGCGTCGAGCTCGCGCTGCGGAGCGCCGGCAAGCAGCTCGGCGTGCTGCGCGCGCGCCTGGGCCCGACACATTCTGGTGTCACACCGGGAGCGCTGCGCGCCGAGGGCGGCCGGCTGCGGCTGGCGTGCGGCGACGCGTGGCTCGAGCTCGCCGAGCTGCGGGTGGCAGGCCGGCGCGCGCTGCCCGCGGCGGAGCTGCTGCGCGGCTTCCGGATCGCCGAGGGCGAGATCGCGGAGTCGGCGTGAGCGCGGGCGAAGTCATTCCCAGCGCGCGCGGCGTCGCGTTTCACGTGCTCGAGCGGGTCGAGCGCGACCGCGCCTTCGCCGACCTGGCGCTGCACGCGGCGCTCGGCACCGCGCAGCTCGAGCGCCGCGACCGCGGCTTCGCGACCGAGCTCGCCTACGGCAGTCTGCGGCTGCGCGGCCGGCTCGACGCGGCGCTCGGCCAGGGCCTGGACCGCCCGCTGCACCGGGTCGAGCCCGCGCTGCGCAACCTGTTGCGGCTCGGCGCCTATCAGCTTCTGTGCATGTCGACGATCCCGGACGCGGCGGTGGTCGACGAGAGCGTGAAGCTCGCGCGCAAGCTCGGGCACGAGCGCGCGACCGGCTTCGCCAACGCCGTGCTGCGCGGGCTGGCGAAGAAGCGCGACGCGCACGAGATCCTCTACCCGGACTTCGCGACCGACCCGATCGGTCACCTCGAGACCTACGGCTCGTTGCCGCGCTGGCTCGCCGAGAGACTGGTCGCCGAGCAGGGCGCCGACGCTGCGCTCGCGTTCGCGCTCGCCTGCTGCGAGGCGCCGCCGCGCACCGTGCGAGTCACTGCGCGCGCGGACCGCGACGCCGTGGCGCGCGAGCTCGGCGGCCGCCCGACGCGCTACGCGCCCGCGGGAGTCACGGGCGCCGCGCTCGACCCCGTGCGCGCCGCGGGCTTCGATCGCGGCGACTACGTGGTCCAGGACGAGGCATCGCAGCTGGTGCCGCTGCTGCTGGGCGCGGAGCCGAACGACACCGTCGTCGACTGCTGCGCCGCGCCGGGCACGAAGTCGGTGCAGCTCGCGGAGCAGGTCGGCCCGCGCGGCGAGGTGATCGCGCTCGAGCTCCACCGCGCGCGCATCGCGCTGATCCACAGCGCCGCGCGCAGGCTCGGGCTCGCGAATCTGCGCCCGCTCGAGCGCGACGTCGCGCAGGGCTTCGACCTGCAGGGGCGCATGCACTTCAAGCGCATCCTCGTCGACGCGCCCTGCTCGGGCCTGGGCACCTTGCGCCGCAACCCCGACGCCCGCTGGCGCGCGCGCCCCGAGGACATCCCGCGCGCGGCCGCCAGCGCCCTCGCGATCCTGTCGTCGGCGGCGCGCTATGTCGAGGAAGGCGGCGTCCTCGTCTATAGTGTCTGCACCTTCACCCGAGAGGAGACGACCGGCGTGGTAGCGCTCTTTCTCGAGTCACATCCCGACTTCCGGCAGGACGACCCGCGTCCGTTCCTGCCCGAGGCGGCGCGCGCGCTGGTCACCGAGGGCGGGGCGCTCGAGACCTGGCCGCAGCGCGACGGCTGCGACGGCTTCTTCGCCGTGCGCCTGGTGCGCAAGTGAGCGCCTGGAAGATCGCGCCCTCGATCCTGTCGGCCGACTTCGGGCGGCTGGGCGAGGAAGTGGCTGCCGCCGAGCAGGCGGGCGCCGACTGGCTGCACCTGGACGTCATGGACGGTCACTTCGTGCCGAACCTGACGATCGGCCCCGACGTCGTGGCGGCGGTCGCCAAGCGCACGACCCTGCCGGTCGACGTGCACCTGATGGTGCGCGAGCCCGATCACCTGCTCGACGCCTTCGTCGCAGCCGGCGCGACCGCGCTCGGCGTGCACGTCGAGGCCTGCACGCACCTACACCGAACGCTGTCGGAGATCCGCCGCCGCGACGTGCGCGCCTGCGTCGCGCTGAACCCGGCTACCCCCGCCGAGGCGATCCGCCCGGTGCTGTCACTCGTCGATCAGGTGCTCGTCATGACGGTGAACCCGGGCTTCGGCGGCCAGGCGTTCATCGCCGAGACACTGCCCAAGATCCGCCAGATCCGCGGCTGGATCGACGAGCTGCGCGCGCCGATCGATCTCGTCGTCGACGGCGGCGTCGGGCCAGAGACGATCGAGCGCGTCGCGCTCCACGGCGCGCGCGTCTTCGTGATGGGCAACGCGTTCTTCAAGAGCGGCGACTACAAGCGCTTCTGCGACGGAATCCGCGGCCAGCTCGCGTCTCTCTCGGGCCCTTAGCTCAGTGGTTAGAGCAGCCGGCTCATAACCGGACGCGCCCAGGTTCGAATCCTGGAGGGCCCACCTTTGTTCTCGGCGACTTAGCTCGCCACTGTTGGGCGCGAAGCGGGCGGCATGATGAGGGGCCGACTACCTCGCTGGTCTTGCAGTCATCACGGGGGCCACACCTCGCGCTCCGGTGGGACGTGACTCGCGATTGCCTCGAGGAGAGGGCCAGGGTCGACCATCGCTCGGGTGTAGAGCGGAACGTAGCTGCCGTCGCTCAGGTACACGTAGTGGCTGATCGGGTCCCTTCGGCGCCCTCGCCTCGGCTCGCGCACCAGGAAGCGCGCGATCTCGGACCAGGAGACGTCTCTCACGGGCCAGGCCGGAAGTGGGACCAGTCGCAGTCCAGTCGTCAGCAGTCCGACAACCGGCGCTGTCAATTGACAGGCGAGGGCGACGACCGGGATCCCCTTCCCCTCCTCGTTGGAGAACCAGGTGACGTTCTCGGTCGACATTCTGAGCGCGGTCTCACGGTCGAGGGCCTACGGGTGTAAGCCGGGTCAGGCTCGTTTTGGCTCGGCGCGTCCCGGAGCGCGCGAACGAATCCCGGAAGGCCTACCACGAGAGTTCGGTTAGACGCTTCTCTTTGACGCACTGAACGGTTGACCCGGCACCGCCGTGGCAGACCATGTGGTCTGGTGAGAGGTTGCCACTCAGAAGACCTGCGCCATCGCGCGGCAGCGCTGCGCGATAGGCACTACGGGGCCCTGCTCACGTCGTGACCCGAGAGATCCCGCCGCGTGCGACCGGCACTGCTGCGCGGAGAGATCGCGCCTGGCGAAGAGCGCGGTCCGTCGGCGCGCGAAGCTTGCTGGTCGCCACTGTCGTCGCGATGCTCGCGGCCGAACCTTGGACTACAGCCGCTTCTGACTCAGATCACACGGCTGAAGGCGCGACCATTCTCCTTGCCGCGGGAGACATCGGAGACTGCGACCGGCTCGACGGAGCGGGGGCGCACACGACGACGAAGATTCTGGAAGGCATCGAAGGTACGATCGCGGCGCTCGGAGATCTCGTGTATCCCGCGGGAACCGCCCAGGCGTTCCGTGACTGGCTCGGTCCCGACGTCAAGACGGCGATCGCGTACGCGTGGCCCGGCATCGACAACTCGTGGATCAAGCCGTTCGTGCAGATCGCCCGATCGGCGGGCATCACCTCGGTCGTCGCGATCGCGAGCCTGCC
>JBIOJK010000085.1:0-16246 GCA_044450765.1 Myxococcota bacterium | reverse complement strand
TCGACCGACCTCGGCGCCTACGGCACGTTCATCTCCAACACGGTCACGACGCTCTCGGGCGGCACGGGAACGCTGTCGGGTGAGAACATCCTGTGGACCGGGGCGAACACGCACGCAGTCACGACCGGCTTCTTCGGGTGCACCGGCGCGATCTGCGGATTGCTCGGCATCACCGAAGGTGGCGGGCCGTTCGGACCTGGCCCGACTGGCTACCCGATCTCGGTGTACCAGGCGTTCGTAGCCTCTCAGGGCGTGGTCCAGGTGGACCCGTTCTCGCTGGGCACGTGGCTGATCTCGGGTGGCCACATCGACGCGAGCAACATGGCCATCTACGCGCGGGCCTCGGCCAACAACGGTCGGGCGGCGTGGTACGTGTTCGGTAACACGATCCTCGGTGCGCCTGAGCCCGGCACGTTCGCGCTCGTGCTCCTCGGCATCGGCGGCCTCGCTCTTCGCAGCCGCAAGGCGGCCTAAACACCGAGCTCGCAAGAGCACGGTTCGCAGACCAACAAGGCGGGGGCGGCGATGAAAATCGCCGCCCCCGTCGTCTTTTTGCGGATCCATTTCGGCGGTAGCCTCGTAACGGACGCGCAGTCCACGAGACCTTCGAGCCAGAGGAGCGCCGCTTGCTGATCCGCCGCGATCGCTTTCAGGAGTCCGCCGAACGCGAGGTGACCGACCTCGCGCTCTATCTGCGCAGGCGCGAGTTCGTCGTGGCCGCGGGCTTCGCCGCCGGGGCCCTGCTGCTGCCCGGCTGCGGGCGCGCCGACGACGCGGTGAAGGACGCGCCGCGCGGAGTCACTTCGCCCGACGGCTTTCGCACCGACGAGGAGCAGACTCCGTTCGAGAAGGCGTCGGCCTACAACAACTTCTACGAGTTCGGCACCGACAAGGACGACCCGAAGGCGAACTCCGGCGCGTTCGTGCCGAAGCCTTGGTCGGTCTCGATCGAGGGCGAGGTCGCGAAGCCCGGGTCGCTGGCGCTCGAAGACCTGGTGGCGCCCGCGGCGCTCCAAGAGCGCGTCTACCGCATGCGCTGCGTCGAGGCCTGGTCCATGGTGATTCCGTGGCGCGGCGTGCCGCTCGCCGACGTGCTGAAGCGCTTCGAGCCGACGTCGCGCGCGAAGTTCGTCGCGTTCAAGACCGTGCTCCGCCCGGAACAGATGCCGGGACAGCGGCGCAGCGTGCTCGACTGGCCGTACGTCGAAGGTCTGCGCATCGACGAGGCGACGCACCCGCTCACCTTGCTCGCGACCGGCATGTACGGCCGGGATCTGCCGAACCAGAACGGCGCGCCGCTGCGGCTCGTGGTGCCCTGGAAGTACGGCTTCAAGGGCATCAAGTCGATCGTCTCGATCCGCCTCCAGGAGGCGCAGCCCGCGACGACCTGGAACATCGCGGGGCCCCGCGAGTACGGCTTCTACTCGAACGTGAATCCCGAGGTCGACCACCCGCGCTGGTCGCAGGCGCGCGAGCGCCGGATCGGCGAGTTCGCGAAGCGCAAGACACTCATGTTCAATGGCTACGCGGAGCAGGTCGCCTCGCTCTACTCGGGGATGGATCTCCGAGCGAACTTCTAGCTTTGCGTCGGCGTTTGACTCACGCTGCGCTGGTGCTGGCGGCTCTGCTGCCGGTGGCGTCGCTCGCCGTCGGCGCTTGGCGCGACACGCTCGGCGCGGACCCGATCAAGACGGTCACCCACGTGACTGGCCTGTGGACTCTGCGCCTGCTGCTCGCGACCCTGGCGGTCACGCCGCTGCGCAAGTACTTCGGCTTCGCGGCGCTCGCGCCGTACCGCCGCACGCTCGGTCTGCTCGCGTTCAGCTACGCGGCGCTGCACTTCCTGACGTACGCGGTGCTCGATCTCTGGGGCGCGTGGGACACCCTGGTCGAGGACGTGCTGAAGCGGCCGTACATCACGGTCGGCTTCGCGGGCTTCATGTGCCTGGTGCCGCTCGCGGTCACGTCGACGCGCGCCTGGATTCGCCGCCTGGGCAAACGCTGGGTTCAGCTCCACCGCCTGGTGTATCTCGCGGCGGTCGCCGGCTGCCTGCACTTCCTGTGGCTCGTGAAGAAGGACATTCGCGAGCCGCTGATCTACTCGGGGATCCTCGCGGCGCTGTTCGCCGCGCGCGCGCTGTTCCGGCTGCGCCCCGGTGCGGCGGCCGCGACGAAGGCGCGGAAGAGCGCCTCGCTTGCCGGGTCGCCCTGACCCTCGGGATGCCACTGGACGCCGACGCAGAACGCCCCGCGGCCGCGCTCGACCGCCTCGATCACTCCGTCGTCGCTGCGCGCCGAGACGCGCAGCTGGTCGCCCGGGTCCGACACCGCTTGGTGATGCCGGCTCGAGACCTCGAGCTCCGCGCCCTGCGCGATCTCGGCGAGCAGGGAGCCTGGCTCCAGTCGCACGCGGTGCCGGGCGCCTGGCTCGGGGAGCTGGTGCGCCGCGGCGCTCGGCAGGTCGGTCGCGAGGTCGTAGTGCAGGCGCCCGCCCAGCGCGAGCGCGAGCAGCTGCAGGCCGTAGCAGATCCCGAGCAGCGGGATCTCGCGGGCGAGCGCGGCTTCGACGAGCGCGCGGTCGAACGCGAGCTGTGCGGGCGGCACCGGCTCGAAGCGCACGTGTGCGGGGTAGGGGCGCAGCGGCAGCAGGTCGTCGCCGCCGGGCACGAGCAGCGCGTCGACGCGCGCCGCGAGCGCGCCCGGATCGCCCTGCATCGGGAGATACAGCGGAGTCGCGCCGGCGCGCTCGAGCGCACGCGCGTAGGACGCGTCGACGTAGTGATACGTCCGGCCGCGCTTCCAGCGTCCCTGCTCGTCCAGGCACAGGGGGATGCCGACCGTGGGAGTCACGCGGGCGATCATAGCTCACGACTTCTCGGCCAGACGTTCGGATAGACTGGAGAGCGCATGCCGAAGCTCTCCGTGATCGTCCCGGTCTACAACGAGCGCGCCACGCTGGAAGAGCTCGTCGCGCGCGTGCGCCGGGTCGACTACGGCTGCGAGCTCGAGCTGATCCTGGTCGACGACTTCTCGACGGACGGCTCTCGGGAGCTGGTCGAGAAGCTCGCGGCGACACACCCGGACGTGGTCGCCGCGCTGCAGGAGCGGAATCGCGGCAAGGGCGCCGCGCTGCGCCGCGGATTCGAGCTGGCGACCGGCGACATCTTGATCGTGCAGGACGCCGATCTCGAGTACGACCCCGAGGAGATTCCGCGCCTCGTGTCACTGATCTCCCGCGACATCGCGGACGTCGTCTTCGGCAGCCGCTTCATGTCGACCGGCCCGCACCGCGTCCTGTACTACTGGCACTCGGTCGGCAACAAGCTGCTGACGCTCCTGTCCAACATGCTCACCAATCTGAACCTGTCGGACATGGAGGTCGGCTACAAGGCATTCCGCCGCGAAGTGATTCGCGGGATCGAGCTGCGCGAGGATCGCTTCGGGTTCGAGCCGGAGATCACGGCCAAGGTCGCGCGCCGCGGCTGGCGCATCTACGAGGTTCCGATCTCGTACTACGGGCGCACCTACGAAGAGGGCAAGAAGATCGGCTGGCGCGACGGCGTCCACGCGCTGCGCTGCGTGCTCCGCTACAACCTCTTCGACCGATGACGGCGGACCGGCGCGAGCTCGCGATCCTGCTGAGCGCGCGCGTCGCCGAGCGCCAGAGCGAGTCACTGCGCCGGGCGTCGGCCGCCGGAGGCCTCGAGCTCGCGCCGATCCTGCTGCCGGCCGACCCGGACGGCCGGGTCGGGGCGTCCGACTGCGCGCGCATCGAGGCGGCGTACTTCTCGGGCGACTTGTTCCCCGACGGCGCGCGCGGGTTCTTCGCGGCGGCGCTCGGGGCGCCGAAGCTGCGCTGGCTGCAGACCTTCAACGCCGGCGTCGACCACCCGATCTTCGCGCGCTTCCTCGAGCGCGGCGTGCGACTCACTACGGCGGCAGGCGCGTCCGCGGAGCCGATCGCGCAGACCGCGCTCGCCGGGCTGCTGATGCTCGCGCGCGGCTTCCCCCACTGGCTCGACGCGCAGCGGCGCCGCGTTTGGGAGCCGCTCGCGGCCGAGGCGATCCCGCGCGATCTGCGCGGCCAGGTGCTCGTGGTCTTCGGCCTCGGCGCGATCGGGAGCGAGCTCGCGCGGCTCGCGCGCGCGGTCGGTCTGCACGTGATCGGGGTGCGGCGCGGAGCGGCGCGCGGCGGGGAACCGGTCGACGAGCTGTGCACGCCGGACCGGCTGCGCGAGATCCTGCCGCGCGCCGACTGGCTCGCGATCGCGTGCCCGCTGAACGAGCAGACGCGCGGGGCGATCGACGCCGGCGCGCTCGCGCTCCTGCCGCGCGGCGCGCGCCTGCTCAACGTCGCGCGCGGCGAGATCGTCGACGAGCCGGCGCTGTGCGAGTCACTTGCCAGCGGACGCCTGGCGGGCGCCTACCTCGACGTGTTCGCGAGCGAGCCCCTGCCGCGCGAGTCGGCCCTCTGGTCGCTGCCGAACGTGATCGCGACGCCCCCCAACTCGGCGGCGTCGCGCGGAAACGAGGCGCGGCAGGTCGAGATCTTCCTCGACAATCTCGCCCGCTACGCGCGCGGCGAGCCGCTGCGCAACGAGCTGCGCGCGTGAACGCGCTCGCCGTCGTGGTCGCGGTGCTGACTTACAACGTGCACGGCCTCGACCGGCTCGTCGTGGACGACGATCCCGAGGCGCGCATGCCGGCGATCTCGGCGCGGCTCAACCGCTACGACGTCGCGCTCTTGCAGGAGAGCTGGACTTACTACGGCGCTCTCGCGAGGCTGGCGAGCCACCCGGTGCGCGAGCGCGGGAACGGGCCCGACCCCGGGACGTTCTTCCAGTCGGGGCTCGCGAGCTTCGCGCGGCCCGCGTTCTTGGCCGTCTCGCGCGGGTCGCTGGGCGCCTGCTCGGGCTGGATCGGCGGGGCGAACGACTGTCTCGCGGACAAGGGATATCTCCGGCTCCGGCTGCGGCTCGCGAACGGCGTCGCGCTCGACTTCTGGAACCTGCACCTGGACGCGGGTGACTCGGACGACGACCGCGCCGCGCGCGCCGCCCAGCTGCAGTCACTCGAGAAGCGCGTGGGCGAGCTGTCGGGAAGCGGCCCGCTGGTCGTCGCGGGCGACTTCAACCTCGCGGAAGACAGCGCCGCCGATCGCGCGCTGCTCGAGCGCTTTCGGGCGGTGCTCGCGCTCGCCGACAGCGGCGCGCGGCCCGCCCGCGACGGGCGCTTCGGCGAGAAAAACATCGACTACATCCTCTACCGCGAGGGAGCCGGCGTCTCGCTCACTCCGCTGGAGGTCGGCGAGGCGCGCGAGTTCTCCGCTGCGGAGGCGCCGCTCAGCGATCACCCCGCGCTCTTCGCGCGGCTGCGAGTCACTCCGCCTAGCGGCCCTTGAACAGGTCGGCCGACTTCGCGTCGACGGTCGCGGGTCGCGCGCGCGTGCGCGCCCAATCGCGCAGCTCCTTGATCCGCTCCTCGTAGGTGTCGTAGAGCGGCACGGTGTCGGTGATCGAGTTCGCCAGGTCGTTGAACCCGAGGTCGCGGTTCTCGGTGAACGCGGTGTAGAGCGCGGCGCTCACGACCTGCTCGATCTCGCTGCCCGAGAGGCGCGCCGCCTGCACCGCGAGCTCCGCGATGTCGAACTGCAGCGGGTCGCGCGCGAAGCGGCGCAGGTGAATCGTGAAGATCTCGATGCGCTCGTTCAGCGTGGGCAGATCGACGAAGAACAGGTCGTCGAAGCGGCCGCGGCGCAGGAGCTCGGGCGGCAGGCGCGCGACGTCGTTCGCCGTCGCGACCACGAAGACGGGCGCCTGTTTCTCCGAGAGCCAGGTGAGAAACGCGCCGAACACGCGGCTCGACGAGCCGCCTTCGCTGGCGGCCGCGAAGCCCTTCTCGATCTCGTCGATCCAGAGCACGCACGGCGCGATCGACTCCGCGACCGCGGTCGCCTCGCGGATCGTCGCCTCGGGTGTCTGGTCGGCGCTCCCGAACGCCGAGGCGAGGTCGAGCCGCAGCAGCGGGAAGTTCCACTCGCGCGCGACGGCCTTCGCCGAGAGTGACTTGCCGCAGCCCTGGACGCCGAGCAGCAGCAGGCCGCGCGGCATCGGCAGGCCGAACTTGCGCGCCTCTTCGCTGAACGCGCGGCGCCGTTCGCGCAGCCAGCGCTTGAGCTCGCCCAGGCCGCCGACGTCGTCGAGGCCCGTGGTCGGCTCGTGAAACGACAGCGCGGGGGTGCGGCGCAGCGCCTGCCGCTTCTCGCGCACGATCAGGCCCACGGCCTTCTCGTTCAGCCCGCCCGCGAGCGCGCACGACTTGCGGAATACGCGCAGCGCCTCGTCGGAAGTGAGTCCCAGCGCGGCGCGCACGGCGCCCTCGAGTGACTCCGGGTCGGGTGACTCGATCGCGCCGCGGAAGATCGCGTCGAGCTCCGCCGCGCGCGGGAGCGGCAGCTCGACGATCGAGGCCTCGTGCACCAGCTCCGCGGGCAAGTCGATCACCGGGCCGAGCAGCACGAGCGCCTGCATCCGCTCGGCGAGCAAGTCGAGCAGGTCGCGCAGCCTGCGCAGCGCGATCGGGTCGTGCAGCTGCCGGTGCGCGTCGAGGATCGCGAAGATGGCGGGCTCCGAGGCGGCGGAGATCGCGCGCAGACCCTCGTCGAAGGAGCCCGCGCCGTGGCCGCTCTGGCCCAAGCCCGAGGCGACCGACCAGGTGACCAGCTCGCGCTTGCACGCCTGCGCGGCCAGCCGCAGCGTCGCCAGCGCGCGCTCTTCCTCGAACGCTTCGAGCCCGATCAGCCGCCAGCCCGCTTTGACGAGCAGACCCAGCTCCTTGGCGCACTCGCGACTCACGGCGCGACTCAGTCCATGTCCGTGGTGACTCGCACCACCTCTTCGTAGGTCGTGACTCCCTCGGCGAGCCGGCGCAGCGCGCTCTCGCGGAGAGTCTCCATGCCTTCGACCTTCGCGGCGCGCGCGATCTCGGTCGCGTCCTCGCCCTTCTTGATCAAGTCGCGCACGCGGCGTCCGACGTTGAGCAGCTCGAAGACGCCGGAACGCCCGTACAGTCCCGTGTGCCGGCACTCGACGCAGCCCTCGCCCCAGCGCACCGCGAGTCGCTCGCGGCGCTCGACGGGGACCTTGATGCCGAGCGCGTTCACCTGGTCGGGCGTGAGGTGGCCGTCGACCGCGCAGTGCGAGCAGATGCGGCGCAGCAGGCGCTGCGCCAACACGCCGCGCAGCACGCTCGAGAGCAGGAAGCGTTCGACCCCGAGCTCCGCCAGGCGAGTCACTGCGCCGGAGGCGTCACGCGTGTGGACGGTCGACAGAACCAGGTGACCGGTGAGCGCCGACTGCACCGCCATCTGCGCGGTCTCGGCGTCGCGGATCTCGCCGACCATGATGATGTCCGGGTCCTGCCGCAACATGCCGCGCAGCGCGGCGGCGAAGGTCAGGTCGATCTTGCGCTGGACCTGCACTTGCACGAAGCGCGGATCGATCATCTCGATCGGCTCTTCCACGGTCGTGATGTTGACTTCCGGTCCCGCGAGATAGCGCAGCGTCGCGTAGAGCGTCGTGGTCTTGCCCGATCCCGTCGGGCCAGTCACGAGCAGCAGACCCGACGGCGAGGTGATCCAGCGCTCGTACTGCTCGCGCTCCGAAGGCGCGAAGCCGAGGTCGGCGAGGTCCGCCATCAGGATGCTCGGGTCGAGGATTCGGACGACCACCTTCTCGCCGAACGCCGTCGGCATGCTCGCGACGCGGAGCTCGATCTCCGTCTGTCCGCGCTTGGTCTTGATGCGGCCGTCCTGCGGGCGGCGCCGCTCGGCGATGTCCATGCGGGCCATCACCTTCACGCGCGAGACGATCGCCGCGTGAACCGCGGCGGGGAACACTTCGATCTCGTGCAGGATGCCGTCGATGCGGAAGCGCACGGCGGCGTCGCCCGAACGCGGCTCGAGGTGGATGTCCGACGCGCGCTGCTCGAACGCGTAGTTCAGCAGGAAGTCGACGGCGGCGACGACGGTCTCGTCGTGGGCGCTTGCGAGCTCTTCGTTCGAGCGCAGCTGAACCATCTGCACGAGGGCTGCGGTCGGGCTGCGGTCGCCCAGCTCGCTCGCGGCCTGCTTGATGCTCGTGCGCAGGCCGAACACGCGATCGGCGACCGCGAGTATGTCGCGCTTCGACGCGATGGCGTAGACGAACGGCTTGCGCACGACGTCCTGCAGTGTCTCGCGCAGGGTCGTGTCGAACGGGTCTGCGACCGCGAGCACCAGTCCGTCGCCTTCCTGCGCGAGCGGGATCACGACGTGCCGGCGCACGAACGGCCGCGAGAAAGTCTTCGAGATGAGCGTGTTGTCGAGCTTGAGCGGGTCGATCTTCACGTAGCGCAGGCTGGCCGCCCCGGCGATGCACTGCGCGATCGCGTCCTCGTCGAGGCGCCGGTGCTCCTTCTGCGCGTGCGGCAGGGCGGCGGCCGCGACGATCTCGGCTGCCGAGACGTCGTAGCGCGCCGCCGCCTGCGAGCGCACCGACCCGACGCGCTCCTTCAGCACGCGGCTGCGCAGGGTGGTCTCGCGGCTCTCGATGTCCTTCGCCTGCGCCGCGGTGAGTAGCTTGGCGCGCGTGAGCATTTCGCAGAGCTCGCCGAGCATCAGCGGCGGCCGCGGCTCTCCGGTCGAGGGTCCGTTCGCAGGCAGCTTCGCAGAGGGATCGGCGTTCGCGCTCATCGCGGACTCTATCGGCTCTCGGCGGGCGGAACCGAACGGTCGAGCGCGGGGCGGCGGTCCCCGGGCTAGGACTCCAGGATCCGGAAGGCGCGCCAGATCCACGAGTACGGCGGCGCGATCAAGCCGAGCTCGCGGCACAGCCGTCTCGTCTTGGCGAGTGAGTCGCGGCGCAGGCCGGCGAACACGGGGCTGTCGCGGAAAGCCTGGCGGATCACCTGCCGCGGGATCTGGTAGCGGCGCGCGAACAGCGGCGACGGCTCGAGCATCAGCGTCGCCGTATTTCCGAGAATGAGCGGCGAACGCAGCGCGAGCAGGTTGCGGCGGAACCAAGAGAGCCGCGGCACGTGGCGCTGCAGGTACGCGCGCGCGAACGACATGTGGCGCGCCTCTTCGATCACGTGGATCTGACTGATCCGCTGCGCCAATGGATGCCGCCACTGGTTCTCGCGCAGCGCCCGCCGCTGCATCTGGTCGATCGGCTCCTCGCCGGCGAGCACGAAGACGAAGAACAGCTCCGGGAAGCGCCGCGCCAGGTTCGGGATGTTGCGCGCGAACCAGAGCACCG
The DNA here is from genome assembly GCA_044450765.1 of Myxococcota bacterium. Classification (GTDB taxonomy): domain Bacteria; phylum Myxococcota_A; class UBA9160; order SZUA-336; family SZUA-336; genus VGRW01. The sequence goes on along the minus strand of JBIOJK010000085.1, from coordinate 6,950 downwards.
GCCGCGGCATCCCGCCGACGCGCAGGCCGGTTCGGTTCACGAACTCCTGGAACATCATCGAGTGCTGGGTCTCCTCCGCGATCTCGTGATAGACGTAGCGGAACTCGGGTGAGTCGTTGGGAAGTGTCTCGGCGAAGGTCAAGAGCCCGCGCTTCAGCACGCTCTCGAACTGCACGCCGACCTTCATGAAGGTCGCGAATCGCTCCAGGCCGATGCGCGCGCGCACCTCCTGGGGCTGCGATCGGTACCAGTCGGTGCCGCCGAGCGGGTCGAGCTCGATCAGCTCGAAGCGCGGGTCGCCGGGATCGACGGCGTAGCTCGGGTCGTCCCAGGCCACGTCTTCGTAGGCGGCGAAGTGTTTCGCCACCGACTGGCGCGACAGTCGGAACAGCAGCTCGCGCCAGGCGCGATCGTCGGCGCCGGCGAGGTCCGCGTCGTCTGGAATCTCGGGGCGGGTCGAGAGGAGCAGTGAGTGCTCCATGGTCATGGTTCTCCTCCAGGGGTGGCGATCGCGGCGTGAAGCACCGCGAGCGCGAAGAGTCGTTTCAAGTGCGCGAACTGGCGCTCGAGCAGCAGCGGATCGCGAGTCAGTCGCTGCATCATCGCGATGCCGTGCACGAACGAGAGCACGACGTCGGCGGTGAGATCGACGTCCGGCACGTCGCGGCCGACGGTCTCGCGCACGCCGTCGGCGATCGCGTCGCGCGCGCTGGTGAACAGCTCGTGCAGGTTCGCGCGCGTCGTGTCGTTGACCTCCGCGCGCTCGAGCACGGCGCCGAGGATCAAGAGCAGCGTCTCGCTGCGCTCGACCACCAGCCAGCGCAGGCCGGCGATGAAGCGGTCGAGCCGGGCGTCGACGCCAGTCACTTCCAGTACGCTGGCTCGGATCTGCTCGATCCAGGCTTCGGCGACCCGCGCGAGCGCCGCGTCGAGCAGGCCCTCCTTGCTCTCGAAGTGCCAGTAGAGGGCGGTCTTCACGACCCCCGCGCGCTCGCAGACGTCCGCGACCGAGGTGCCCGCGAAGCCGCGCTCCGAGAACAGGCCGATCGCCGCCGCGAGGATCTTCTCGCGCGACAGCTCGCCGTGAGCCGTGGCTGCCGATCGGCTGCGCTCGCCTACCGCGCTGTCGGACAAGGTCGGACTCCCGCCAAAGCCATCCACCTGAAGAACGTGTACGTACCGAACGGTACATTTCTACATTTGCAGGCGTATGTCAAGCGGGAAGACGCGGGCGGGCTCTAGTGTGCGTCCGCCAACATCTGCTCGAGCCGCTCCTGGCTCCAGCCCTGCATCCACTGCCGGCCGACTACGATCACGGGCACGCCCGCCCGGCCATGGGTCAGCTTCAAGTACTCGCTGCGCGCCTCTGGGTCGCGCTCGACGTTCCTGTTCTCGTAGTCCTGCCCGATCTGGTCGAGATACGCGATCGCGCGCTTGCAGTACGGGCAGCTCGCGGTCGTGTAGAGCACGACCTCGGATTTCGGGGCCACCTCGAGCTCGGCGGCCTCCTCGCGCCGCGGGGCCGCGGCCTGGCGCGGCGCGGCGGGCGGCGCCAGGGGAATGTGTTCCGCCGTCGAGCGCTGTCTCTCGGGCACCGCGTCGAGACTCGGCGCGAAGCGGACGTGGCCCGACTCGTCGACGTACTGGAAATAGCTGCCGTTGGCCTGCAAGGTTGTCTTGCCCCGCTTCGGGACCGCGCGCTCCTGCGCCGGTTTGGGCGACCGAGGCGCCGCGGGCGCGCGCTCCGCTGGAGCAGCCGACGGCGGCGCGTCGTCGCTGGGCGGCGAACAGGCGAGCAGAAGCCCGAAGAGCAGGGGGGCGAGGCGCTTCATCGCCCCTTCAGTTTCGGCAGCTCGCTGGCGCGGGTTGACCCGCGAGTTCCGCTTCGAGCGCAGCCGACGCGGCGCTGAGCTCCGCGTGCAACTCGACGCGCAACTTCTCCGCTTCGTCGGGCGCGAGGTGCTCGGGCACGCAGCGCGCCGGCAACTGGCGGCGCACGATCCGACTGAAGGGCAGCGGCACCTGCAGGCGGTCCCAGCTCGGCGCCCGCCACTTGTGTCGGGTGGCATACAGCGTCGGAACGAGCACCGAGCCGGAGCGCTGGGCCATGACGATCAGGCCGGGCTTCAGGTCGTGCCGCGGTCCGCGCGGCCCGTCGACGAGGTGACCCGCGAGGACCGGCTCGCGCAGCACGCGCACCATCTGCAGCAGCGCGCGCGCGCCTCCGCGCGAGCTCGAGCCGCGGATCACCCGCCAGCCGACGCGCTCGACGACGCGCGTGATGCGCTCTCCATCGCGGCTGTGGCTGATCATGATGTACGGATTCATGTGGCGCAGATCACAACACGCCATCAACAGCAGCTCGTGCCAGCCGAAGACGATCGCGGACTGACCCGCCGCGAGCGTTTCGCCGACGATGTCGTCGCCCTCGCGCTCGAAGCGCAGCGTCGCGCCGAGGATGCGGATGAACCAGGCGGCGGCGACCGTGAGCACGCGCTCGATGAGGTTTCCGCGCTCTTTCGCTGGTTCCGTCACCGGCGGCTCCCCGCGGCCGCGTGTATCATGCGGCGCGATGGACGAGATGGCCCGAATCGAGGTCGACGGCAAGAGCTACGAGTTTCCGATCATCACCGGCTCCGAGGGCGAGCGCGCGATCGACATCGGGAAGCTGCGCGATCAGACCGGACTCATCACGCTCGATCCCGGGTACAAGAACACCGGGAGCTGCAAGAGCGCGATCACCTTCATCGACGGCGAGCAGGGGATCCTGCGCTATCGCGGCTATCCGATCGAGGAGCTCGCCGAGAAGAGTGACTTCCTCGAGGTCGCCTATCTGCTGATTCACGGCGAGCTGCCGACCGCAGAGCAGTACCGCGCCTGGGCGAACTCGATCCGCTACCACACGATGCTGCACGAGGACCTGAAGCGCTTCTTCTCCGCGTTCCCGAAGGACGCGCACCCGATGGGCGCGTGCTCCGCGGTGATCTCGGCGCTCTCGACGTTCTACCCGGAGGACCTCGATCCGCTCGACACGAAGCAGGTCACCGTCAGCGTCGAACGGCTGCTCGCCAAGTTTCCGACGATCGCCGCCTACGCGAACAAGCACGCGCTCGGCCACCCGTTCATGTATCCGGACAACAAGCTCGGCTACGTCGAGAACTTCCTGCGCATGATGTTCGGCACGCCGTGCGAGGAGTTCGTGGTCGACCCCGTGGTGGCGCACGCGATCGACGTGCTCTTGATCCTGCACGCCGACCACGAGCAGAACTGCTCGACCTCGACCGTGCGGCTCGCGGGCAGCTCGCACGCGAACCTGTTCGCGTCGATGTCGGCCGGCATCGCGGCGCTCTGGGGACCGCGGCACGGCGGCGCGAACCAGGAAGTGATCGAGATGCTCGAGGCGATCGCCGACGAGGGACTCAACGCGCAGCAGTTCGTCGAGCGCGCCAAGTCGAAGGACGACACCTCGCGACTCATGGGCTTCGGGCACCGCGTGTACCGCAACTACGACCCGCGCGCGAAGGTGATCAAGAAGGTCGCGAGCGACGTGCTCGGGAAGCTGGGAGTCACTTCGAAGCTGCTCGAGATCGCGATGGACCTGGAGCGCATCGCGCTCGAAGACGAGTATTTCATCAAGCGCCGGCTCTACCCGAACGTCGACTTCTATTCGGGGATCATCTTCAAGGCGCTCGGCATTCCGGTGCAGGGCTTCACCGCGATGTTCGCCATGGGCCGGCTGCCCGGTTGGATCGCGCACTGGCAGGAGCTGCTGTCCGACGGCCAGGCGATCGGCCGCCCGCGCCAGATCTACGTCGGCGTCACCAAGCGGGCCTGGACGCCGATCTCGAAGCGCCGCGGCTAGCGAAGCGCCGTGCGCCAGGCGCGCTGGACCGAGTCCGGGCTCGCGATCGCGGAGGTCGAGCCGCCCGCGTTGCCGAGTGACTGGGCCCGGCTGCGGGTCGCCGCCTGCGGGATCTGCGGCACGGACCTCCACCTCTGGCGGCGCGAGCTGCCGCCGCCGCTCGGCCTCGCGCCCGGGCACGAGATGGCCGGCACCCTGCTCGACGGCCCGCGCGGCCTCGCCGACGCGCTCTACGCGGTCGAGCCGATCCACGTCTGCGGCAGCTGCGACTTCTGTATCTCGGGTCGCCGGCAGCTCTGCGGGAAGCTCGAGATTTTCGGCGTCATGCGGCCGGGCGGACTGGCGGAGTTCGTCGACGTGCCCGCGGCGACCCTGCACCCCGTACACCCATCGGTGTCGCCGCTGCTCGCGTCGCTGGCCGAGCCGCTCGCGGTCTGCGAGCGCGCAATCTCGCTCGCGCGGCTCGACTCGGACAGCCGCGTGCTCGTGCTCGGCGCGGGCTCGATCGGGCTCCTGTCGGGCCTGCTCGCGCGCGACCGCGCGGGTGCGGTCGCGATCAGCGCGCGCCACGCGCAGCAGAGCGAGGCGGCGAAGCGGCTGGGTCTGCTGCCGCTCGCCGAGAGCGAGGTGAGGGCCTGGGCCGCCGAGGCGCAGCCGGACGTCGTGATCGAGACCGTCGGCGGTCACGCGCAGACCCTGCTCGACGCGACGCGCTTCTGCCGCCCCGGCGGGCGCATCGTGGTGCTCGGCATCTTCTCGAAGCGCAGCGAGGTGAACGGCTATCTGCTCGCGACGCGGGAGCTCGAGCTGGTCGGCTCGAACATGTACGGCACGGGCCGCCGCGGCTCGCTCTTCCGCGCGGCGGTGGAGCTCTTGCCTCGCTACGCCAGGGAGCTCGCGCCGCTGCTGACCCACCGCTTCGCGCTCGGCGAGCTCGAGTCCGCGTTCCGCTGCGCGAGCGACAAGCAATCGGGTGCGATCAAGGTCACGGTCGTGCCCACAAGTCCCGGCGCGTGACTCGCGCGCGAGTGGCCAAGCGGCGGTCCGGTCTCGCGCGGCGTGCTTCGCTGCTCGTGGGCGACGCGCTCGCCCAGGTGGGCCGCGCCGTCTATCGCGGCGCCGCGCGCGACGCGATTTCGGGCTCGCTGACGCGGAACCGCGCCGTCACCCGGACGCGCATCCGACTCGCCCGCGGCGCAGCCGGCCTCGACGGGTTGCGCCTGGCGTTTCTGTCCGACGTGCACGCGGGCAACTATCTCGACGAGGCGGACTGGCTCGCGATCTGCAGCGTCGTCGCGGACGAGGCTCCCGACCTCGTGTGTCTCGGCGGCGACCTCGTGAACGTCGCCGAGGAAGAGGCGCTCGAGCTGCGCAAGGGACTCTCGCTGCTGCAGCCGCGCCTCGGGATCTTCGCCGTGCCCGGGAATCACGAGTATCACGCGTCCCCGGATCCGGCGCTCTGGCGCGCGGTGCTGGAGCAGGCGGGGGTCGAGATCCTCACCAACCGCGGCCGGCGAATCGCGCGCGGCGACGGCCGGCTCTGGCTGTGCGGGGTCGACGACTTCCTGCGCGGCGATCCGCGGCTTGCGGCCGCGCTCGACGGCCGCGCCGAGGACGAGCCCGTCGTGCTCCTTTCGCACCACCCCGACCTGTTCGCCGAGTCGGCGCCGCACGTCGACTTACAGCTCTCCGGCCACACCCACGGCGGCCAGGTCATGATTCGCGGCCGCACTCCGCTCCGACACACGCGCTACGGGTACTGGTCGGGTCACTTCACGCGCGGCGAGTCACAGCTCTACGTCGGCCGCGGCGTCGGCACCAGCTTCCTGCCGATCCGCATCGGCGCGCCCGCCGAGATCGCGATCGTGGAGCTCAGCGTGCGAGACCCCCGCTCCTCGGACTGAGGGCCGAGGCCGGTGAAGCGGAGCTCGCGAGCGCCGCTCGAGTGACTCGCCGCCGCCCCAGGAGCAGCGCGTCGAGCGACCACGGCCCCGGACCGGCCACCAGCAAATAGATGCAGGTCATGATCTGGGCGTACTCGGAGCGTATCTCGTGCAGCACCGCCCATCCCCCCATCACCGGGGGCGCAGGAGGTGCGGGCAGGGGCGATGTGCCGTGGTACAGCGAGATCTTGGTGGACAGCATCGCGACGATCATCTCGATGATGAACGGCACACTGATGAGCCGCGTCGTGAGGCCGCTCATGAGAAGGAGTCCGCCGCCGATCTCGAGCACGGCGATCGCGGGCGCGAGCACCTCGGGCATCGGCATCCCCAGCTTGGTGAACCGGCCCACGCCCTGGTTGGCGTAGGCGAACTTGAGCAGCCCCTCCCAGAAGAAGACCCCGCCCGCCATCAGGCGCAGGGCGAGCGTCGCCTTGGGCCCGGACGTCGGCGGCTGGACGAAAAATCGAATGACTTCCTGGATCTTCATGGCTCGTTTCCTCCGTTGTGATTGCGCATTCGCTCTGACTCACCCGACACAACGCCGAACTCGAAGGAGGGTTCCATGCACGCTCTCGGGAACCTCTTGCCCCGGTGACACGTTGGACATGGGATAGGGAGCGAAGTAGGGTCGATGCGTGCCTGGACGAGGAGCCGACGACGTCGCGCGGCAGGCGCTCGCCCATGCGGACGCGCTCTACAACTTCGCGCGCTGGCTGGCGCGCGATCCGTTGGAGGCCGAAGACCTCGTGCAAGAGACGTACTCGCGCGCGCTCGGCGCAGCGCAGCAGTTCCAGCCGGGGAGCAATCTCAAGGCGTGGCTCTTCCGCATTCTGCGCAACGCCTGGATCGATCGCCGCCGGCGCTCGCAGCGCGAGGTCTACGTCGACGACTTCGAGGAAGGCGCCGAGCGGGCGGAGCCCGCCGCGATGGGCGAGCTGCAGCTCGACCAGATCCGAGCGCTGGTTGCCGAGGACGTCAGCGCCGCGGTTCGCGGGCTTCCAGAGTCCTTTCGGAGCGTCATTCTCCTCGATCTCGAAGGGATGACGGAGGCGGAGGTCGCGAGTGTCTTGGGCTGCGCGACGGGAACCGTGAAGTCGAGGCTCTCGCGCGCGCGGGCGGTGTTGCGCGATCGGCTCGCCGGA
>JBIOJK010000084.1:0-16299 GCA_044450765.1 Myxococcota bacterium | reverse complement strand
GGTCGAGCACCGCGCGGTGCTCGCTGCGGCAGGTGATCACGTGATTCACCGAGTGACCCCGCGCGCGGCGCGCCGCGCGCGCGCCGCCGATCAGCGCGAGATTGTTGGCCTCGGTCGCACCCGAGGTGAAGACCACGTCGCGCGCGTCAGCGCCGACCAGCGCCGCGACCTCGGCGCGCGCGCGCTCGACCGCCTCGGCTGCGCGCCAGCCGAAGGCGTGCGTGCGACTCGCGGCGTTGCCGAACTCCTCGTCGAAGAACGGCAGCATCGCAGCCACGACGCTCGCGTCGCACGGAGTCGTCGCCTGGTGGTCGAGATAGATGGGTCGCTGCACGGGAACCGCCCGCCGGCGCCCTTGTCACGACGCGCTCGGCGGCGGCATTCTGCGCCCTCTGGCGCGCGGTCGCCAGAAATTGGAGAGCTCATGCGCGTCGCGACCCTGCTCAGTCTCGCGTGCGCACTGCAGCTCCCCTTGCACGCGGCTGCCGTGGAGCCCAGCGCCGAGCCGACTGCGAACGAGCTGGCGGCGAGCGCCCGCGCCGCGCTCTTCGCCAGCAACGTCGTCGAGGTCTGGCAGACGGATTGGCAGGGACTGGAGCTCACTCTCGGCGTCGCGCGGCGCTGGGAGAGCGGCGAGCCGCAGGTGCTGCTGCGCATCTTGAAGCCGTACAAGTACTCGGAGCTCGCGTATCTGCTGCGCCCGCGCAAAGCGGGTGGGCCCAGGATCGAGTACTACCGCTCGCCCCGGATGTTTCCCGCCGGCGCGCGCGCCGGTCGCACGCTCGAAGTCACCACGGCGAGTCGCATCGAGCGGCTGCGCTTCGTGCCGGGTCTGCCGACGCTCGCCGACCTCTGGCCCGAAGACCCCGCGGGGTTCCGCTACGCGCGGCTTCCCGACGAGCAGGTCGAGGGCGTCCCGTGCCGCGTGCTCGAGACCCGGCCGATCGAGGCGGACGGCGGATATGACCGCATCGTGACTGCGCTGGCGCGCGATTCCTCGGTCGCGCTCGAGACCCGCTGGTTCCGCGGCGAGCGCCAGGTTCGCCGCATCGCCGTCCAGCCGCAGGACGTCGAGAAGGTCGACGGGAAGTCCGTCGTCCGCAAACGACTGATCGAGCAACAGGGCTCACCGCCGCAGAGCGTCGACGTCGTCCGCTTCAGTATCGATCCGGTCTTTCCCGATCAGCTGTTCACGACCTCGAACCTGCGGACCGGGCGGTTCCCCTCGTACTGACTCGCAGCGCGCGCTGGGCAGCGGACGGGTGCCGACGGATGGTGCGGCATGCGTCCGAAGTACTTCGCTCTGCTCATGGCGGTGACTCCCTTCCTGGTCGGCTTCGACGGACCGGAAGCGCGCGACGCGCTCGATGCCGCGCTGCGGAATCTCTATCAGCCCGACGTGCTGGTCGCGGTGGAGCTCCGCATCGACGAGGGCTTGCCCGACGAGGAAGGCGTGAGCTTCGCGTACGGCCGCAAGACCAAGGGCGGCGAGACGCGCACCCTGGTGTACGACGGCGACGGCCGCCGCGACTCGGCGCGCGTGCTGCTGTTCCAGAAGCCCGGCGAGGAGGATCGCGCCTTCACCTCCGTCGGTACGCGCGGGCAGGTGCGGCCGGTGAGCATGGGCCGCTACCGCGCGTCGCTCTTCGGGAGTGACTTCAACTACGCGGACTTCCGCGCGCGGCGTGCCGACGAGTACCGGATCGAGGTACTCGGCGAGGATCGCATCGACGGCGAGGACTGCCGCGTCCTGCGCCTGCGCCCGCTCGAGGGCCCCTACACGATGCTGCTCGTGTGGCTGTCGCAGGACCGCCCGGTGATCCTGCGAACCGACTACTTCGACGAGGACGGACTCTGGAAGCGGTACACCGCCAACCTCGCGCGGATCGAGAAGAACATCGACTGGTGGGTGCCGATGGAGGACGAGATGATCGACCTGCGAACCGGCCGCCACACCGTCCGCCGCGTCCGCAATCTCATCGTCGGCACCGAGGTCCCCGACGAGGCGTTCACGCTGACTCAGCTCGCCAGAGGTCGCGTCCCGGCGTTCTGACTCGGCCTCCGGAAGCCCGCGGGCCGGGACCCTCGAGTCAAGCCCCGAAAGACTGTCCGCAGCCGCAGGTCGAGGTCGCGTTCGGGTTCTCGATCTTGAAGCCCGCGCCGTTCAGGTCGTCGACGTAGTCCACCTTCGTGCCGAGCAGATACACGGCGCTCTTCGAGTCGACCACGACCGGGACGCCGTGCTCTTCGCTCTTCTGGTCCCAGTCGCCGACTTTGTCGTCGAACATCAACTGGTACTGCAGCCCGCTGCAGCCGCCGCCGACGACTTTGAGCCGCAGCGCGTAGCCCGCGCGCCCATCGCGCTCGATCAGCTGGCGAACCTTCGAAGCGGCAGCTTCCGTGAGAGATACGACCGACATGGAGCGTTAGTCTAGGCGGCGGACCGGCGTTGGCAAATCGGCCGCCGCGGCGCTCGGGCTCTCGGAATCGCAGCTCGGCCGCGCGAAGAGCAGGAAAACCTCGCGGTTTCCCTTCGGGCCCGCGAGCGCGCTCTCGGCCTCGCCGCGCCAGACCAGACCGAGCGCTTCGGCGGCTTCGCGCACCTCTCGCACCGCGCGCGCGCGCTGCGCCGGATCGCGCACCACGCCCTTCGGCGCGGCCTTCCGCTCGAGCTCGAACTGCGGTTTGACCAGCACCAGCAGCCGCCCGCCGGGGCGCACGAGCGGGTGGAGGCGCGGCAGCACCACGCGCAGCGAGATGAACGAGACGTCGGCGGTGACGAGATCGAATGGCGCGCGCTCGCCCAGCTCGAAGTGGCGAACGTTCGTCCGCTCGAGTGACTCGACCCGCGGGTCGCCGCGCAGCTTGGCGTCGAGCTGCCCGCGGCCGACGTCCAGCGCGAAGACGCTCTGCGCGCCGCGCTGCAGCAGGCAGTCCGTGAAGCCGCCGGTCGACGCGCCTACGTCCGCGCAGCGCAGGCCGTGCGGATCGACGGCGAGTGAGTCGAGCGCGCCGGACAGCTTCTCGCCGCCGCGCGAGACGAAGCGGGCGCGCTGCGCGAGAACCGGAATCGCGTCCGCGGCGACGAGCGTCGCCGGCTTGTCGATCACGCGATCGCCGAGCCGCACCTCGCCGGCCTGGATCCGGAGCTGCGCGCGGGCGCGCGTGCTCTCGAGGCCGAGCTCGACCAGCCGCTGATCGAGCCGAACCCGCGCGGCGGCCACGCCTAGCGGCCGAGCAGCTCGCGAACCGCTCGCTCGATGCCCGCGGCGTCGAGGCCGATCGCCTCGCGCCACTCGTCCTGCGAGCCGTGCTCGACGACCTCGTCGGGCACGCCGATCGCACGCACCGGCACCGAGATGCGCTGAGCCGCGAGCGAGGCGAGTACCGCGTCCGCGAAGCCACCGTGCGCGCTGTGCTCCTCGACGACGACCAGCGCGCGGCATCTGCGCGCGAGCTCAGCGAGCCAGCGGGCGTCGACGGGCTTCGCGAAGCGGGCGTTCAGCACCGCGGCCGAGATGCCGTGCTCGCCGAGTCTCTGCGCGGCCTCTTCCGCCGCGGCGACGGAGTGACCCAGCGCGACGATCGCGACGTCGCGCCCGTCGCGCAAGAGCTCCGCCTCGCCGATCTTCAGCGTCTTGATGTCGCCGTCGAGCGGCACGCCCGGCGCCGAGCCGCGCGGGAAGCGCAGCGCCGCCGGCCCCGGGTGCTCGATCGCGGTCTTCAGCATCTGGCGCAGCTCGTTCTCGTCCTTCGCGGCCATCACGACCATGTTCGGGAGCGTCCGCAGATACGCGATGTCGTAAAGACCCTGGTGAGTCGCACCGTCGGCGCCGACCAGCCCAGCGCGGTCGATCGCGAACGTGACGTCGAGTCCCTGGACGCAGACGTCGTGCACGATCTGGTCGTAGGCGCGCTGCAGGAAAGTGGAGTAGATCGCGCACACCGGCTTCAAGCCTTCCGTCGCCAGTCCGGCCGCGAAGGTCACCGCATGTTGCTCGGCGATGCCGACGTCGTAGAAGCGGTCCGGAAACACGCGCGCGAACTTGTCGAGACCCGTGCCGCCCGCCATCGCAGCGGTGATCGCGACGATGCGCGGATCGCTGCGCGCGAGGTCGATCAGCGCGTCCGCGAACGCCCCGGTCCACGACGGCTTGCCGCCGCTCGCCTTCTTCATCGCGCCCGAGGTGACTTCGAACTGCTCGACGCCGTGGTACTTCACCGGGTCGGCCTGCGAGAACTCGTAGCCGTAGCCCTTCTCGGTGCGGCAGTGCACGAGCACCGGGTGCTCGTTGTCCTCGATGTCGCGCACGTTGCGCAGCGCCTCGATGAGCTCCGCGAGATTGTGGCCGTCGATCGGTCCGATGTAGTTGAAGCCGAGGCCCTCGAAGAGCTGCGCCGGCGAAATGAACGCCTTGAAGCTCTGCTCGGCGCGCCGCGCCATCTCGACCAGCTCGTCTCCGGCGCCGGGGATCGACTCGAGGAAAGCCTTCACCGCGTGCTTCAGGCGGCGCGTCTGCGGCGCGGACCAGCGGCGCGCCAGGAAGGAAGTGAGTGCGCCGACGTTCGGCGAGATCGACATCTCGTTGTCGTTCAGCACGACGACCAGATTCGAGAGACGCAGGTAGCCCGCGTTGTTCAGCCCCTCGTAGGCCATGCCGGCGGTGAGCGCACCGTCGCCGATCACCGCGACGACCTTCTCGGAGCCGCCACGGCGGCGGATCGCCTCGGCGATGCCGGTCGCCGCCGAGATCGAGGTGCCCGCGTGCCCGGCCCCGAACACGTCGTACACCGATTCGTGTCGGCGCAGGAATTTGCCCATGCCGCCGCGCTTGCCGATCGAAGCGAACTGCTCGCGCCGGCCGGTCAGCATCTTGTGCGGGTAGCCCTGGTGGCCGACGTCCCAGATCAGCTTGTCCCGCGGCGTGTCGAACACGTAGTGCAGCGCGACGGCGAGCTCGACCGCGCCGAGCCCGGCGGCGAGGTGCCCGCCGGTCTTCGAGATCGTGTCGATGATCTCGCCGCGCACCGCCGCCGCGACTTCGGGCAGGCGCGACTCGGGCAGGGCCCGCAGCCGCTCCGGGCTCCGGATCTGGTCGAGTATCTCGCTCATTGCTCCCCTATCTCAGGCGGCCGCTCGCGGCGCTGGCCAGGCCGCGCAGGAAGAACCCCGCCGAGCCGAACGAGTCCGCGAGCTCGAGCGCGCGCGCCACTTCGTCGCGCACGCGGGCGCGCGCCGCGGTTTCGTCGGCGACCAACAGGATCGAACACTCGTCGCGGCCGCCGTCGAGCAGGTCGTCGACCAGCTGGAACGCGAGACCGTAGGCGAGGCCGAAGGCGTCGAGCGCCGCGAGCTCGGGCGCCGGGCGGCCGGCAGTCACTCCAGGCGCCCAGACGGAGAAGCGGAACAGCGCGCCGGTCTTGCGCTCGTGAATCGAGCGCACGAGGGCGGCGTCGGCGCGCTCCGGCTGGAACGCGAGGTCGTCGACTTGACCGCCCACGAGCTCGCGCGAGCCCGCAGCGCGCGCGAGCCGGCCGACCACCGAGATCGGCACTTCCGCGCGCGCGAGCTCTTCGAACGCCGCGGCGAGCAGCGCGTCGCCGACCAGGATCGCGTTCGCCTCGCCGAACTTCACGTGCACCGTCGGCCGGCCGCGCCGCAAATCGTCGTCGTCCATCGCCGGCAGGTCGTCGTGGACCAGCGAGTAAGTGTGGACGAGCTCGACGGCAGCGGCGAGCGGCGCTGCGCGCTCGGGCGCAAGCCCGCACGCGTGAGCCGCCGAGAAGACGAGCACGGGTCGCAGCCGTTTTCCGCCCGAGAAGGCGGCGTAGCGCATCGCTTCGTGCAGAATCGCGGGGGGCTCGTCCGCCGGCGGCAGATGCTCGTCGAGATATGCATCGACGCGCGCGCAGCAGTCGTCGAGGAAGCGCTCGAGGTCGGGCTCCCCCTTCACGCGTCGTCTCCGGGATCGAAGTCGCGCTCGGTCGGACCGGCACCGCCCTCTTCCAGCTTGCGGATGCGCAGCTCGGCGGCTTCGAGCCGGCTCGAGCAGCGGCGCGCGAGCGCGACGCCCTCTTCGAAGGCGGCGAGCGCCTGCTCGAGCTCGAGCTCGCCGCTCTCCAAGCGCGCGACCAGGGCCTCGAGCGATGCCAGGCTCGCCTCGAAACGGGGCTCCCCGTCTGGCTCTGGTGTGGCGCGGCTCGTCGCCATCTCCGTCGCGGCCCTCCGTCTAGAGATCGCCCTCGGGCTCGCCCTCGGACTGGCGCACCGTAGCGCGGATTCGCCCGTGCGCGAGCCGGAGCAGGATAGCGTCTCCGGGCGCCGCATCGGCGGGCGCTCGCAGCACCCGCCCGTCCGCCTCGCGCGAGGCGAGCGCGTAGCCGCGGCCGAGCACGGCGAGCGGAGAGAGTGCCTCGAGGCGCCCCGCGAGCGCCGCCAGCTGCGCCGCGCCGCGCTCGCGCGCGCGCTCGACCGCGCTGACCAGGCGCCCGCCGAGCTCGCCGAGTCGGCGGCGCAGCTCGCGCAGCCGCTGCGCCGGATGGACCAGCGCGCGCCGCAGCGCATCGACTCTCTGAGCCAGCTCGCGCAGCCGCGCGCGCGCGCGCCGACTCATGCGCGCCTCGAGCGCGTCGATGTGCTGGAGCAGCGCCGACGCGTCCGGCGCGACCAGCTCCGCGGCCGCGGTCGGCGTCGCCGCCCGCGCGTCGGCGACGAAATCGGTGAGCATCCAGTCGACCTCGTGGCCGACCGCGGAGACGACCGGAGTCTCGAGCTCGAAGATCGCGCGCACGAGCTCTTCGCGGTTGAAGTTCCAGAGGTCCTCGAGTGACCCGCCGCCGCGGGCGATCACGATCACCTCGACGCCGGGCCGCGCCGCGAGCAAGTGCAGACCTCGCACGAGCTCCCGCCACGCCCCTTCGCCCTGCACGCGCGCGTCGAACAGCACGACCTCGACGGCGGGGCAGCGGCGGCGCAGCGCGCGCAGGAAGTCGTGAATCGCCGCGCCCTGCGCGCTGGTCACGAGCCCGATGCGCCTGGGCAGAAACGGCAGCGGCCGCTTGTGCTCGGCGTCGAACAGCCCTTCGGCCGCGAGCGTCGCACGGAGTCTCTCGAAGGCGATCCGCAGCGCCCCTTCGCCACACGGCGCGAGCGAGGACACGACCAGCTGCAGCGCACCGCGCTCCGCGTAGAGATCGAGCCTTCCGCGCGCGCGCACCAACATTCCGTCCCGCGGCTCGAACGCGCGCTCGAGCTGCGAGCCGCGGAACATCACCGCGCGGAGCAGCGCGCCCGCCTCCTTCAAGTCGAAGTAGAGGTGCCCCGGTCGCGAGCGGAACAGCGACGCGATCTCGCCCTCGACGCAGACTTCGCCCCACTCGTCGCGCAGCGACCCCCGCAGGAGCTCGATCAGCTCCAGGACAGAGAGCACGGGGACACCGTCCCCAGGGTCCGCAGACACGGGCACGAGCGCACCTTACCTGGACCCGAAGTGGATGACGAGAGAGCCGCGCGTTCCCGGCGTCGCCGAACCCGAGTCAGTCAGCCTCGGGGTCGGTGGGTCAGCCGGCGGCGGTCGTCGCGACTTCTCGGGCGCGGGCTATGCGCCGCCTTCGGAGTGCAGCTTCGAGAACACCGTCCAGCTCTTCAGCAGGTCGAGCGCGCGCGAGAGCTGGCGGTCGGAATCGAGCTGCTTCACGAAGCGCGCTTCCTTCACGTCCGGGCTGCCGCCGTCGGGCGTGTCCGACTCTGTCGCGGGCGCGGGCGCGGGCTCGGGCGCCGGCTCGGGCGCTTGCTTCGCCTTCTGCTGCGAGCTGAAGTGGCCCTCGAGGTCGGCTTCGCTCATCGCGTGGCGCGGCTGCTCCTTCGTCTCTTTCTGCGCCTGGAGCTCCGCCTCGCTGTAGGGCTCGACGACCACGTCCGGCTGCACGCGAACTTCCTGGATCGAGCGGCCGCTCGGCAGGTAGTAGAGCGCGGTCGTGAGTCGCAGACCCGACCCGTCCTCGAGCGGGATGATCGTCTGCACGGAGCCCTTGCCGAACGTCTCCGTGCCGAGCACGAGCGCCCGCTTGTGGTCCTGGAGCGATCCCGAGACGATTTCCGAGGCCGAGGCGCTGCCGCCATTCACCAGCACGATCATCGGGTACTCCGGCTCGGTCCCTTCCTTCTTCGCGTGCCACTCCATGCGGTTGCCGCCGCCGCGGCCCTCGGAGAAGACGATCATGCCGTCGTCGATCCAGAGGTCGCCGACCTTCACGGCCTGGTCGAGCAGCCCGCCGGGATTGTCGCGCAGGTCGAGCACCAGACCGCGGAAGTTCCCGCCGGCCATCTGGTGCGCCTTGGCGAGCGCCTCTTCCAAGTCCGGCGCCGTGCGCTCCTGGAACTGCGAGATGCGGACGTACGGGATGTCCTTGTCGAGCATGTGGAGCGTGACGCTCGAGACGCGGATCGACGCGCGCTTGATCACGAACGGCTTCGGCGCGGTCCAGCCGGTGCGCAGCACCTGGATCAGGATCTTCGTGCCGCGCGGGCCGCGCATCATCTTCACGGCCTCGAGCAGATTCATGTCCGCCGTCGACTTGCAGGTCTTGTCGGTTCCGTCGGGGCAGACGGCGACGATCTGATCCTTCGCGCGAATGCCCGAGAGCGCGGCCGGCGTGCCGTCGATCGGCGAAACCACCGAGACGAAGCCCTCCGACTTGTCGCCATCGCCCTTGGTGATCTCGATGCCGAGACCCTCGAACTCGCCCTTCGTGTCGCGCTGCACTTCCTTGTACAAGTCCTTCGACAAGTAGGACGTGTGCGGATCGAGTGTGTCGAGCATGCCCTTCAGCGCACCCTCGACCAGCTTGTGCTCGTCGACGTCCTTCACGTAGTTCTGCCGCACCAGGTGCAACACATTTGTGAGTAGGGCGAGGTCCTCGTAACTCGGACCCGTCGTGCTGGAGCGCAGGGTCGAGGCGCCGCCGGCGATCAGCGCGGCGAGCAGCGCGATCGGAAGTGCGATGCGCGCGACCGCCGCGAGCCGGGTGCGTTGCGTGCTCATGGATGCCTTTCCAGATTGAGGCTCACTTCGCGAGCCAGAGCAGGGGGTCGACGGCCTTTCCGTCGTGACGGATCTCAAAGTAAAGCCCGGGTCCCGACGCCGATCCAGTCTCCCCCACCGATCCGATCGGCTGACCGGCCGCGACACTGTCGCCCGCCGCCACGTGAACCTCGTCCAGATAGCCCGAGACGCTCAGATCTCCGCTGCCGTGGTCGAGGATGATCATCTGCCCGTAGCCCCGGAACCAGCCGGCGAAAAGAACGCGGCCGGGCGCGATCGCCGCCACCGGAGTGCCCGCCGGCGCGGCGATTTCGATGCCGGTGCGCAGGGTCTCGGTCTTGAACTCGCGGTCGATCTGGCGGCCGAAGCCGGCGCGGACCCGCCCCGCCAGCGGTCGAGGCGTCCTGCCGCGCGCCAGACCGGCGCCGCGGGCCGCGGGCAGCGAGGTCGGCATGCGGCGCAGCGTCTCCTCCAGGTGTGCCGCGGCAGCGCGCAGCTCGCCCGCCGCTTTTTCCTCGCGCGCGGCGCGCGTGCGCAAGCTCGCCACGAGGTTCCGCCGCTGCACCAGGCGCTCGCGCGCCTTCTGCTCGCGGGCGCTCGCCTCGCGGCGCGCTTCGCCGACCTCGCGAAGCAGCGCTTCGCTCCGCGCACGGCTGGCCTGGAACTCGGCCCGCGCTCGCGCGTGGCGCGCGAACAAGTCGCGGTCTTCGGCGACGATCCGCGCCAGACCCTCGCCGCGGCGGGCGAAGCTCATGAAGTCACCGGCGGCGAAGAGCGAGCTCTGTCCACCCGTCGCGCCCCACTTGTAGAGCGCGACCAGCCGCGCATCGAGCCCGCGCTCCGTGTCCGCGAGCGCGCGCGCCGAGCGATCGGCGCCGCGGCGCGCCTCCACGAGCTCGTCGCCCGCCTCGCGCTCTCGCGCGCGCAGGAGGCGCGCGCTGATGCGTGTCTCCGCGAGCTCGCGGTCCACGGCTTCGATCTCGCCGAGATAGCCCTCCGCCTGTGCGCCGAGCTCGCGCGCCTTGGCCTCGCGCGCCTCGAGCTCGGCGCGCAGCTGCTCGAGCCGCGAGGCCTGCGCGCGCGCGGCGGCCGGCGCGCAGGCGACCAGCAGCGCCAGGCCGCCGCCCGCCACTACACTGAATCGTGTCACGCGCGCTCGTCCAGGTTCACGAGCGACGCCAGCGCGCCGCCCAGGCCGAGCAGGACGCCGAGCCCCACCAGCGCCGCGCTCTCGCCCGCGCCGAAGAACACCGCGGGCTGGCCGCCGAGCACCCACGAGAGCGCGCCGCCGAGCAGCGGCAGCCCGAGCGCGAACAGACCGCGCAGGAGCGCGAGCGCGAGCGCGGCGGCGAGCATGCCCTGCAGCGCGCCCTCGAGACAGAAAGGCAGCCGCACGAACCAGCCGCCCGCGCCGACCAGGCGCTGGATCTGGATCTCGTCGGCGCGCGCGTGGAGCGAGAGGCGCACCGTGCTCGAGACGATCGCCCCCAGGATCAGCAACAGGAACCCGCCGAGACCGACGCCGAGCCACTCCGCGACGCGCACGACCCGCGCGTAGCCCTCGACCCAGGGCTCGCCCCAGCGCACCTCGGTGACTCCCGGCAGCGATGCGATCCGATCCGCCAGCGCGCGAAGCTGCGCCGGGTCGCGCACCCCGGGCGGGGGCGCGATCTCGAACGAGCCCGGCAGCGGATTGTGATCGAGCCCGTCGAGCACGCCCGAGTCCTGGCCGAGGTCCCCGCGCAAGCGCGTGAGGGCCTGGTCCGGCGCGACATACACGACGTCGCCGATGCCGTCCTGCGCGCGGATGCGCGCCTCGAGCGCGCTGACCTCGCCCGCCGAGGCGGCGCCGTGGAGCTCCGTGAACGCGACCAGCCGCAGGTCCGCGCCCGCGCGCGCGAGCACTCCGCGCAGATTCGCCACGACCAGCATGTACGCGCCCAGCACGAGCAGACCGCCGGCCATCGTCGCGACCGCGAGCGCGAACACGAGCGGGCGCTCGCTGGCCCCGCGCGCGCCGGAGCGCAGCGCGGCGCGGATGCGGCGAGTGAGTCGCACGTCCATCAAGCGCGCGTCGCCCCCAGATGTCGGAGCTCGCTCGCGAACTCGTCCGGGCTGCGCGCCGACACCAGCCGACCGCCGTCGAGCACGACGCGCCGGTGCCGGTAGCGCTCGAGCAGCGCGGGGTCGTGGGTCGCCACGACGACCGTGGTTCCGCGCGCGTGCGCGTCGGCGATGATGTCCATGATGTCGAGCGCGAGCGCGGGATCGAGATTGCCCGTGGGCTCGTCGGCCAGGAGCAGCGGCGGGTCGTTCACCAGCGCGCGCGCAATCGCCACGCGCTGCTGCTCCCCGCCCGAGAGCATGCGCGGCTTGTGATCGATCCGGTGCCCGAGGCCCAGGCGCTTCAGCATGCTCCAGACGCGCGTGCGGATCTCGCCCCGCGAGACACCCGCGATCTCGAGCGCGATCGCGACGTTCTCGAAGACCGAGCGCTCGCTGAGCAGCTTGAAGTCCTGGAAGATCACGCCGATCTCGCGGCGCAGCTGCGGGATCTGCGCGGCGGAGAGCCGGGTGATGTTGCGGCCGGCGACCAGGATCTGCCCCGCGCTCGGCTTCTCGGCGCCGAACAGCAACCGCAGCAGCGACGTCTTGCCGGCGCCGCTCGCGCCGGTGAGAAACACGAAGTCACCGCGCTCGAGCACGAGTGACATGTCGCGCAGACCATACGTGCCGCCCGCGTAGCGCAGGTCGACGTGGTACATCTGGATCATGCGCGCCTCCGACGGAGGGGAGGCGAAACGGACGGACTAGCGGCTCGCCAAGTGCGCGAGCACCACCTCGTCGAGCGTGCGGCGCGTGATCACGCCGGCGCCGAACTCGGCCGCCGGCGACGACATCCCCGCAGACGGATTGGTGACCGCGTCGGGCGAGACGAGGCCGAGCTTGTCGTCGAGCTTGCCCGACTTCAGCGCCTGCACCATCGAGCTGTGCTGCGCCTCCATCAGCTGTCTCACGACTGCTTCGCGATCCTCGGCGCCGACTTGGTCCGCATAGCTCGTCTTCTTCGAGAAGAGGATCGCACCCCCGGAATACAAGAGCGTGATGATGCTGGGACTCTCTTTTCCGCCGTCCTCGGTTTGGACGTGAAAGATGTGTCCCCGGTAGCGGATGTTCGTGTTGAAACCGCCGACCATTTCCTCTCCACCCCTCCGCGACCGATTGTGCGAGACGCCCCAAGCGCTCGCAACGTATCGGACCCCCGGCGTGACTTTGTGAGGAGCGGCCCGACGTGGGCCTGCGGGCCCGATGCCCCGCGCAGGCGCAGCGGGCGCCGCAAGAGATGTCCCGGCTCCGCTTGCGCGGAGCCGGGACATCAGGGGGGACGGCCCTAGCGGACCGCCGAGGGAGATCGGGAGCGCAGGCGAGCGACACTGAGTCCGCACAGCCCGACCGCGAGCGCAACGGCCGCGCTCGGCTCGGGAGTCGCGAGCGGCCCGCTGCCGGGCGTCGGAACGTCGAGCAGGACGAAGTCGGCGGCGTTGTCGTTCGTGTCGCGGTTGGCGAACACACGGGCCAGGCTCTGACCGGCCGCGGCGCCCGGCGCGGGATGGCCCTCGCCCGCGAAGATGTCGGTCGCGCCGAACACGCCGTAGCCGAGTGAGTCGAGCACGGCGCCGAGCTGGTTGCGCAGGACGATCGAGTCGGGCCCGTTCTGGAAGTCGAAGTTCAAGGTCAGGTCGACGTTGGCGACCTGCGAGGAGGTGCCATCGGTGTCCGCGACGACGAAGAATCCGTCGGCGGGGATCGCCCCGGAGAGCGTCAGGGTCGGGCCGACCGCGCCGTCGGCGCCGTTCACGCCCTCGATCGTGTAGCCCTCCAGAGAGGTGCCCGGCGCACCCCAGAGCTCGACGAAGACTTTGCCGTTGTCCGCTCCGGTTGCGTCGTACAAGAGCTCGCTGATCTCGACGGCAGCGGCCTTCGCCGCCGGCAAGCCAGCGGCCGCGACCAGCGCGGCCGCGAGGAGATGTGTTCGCGCGAGTTTCATCAGGGTTCCCTCTGATCTTCGAGGGGTGAGCTGTCTTCGAGGCGCGAGAACGCGCCGCCGCTCCAGGCGTCGAGCTGCGCGGCGATCTCGGCTGCGGCGAGCTCGAGCTCCGCGCGCCTGGCGCCGTCGTCGCTCGCGAGCACCTCGATCTGGCCGAGCACCTGCAGGCGCTGGAAGTACAAGTGATTCACTCGCTCGAGGACCTGGTCGCGCAGCGACACCACCAGCCGGCGCTCGCGCGACACCGCGAGCGGATCGTCGGGCGAGACGAAGTCCGAGAGCTGCCAGGTGAGCGTCACCGCGGCGTCGTAGCCGTGGTGATCGGTGTGGTCCGCGTCCGAAAGGTGGTGGAGCGCCCCGGTCGTGAAGGTCTCGTTCTGGGCGGCGTCCCAGGCGCCGTCGCGGTCGAGTCCGCCGCCGGCGCGCAGCTCGGGATAGAGCCCCTTCCAGCGCGCGCGCCGCTCGATCTCGCGGAGCCGAGCCGGCGCGATCTCCTGGTACTCGAGCACGGCGCGCTGCAGCTCGGCGACGCGCCGCGCGTGCGCGTGCCGGTCCAGCGCGCGCGCCGGCGCGGGAGTCACTCGCGCGTCGCCGGTCTCGAGCGCGAGCGCCGCGAGCCCGCGGTCGGTCGCGATCAGCAGCCGGTCGCCCTCGACGCCGAGCCCGAGCGCTTCGACCGAGAGCGTCTGCCTGCCCGCCCCCGTGCCGAGCTCGCCGATCGCGTAGCGGTAGAGGCCGCGCTCCGCAGCGACGAAGATCCGCTCCCCCGCGCGCGCGAGCCGGTAGATCTGGCCGACGCCGAGCTCGAGCTGCCGCGAGCCCGCGCGGTCGATGCGCCACAGCCCGCTCGCAACACCGAGCAGTGTAACGTCGCCCGAGCGGACGGCTCCGCGCAGCTGCCACCAGCCTTCCTCGACGCCGGTGAGGCGCCGCGTGAAGCCGCGCTCTCCCCCACCCGAGTACAGCGCGCCCGCGAGCCCGACCCAGACCTCGCCGCCCGCGCAGGCGACCGCATCGATCTGTCCGGCGGGCACGCTCTCGTCGCGCGCGAACTCGAGCGCGCCCGGCGCGCGCCGGAACAACCCAGCCGCGGTCGCGACCCAGACGGCGCCGGCGTCGTCGACCGCGATCCCGGACGCCGACCCGCCCGCGCCGAGCGAGAGCCGCTGCGCGGACTCGCGCTCGGCGGTCCACACCCACAGCCCCGCGGGAGTCGCGATGAACAGCTCCGGGCCCGCGCTCGCGAGATCCGCGATCGGCTCGGAGCCGAGCACCAGCGACCAGCCGCCCGAGTCGTTTGCCGAGCGCCGGTACAGCCCCGACTCGGTGCCGAGGAAGATCGACCCCGCGTGAGTCGCGAGCCGCGTGGGGCGTGCGGGCGGCGCGATGCCGTCCCAGTCCGGCACGACCGCGTCGGCCAGGATCAGCGCCGCGAAGGTGACTGCGACTCGGAGCATGGCGGCGCGTTGAGCAAGCCGCGTGCCGCCGCCAAAAGCCGAATGACTCCGCTGAACGAGCGCCCGATGTGAACGCGCTGCACGAGCTGCGAGAAGCGCGCGGCACACGCGTGGGTTCGGTTGAACCGAGGCAGATGCCCACTTAGAATCGCCGCGTGTTCCGCGTCGCGCTTCGACTGCTTCTCGCGGCGGCGCTCGGCGCCGTTCCGTCGGTCGCGCGCGCGGACGTGTACCGCTGGGTGGACGACACCGGCGCGACCCACTACGCGACGAGCCGGGACGCGATCCCGCGCCAGTTCCGCGGCTCGGCGGAAGTGATCCCGCCGCCGCGCACCACCATTTCGAACCCGAGCAGCGCGCGACCGCCCGCACCGGCGCCGAAGCCCGAGCCACCGGCTCCCGCCGTCGAGCCTCCGCCGCCGAGCGAGGGCTCGCCCGAGCCGACCTCCGCGCCGGCGGCCGCTCCGGCGACGCAGGCTGTGCCGCAGTCGAGCGAGCCGCAGGCGAGCCCGCCCGCCGCTGCTCCGCTCCCCGCGGCGCCCGGCGTCGAGACTGCGATGCCGAGCCGCAGTGCCGACCCGCGCGCGGGTGAGATCGCGCAGATCGAGGGGCAGATCGAGCGCGATCGCGAGACGCTGCGCCAGCTGATCTCGACGCCGAGATGGGACAGCGCCGAGCTCGCGGCAGATCCACGCGTGCGCGAGATCTCGGAGCGGCTGCCCCGCTTGCAAGCGGAGCTGGCCGCGCTGCGCACGGAAGCCGAGCACTAGCGCCGATGGCGCGCCGCGTGGTCGCGCTCGCCGGCGGAGTCGGAGCCGCGCGCTTTCTCTCGGGCCTCGTGCGCGTGCTGCCACAGGAGGAGCTCGCGATCGTCGTGAATACGGGCGATGACCGCGACTTCTTCGGCCTGCGCGTCTGCCCGGATCTCGACATCGTCACTTACACGCTCGCCGGGGTCGTGAATCGCGAGACCGGCTGGGGCTTCGACGGCGACACCACGGGGTGTCTCGACGCCCTGCGCCGCCTGCGCCGCGACGTCTGGTTCCGGCTCGGCGACCGCGATCTCGCGACTCACATCCAGCGCACGGAGCGGATGCGCGCGGGCGCCACCCTGTCGGAAGTCACTCGCGAGATCGCAGCCGCCTTCGGGCTGCGCGTCGAGCTGCTGCCGATGAGCGACCGCCCGGCCCCGACCGTCGTCGTCCGTCGCGACGGCGCGCGCAGCGATTTCGAGGAGTACATGGTGCGCGACGGCGCGCCCGACGATGTCGCGGCGCTCGATCTGTCCGCCGCCGCCGCGGCGCCGCCCGCCCCGGGCGTGCTCGACGCGCTGGCCGCGGCCGAGGTCGTGCTCGTCTGCCCGTCGAATCCGCTGGTCTCGATCGGCACCATCCTCGAGGTCTCCGGCGTGCGCGCGGCCCTCGAGGCGCGACACGATGCGGTGTCGGTCTCGCCGATCATCGCGGGCGCGCCGGTGAAAGGACCCGCGGATCGCCTGCTGCGGGCGGTGGGCGCCGAGGTCTCGGCGACCGGGGTCGCCCGCCTCTACCGCGGCTTCTGCCGCGGCATGGTGATCGACCAGCGCGACGCGGCGCTCGCGCGCGAGATCGAGGCGCTCGGCCTGAGGGTGCGGGTCGAGGAGACGCTGATGCGCACGCCGGAGATCTCGGCGGGGGGCGCCGCGGGCGCGCGCGAGCGCGCGCGAGGAGTGACTTGTGGACGGCGGCCGCGGGTCCGGTGACGGACGTCG